>CAYTQP010000015.1:0-11438 GCA_964440175.1 uncultured Verrucomicrobiota bacterium
GTTTATTGCGCCTTTGCAAGAAAGCATCAGCTACTCATGCAATATTCGGGTTAATCCATACATCGCATTGCCGTAGAGTAAGCGCCGAAACAGAATGTTAACAGGAATGAAACTCCATATTCCTATGCTAACCGCCAGAAGACGAGTTAGAAACATGTCGTAACCAGCGAGATAGCTGAATGCCAGAAAGAGGAGGTTTTTAACCGGGCGGAAAAATCCAAAAACATCACGAAAGATAAAGTCACACACCGAAGTGACACCGCGCACATAATAAAGTTCGGGGGTGTCATCAAAAGAAGAGAACGGAGCACGAATTGATTGCCAGCCTATTAATATGTAGAGTGCAATAGCGACAATAAACAGCAGAAAGTATTTGTGGTTTTTACAATTCAATTTTTATATTCCTATTATTACTATTTCCAGTGGTGCAAATGGTAATTAAATTTCAATTGGTAATTAAATTTCGTGGTGGTTGCAAGATTGTTTGTTCTATTTCTATTTCTTTACTTGATCGATAACTAATGATACGTTAAACTTCGCAACCAGTTTGAGTAGTGAGAGGACAATCAATCTTGTAACATGTAACAGGAGCTAACGGTAATGGCTGACATAAAAGTAGTTTGCGGGGAGTGCGGGGCAGAAAACACGTTTTCGGAGTATTCAAAAGAGGAGAGCCGCGTTTGTATCGCCTGTCAGACACACCTCCGGACGGCGAAAATGTCCGAGCACAAAAAACTGAGAGTTCGCAAGGTAGGGCGAGATGATACAAACAAGACCTTACACAGGGATACTGGTGAGTTTTCAGGTAAGTCACATTCAAATAATTCGGTCGAAGCCGGCATGGACAAAAGACTACCGACGAACAAGAAAGATAAAGCAAAGTCGCCGTCTTCATTCCTGTTGGGGTTGGTAGTGTTCATTATTTTTGGTGGCGGACTCGTGGCGTGTCAGTATTACGGGCGCACCGATCCGAAAATTATGAAGTACTATATGGTCTTCCGCCTGCCTGCGCTGGCACTCGGTTCTTTGGCTGTGGTGTTCGATGCCTTTATGGAGGGACAGATTTCGGGATTTCTTACACTGCTTATTCCGCCCTACCTCGTTTATTACGCATTTGCCAGAGTGGAGAGCTATTGGCGGCAAGCACTCTTCCTGTCAGTGGTGCTGATGTTGGGGGCTGAACTTTATTTTATACGAAACGATGCTATTTTGACGCATTGCAACAGCTTCCTCAACAATCAAATTGAGGCGGTTGGCAATCAGCTGGATAAAGCCGGCAATGCGCCCGTCCCCGAATTGTAGAATGGCATTGCCCAATGCCTGGAACACGGTTTTCGGTGTTTGTCCGAATGTTGGACATTTTCTGGGTGCATTTGTCCGAATGTTGGAACTATCATGCTTAAGAGACTTTATTTTATCTTTCGAATAGGGGCTTACGTTGCCAGCCTCATCGGTGTGGGAATATTGATATATGGACGGAATCTCCATGGTGAACGCACCGCGTTGCTCACAACTGGTGCCGTTCTAATGTTGTCGGGCTTTATCGCCTTCCTCATCTCCTACGCAATCTTTATGTACTCAAAATTTATGAGGCGCTGAGTCCAAGCTCATCGAGTATGACCGCTGCGGATTTTTCAATTGCGTTTTCTACGCTGAGTTTGTCCGCAACCGAATCGAGCCCGGCGAGCATATTTTCTCGCTTCGAACCATCTTTGAGGATTACGCCCATGGCGGCGGCAATACGGACAGGATCGGCATCGTGCTGAATAAATTCTGGACACAGCTCCCTGTCGGCGACAATATTAACCATTCCAATGTACGGGATTTTGATCAGCTTACGACCCAGCCAGTAGGTGATGCCCGAAACACAATATACGATGACCATGGGGCAGCGCATCAATGCGGCCTCTATTGTGGCAGTGCCGGATGCCACTATGGCAGCCTGCGCCTGCCAGAGAACATGACGTGTTTTGCCGACAACAAATTCAACGCGCTCGGGATTTTTGGTTATATTTGAAATTGTATTCCGGGCAATTGATTCAATCACACTGGAAGGGGTAGCTAGAATAAAGGATATACCGGGATCCTTCTCCTCCAGAAGTCGCGCCGCCTCCCAGATTGACGGCAGGATACGCTCAACCTCCTGACGGCGGCTACCGGGAAGCAACGCCACGCGCTTTACGCCCCGCCAGGGCAACTCTTCCTGACGACTCTCTTTCAGTCGGCGTATTGTTTCGACGAGTGGATGCCCGACAAAATCAACATGAAGTCCGGTTCCATCGAATATCTCTTTTTCAAATGGAAAAATGACCAGCAGGCGGTCAATAATCTGCGCCATCTTCCCGATGCGAGAGCGATGCCACGCCCACACCTGCGGACAGATATAGTATATTACTTTCAGATTCAGCCGTTTTGCCGCCCTGGCAAAGCGCAGATTGAATCCGGGATAGTCCACCAGTAGTACTGCATCGGGTTTACGCTCCGCAGCGAGTTTGAGCATACGCTTGAATATTTTTCTGAAATGGAAATATTTCCGCAAAACCTCGCTGAAACCCATCACGTCCATATTGCGGACATGCTCCTCCAGCTTAACGTCACATGATGCCATCTCGTCACCGCCAATTCCCCAGAATTTGATATTTGGCTGGCTCTTCTTAATCTCGCGAATCACCCGTGCGGCATGCATGTCTCCTGAAGTCTCTCCCGCAATGACCATGATAGACTTAGTCACGAGACTCCCTCTCGCGACAGATTAACAATTCGCATTGCCAGCTTCAGTGCCTCGGCGGCCTGCGCCCCGGAAATGCGGGGTGTACCGTTAGTCATAACGCATTGAACAAACGCCCGCAACTCTCTGACAAGTGGCTCCTCCTGCTCTACAGGAATTTTGTTCCTATCGATTCCCTTTTCACTCTTAAAGTATATTTCGCCAGACTGCTTCATGTAGTCCAGAGAGATGTAGGCATCTTCGCGAAAGACCCGTATTTTGCGCATTCGCTCAGGACTTATTCTACTCGCAGTTATATTGGCGACACACCCGTTTTCAAACGTCAGGCGTGCATTGCAGATATCCTCGGTTTTGCTTAGAACCGGTATGCCGACGGCACTCACATCTTTCACCTTCGATTTTACAAGATGTAGAATGATCTCGATATCGTGAATCATCAGATCCAGCACAACACTCACCTCTGTGCCGCGCGGGTGCATACCTTTGCGGGCTGGTGGATATGGGGAGAGGCGGTGCGATTCGATAAAACGCGGAGGCTTGCCGGAATCCTCCAGAAAATTCAGCACGGGGTTAAAGCGCTCAATGTGCCCGACCTGCAGTATGATGTTGTTCTCTTTGGCCAGTCTCACCAAATCTTCCGCCTCTTCCGTTGTCGCGGTAATAGGTTTTTCCACGAGGAGGTGCAATCCCTTTTTTATCATTCCTGTAGCGACCTCATGGTGCAGGTCAGTTGGGACAACGATGTTTGCTGCATCAACCTGTTCGGCCAGTTCGTCAATTGTTTTGAACGCGCGGGTTCTATGTTTTTTCGCCAGCCGGTTACATCGGCGTGTATTCGCGTCGTAAAGTCCAACAAGTTCCACCTCTGGCATTTCACTGTACACTCGTGCGTGGTGCTGACCTAAACTGCCAACTCCAATAATACCCACTTTGAGTTTGTTTTCCATATACGTTTCCTTTTGTTTAGAATTCATTTTTATAATCATCAGAACCGGGCAAGTTCACCGCCAATATGGCGAGATTCATGGTGTCGGCAACGGACACAATTTTCTTTCTTTCGAGGAGGATTGTCCGACCAGCCTCAATTGCCAATGCCGATATGCCCGCTTTTTTAAATATTTTCAGCGATTTCAGCCCGATTACCGGGATATCGAAACGCATATCGTGTCCGCGTTTCGCCACCTTGACCACCACTCCGCCCGTTCCGCCAAGTTTGCCGGCGCGTAAAATAGTACGGTCAGTGCCTTCGAATGCCTCCACCGCGAGGATTGTCCCCTCCTTGATCACAACCGTCTGACCAATATCCAGACTGCTTGTCGTTTTCGCAACATCCAGACCCAACGCAATATCGATCCGTTCACGATCGTCCGGGGTACGTGCGGTTAAAGGTCCAGCGGAGGGCATGGCATTCTGCATAAACAGCGAGGCAGGTTTCAGCTCCACGCCAATCTTGCGCATCTCTTCACCAACAGCCCCGAAAATTGTCTCCGCATTGCGTTTTTCAAGTTTGGACAGTAGCTTGAACATGGCCTTATCAGGACGCAGACGGAAGAGGGCTGTGGGGGTGATCTGTCCAGCCATCACCGCCTGATCTGCCCCGAAATCACGAAGGACTTCAAGAAATTCCAAAAGTCTGCCCACCGGAACCCAGCGAACTTTATCGGCAAGTGGAACAATGGAGCGATTTGTTTCGCCCTTGAATGCCAAAACGAAAATATGCCCAATCCCACCGGCGCGAGCAGACTCAGCCAGAATGCGCGGATACGCCCCTTTGCCAGCAATTATCACAAGTTTATCAGTCATAATGTTTTATCCGTTATGGAGATGCCGTTAGTGCCGTAAAAGGGCGTATTTAAAAATACACCAGAAAGCGTTTACGCCGTCACGCCATCCAATCTTTTTGCCTTCCGCGTATGTGCGACCATAATACGAGATGGGAACCTCGTATATACTCACTCCGAGACGTGAGACTTTGGCGACAATCTCCGGCTCGAATCCAAAGCGTTTCTCTTTAATCTCTACTTTGTCGAGAACCTCTTTTTTGAAGACCTTGTAGCAGGTCTCCATATCGGTGAGGTTCAGATCCGTGAACATATTTGACAATGTGGTTAAGAATTTGTTGCCCACTGAATGCCAGAAATAAAGTACTCTGTGAGCGCCAGCACCTGTGAAACGCGACCCCAGCACCACATCGGCCCGCCCGTCGATAATCGGTTTTATCAGAACGGGATACTCCGTCGGATCGTACTCCAAATCCGCGTCCTGAACAATAATAATTGGCGATTTCACCATGGAAAACCCGGTCTGCAGAGCGGCACCCTTCCCCTGATTCACATCGTGCCGCTTTTTCCGAACCCTTTTATCGTTTTTGAACAGCTCCTCAATGAGAACCCATGTGCCATCAGTGGATGCGTCATCGATAATCACAAGCTCACGCACACACGGTTGACGGAGCACAGTTTCAACAATTTCGCGCAAGGTTTCCGCCTCGTTGTAGACCGGCATGACAATGCCCACCTGCGCCGCTTCAATACTGGCTTTTATTTTGGTCATTCGTATTTCCCGCTGTTAAGCTGGCGGTAAAGTTCAATCTCTGAAAACACAAGCATTTTCGCATCCGCCGGTTCCGTCAATATTAAGCGAAACCCCGAAGCCCTCACACTTGAAAACAACAGCATCATATACGAATCGCACGGAGATTTCAATATCGAATTGACCAGTTGAAGAGGATCATATTCAAACTCCAAAGCACTCCGGATGCCGCGTTCATCTTTCACCTCCATCCTGAATGCGCACCATCAGCAATGCAGCGGTTGTCGCCAGAAAAACAAAGTAATAGCGGCTCGAAAGAAACTGCAACGGAAGGCAGACTGCGACAACTATAAGATAGAGATGAGGGTCGTGATGGGCGAGCATAAATGAAGAGAACGCCAGAACAATACCCGCTATAAGTCCGCACCCGCGCAAGCGCGTCAGATAAAACGCCAATAGATAGCCGGACACCCCCGACAAAATTATGCCCGCGAAAAATGTGATGTTATGGAGCAGAATAGGATTTTTTGTGAATTCGTATATCGGCAGTAGCGAGACACTTGGAACGATCAGGTTCTCCGAAAACGCCAGCGTGTTCTCATAGAATATAAAATATGTTTACCTGCCAAATCTCACACGGTGTCGCGCAGAGCGCGTGGAGGTTACGGTTGATTATCCACGCATTTAACATCGGATCACCCAGATACTCCAGCCCACCACCACCGATATTAGCAACAAGCGAATGGTTGAAACCCCAAGTCAGCACAGAGAAAAACACTGTTACGAAAAAAATTTACGCCATGACCATCGCCAGACATTCTCGCTGTTTCCAGCCTTCTCCATAAAGTTAAACTTTTACAAATCTTTCAGCCTCAATTCACAGTACCCGTGATTATATTCTTTACCAAAACGTTTTCCTCTTATATAGAAAGGGTGTGTGAATATGAATAACCAATCGACAAATTATTATCTGGAGACCGCAGACATAGAGACCGCCTCGGATGCCTATGCGTCGCGTTTTGCCGGACCGCTTGGCGACTGGCTACTGAAAACGCAGGAAGAGACAGTTCTCCGTTCCATCGGAACCGATCATTCCGGCGGTATACTGGATGTGGGTGGCGGTCACGCGCAACTCGCCATTCCGCTTGCGCGAGCTGGATGCAAAGTGACGGTTCTCGGCAGCCACCAAGATTGCGCATTGCGGATTCAGCCGCAGATTGACGCAGGTGAAATATCTTTTGCCACCGGGAATTTGATTCAGCTTCCATATCCCGACAACTCATTTGACGCAGTCATTTGCTTCCGTTTCATCAGTCACTGCAATGAATGGAGGCATCTGGTGTCCGAACTATGCCGTGTCGCCCGCAAAACAGTAATCATCGACTATCCCACCTGGCAAAGCGTCAATATCGCATCCCCTCTGCTCTTCAAGCTCAAGCGCAGAATCGAAAAGAACACACGCACTTACACACTCTTCAGCCACCGACAGATCAACGCACACTTCCGCGCCGCCGGCTTCATTGTTCTGCGACGAACCAACCAGTTTTTTCTGCCCATGGCACTCCACCGCGCCATGAATCGACCGAAAAGCTCTGACGCGCTCGAAAAAGGTTGCCGCGCAATTGGACTCACGAAACTACTCGGATCCCCCGCAATATTGACCGCCCGGATACAGAATCCCCCACCCGCTGAATAAATCTTGCCGCCCGATCCAGCATGAATGATGACGCTCTATTCCAATAGCAAAACAATAAAATTATTGTGCTTTTGCGTGGTTAAAATCGCGTAACAACCCTAATTACGCAAGAAAGAAGATTAAAAAGAGCCTCAAAAAAAGTGACGACATGAGAGATGCGGTTACAATGGGCGGAATAGAATTGCAAAGGCGTGCGATATGCCTTACTGTCCAAGCTTTAAATTTAAATGAGAGTTGAGAGATGATAGATTTACACATGCATTCGACGTTTTCGGATGGTTCATTGACACCGACCCAGCTTGTGCACGCGGCTTCCGAAATAAACCTCATGGCTATAGCATTGACCGATCACGACACAATAGACGGTGTGCCAGAGTTTATGGCGGCGGAGACGGAGATGAATATTGAGCGGATTCCGGGAGTGGAGCTGAGCGCGGAGTTCGGACCGGGCACAATGCACATACTCGGATATTACATGGATATTCAAAATGCGGAGTTGCGCAGCAAGCTGGAGTGGATTCGCAAGAAACGCGAGGGTCGCAATGAACTAATTTTGGAGAGACTCAATGAGCTTGGCATTAAGCTGACTTGGAACGAGGTCGCGGCGTATGCCGGTAGCGATGTTGTCGGACGCCCACACTTCGCACAGGCAATGATAGCTCACGGTTATGTAAAGAGCAAACAGGAGGTGTTCGACAAATATTTGGCCAAGGGGAAGAAGGCCTATGTCGATCGCGCACGTCTTTCACAGAAAGACTGCATCAAACTGATAAAGAATGCCGGCGGGGTGGCAATTCTGGCACATCCGATAACGCTGAAGCTCTCAAACACAAAACAGAAGACTTTGATAGAGGAGCTTGTTTCGTATGGTCTCGACGGAATAGAGTGCTACTACTCTGAATATTCGCCAAGGGTGCATGAGAAGATTTGCGGCTTGACAAAACAACTGGGTCTGTTGATGAGCGGTGGTAGCGATTTCCACGGAGCCGCCAATCCCGCCATTCGTCTGGGTCGCGGCTTCGGAGCATTGGAGGTTCCTGATGAACTGCTGGAACCACTGCGTTCAGCGGCACACTGAAGCGTTTTGAAGATGTCCGGATATTGGACAATTGTTTAGGGCTGTTGTCCTGAGCTTGGACAGTGCCTCCGTTCAGATACTTGCGGGCTTATCCCGTCGGGGAACAAGATTGAAGAAGAAACGACGCATTCCAAAAGACACCAATTATAGTTATGTCCACTATTTCATATCATTAAGCAGATGATAAATGGGTTCCTGCCAGCACTGGAAACAAGCCCAATTCAACATTCGACGCAAGCATGATGCCTGCGGAGGTCTATAAAACGCCGAGAAATCGATAACTTTTGACGTATTGGCATACGTCGTCCAGATTGAGATAGCTCAATTATCTCCATTTCAATCGCAAAGGAGAGTTTGAGAACAATTGGTGCATTACAATATATTTCTCTGCCGACGTGGATGAATCGGGGGATGAAATTTTGAATTCCAGTTTTGAGAAAAGAAAAATCAATCTCACGAAAATAGAAGTGCTAAAAATGAAAGCTCCAGCCAATGCGCCAGCTATATCTGGATTAACCGACAATATTTGCGATTGCACAGAAAAATGAGAAAGTGTGAATAATGGCAAAATCGAGCAGGAGAACAACAAAAAGGAAAAGGATTAACATCGCAACACCCCCGATCGTCCACTCGACGCAACCAGGCGGATTAGTACTCCGTTGCTTAATGCTTGCGCTTTGTATCGATGGTTTTTACGAACCGTCGCATGGAGTTCATAAAGCTCGACGTGCAAGAAATTCTTCCGCGAGGTTGACGAATGCCACAGCCCCCATGTTGCGGGGATCGTAGTCGATTATCGGCATCCCGTGACTTGGCGCTTCGGCAAGTCGAATGGTGCGAGGGATGAGTGTGTCGAATAGTTTGTCTCCAAAATGCTTGCGTACCTCCTCAGCCACCTGAAAAGAGAGATTGGTGCGGCGATCGTACATTGTCATGATGATGCCTTCAATTCTGAGGCGTGAGTTGCCGCCGGTACGTCTTATCTTTTCGACTAGATTCGTGACGACGCTTAAACCCTCCAACGCGAAATATTCACACTGAATCGGCAACAACAGGCTGTCGGCGGCGGCCATGGCGTTCATTGTCAATATACCCAGTGAGGGAGGGCAATCGATGAAGACAAAGTCATAAGGCTTTTCGGTTGGGAGATCATTCAGGGTTTCGCGGACTCGGTGCAAATAGTTGTCGCCACGTGCGACAACGATTTCCGCTCCGGCAAGATCGACTTCCGAAGGGATTATGTCTAGATTCTTGTAGGCGGTGGGTTTGATGCACTCCGATATATTCATCTCGCCGAGCAGTGCGCCGTAAAGGCTTTCGCCCTGTATCTTCTCGATTCCCAGTCCGCTGGTAGCGTTTGCCTGCGGGTCGAGATCGAGAATGAGAATTCGCTTCTTCAACGCGGTTAAACAGGCTGCGAGATTGATGCAAGTCGTCGTCTTGCCAACTCCGCCTTTCTGATTGGCGATAGCGATTATATCTGTGTGCATGTAAACTCCAGTTGCGAATAATATAAAAGGGAAATGTACACCTAAATGTGTACACATCCAAGCGAAAATAGATGGGAAACAGAACGACCCAAACTTGTAACAGTAAGTGTCACAAAAAAAAGACAACCGACTGAATTATGCGGGGATCCCAAAAATTGTTAAAACTCAAAAGTGGTCTCCACGACATGTTCGCGTGAAACAGGCATTCCCCCACAAAGAAATGATAGAGCAAATAATGGTTTCGGGCAAAGCCAATAGTCCCCCTTTTCTTTGCAACCTTTGTTTCCTTGAACGAACACAACGAGTGGGTGTTAAAAAATATTCCACACCCGATCTTCGATCACAAGATCGCAAAGGGAGCAATGATGTTCCTGACACAGCAATGGCAGTTTTGGGATTTTGCCCAAACCCTGGACAACTATTTTCAGCATTTATCCAACGCCTGGAACTGGTTCAAAGTGACACAAACATCCTGCTTGTTTAATAAAAACAGGAGACCTGCTCTACTCTTTAAAACCAACTCATTCGTGAAAATTCGTGTGCATTCGTGGTTCCAGAAAATTGGAAGCCCTGAACGCTTCCGTAAATAACGCCATGTGGGGAGAAACGTTTTCCCCCGTCCAGACGGATATAAAGAGGGAACGACTTTGTAGTGCCTTTGGAGATGCCATCGTTGATTACCAACGACTTACGCATGCAAACAAGAGATTCGGGATATCTCGATTGCGACCGGGCGAACAGCAAGGGTGGCACATCAATTTCCGGGATTCTCCCTGCAAACGGAGTGGTCATGCCGACATGGTCATCCACGGGACAACAACAGACGAAAACAGCGAACGGTTCAGGGAGATGGACACCCCGTCACCTGATAAAAGACGTAACTCTTATCGGTGGGGGCGGTCAATGTCAAAATTCCCCCCTCCGCGCAAAGGACATCTTCCTGTCCGGGAACAACCTGCCAGGTCACATCACCAAACAACTCATCTGTCCATAAAAGCGTATAGAGCCACTGCGCTGAACCCATAACTTTGATCGTCAGGGTTGTGCCGTTATGAACCACGCTGACAATCGGTAGCAAAAACACCACATCGAGCTGACTTCCCTGCAAACGCTGCGCCCAGAGGCTATCGTTCATCTCACCACGCATTACACCAGTGTTGATCCAATCGTACTGAGCAACAGTCTCCGCCACCTTAATCCCATCAGCAAATATCTTCTGCACTTCAAACGTGGGATCAGGGTAAAACGAAAAGGTGTTGGTCGCCATGTAGGCAATAACAACTGGTCCAACTGGCAATGTATGCCCCGGACCAATATTGTTCACACTCACGCGCCGCGGTCCGGCAAGATAAACCGTACCCCATTCGGCAGAACCCGATGCCTTGGCCTCAATATCACTCGATGTGAATCCTGTTATATTCTGATAATAAACCGCCACGCGCCCGCCGCCGCCATGACCCGCGCCATTCGCTCCGGCAATGCCTCCGTTTGCCCGAATAATCCCGCCGCCAGTCAGCGTCGCAACATCAAGAAGAATGCTACCACCGCTACCGCCACCAGTGTATTCGAGGTGGGACTGCCCGTTGGCGAGCAGGGAACCCTCCAGCATGAGGCTGGTTGTCACAATATGAAGATACCCGCCGCCACGGGTACTTCTGTCGCTGGAACCAAAACCGCCTGAACCCAAATCTACGGGTCTGCGTACATCCCCGTAGGTTGGACCCGACTTACCGTTATAGTTGGAGCCTCGCCCACCGTAACTGCCGCCCGGTCGACCGGTTATTCCAGACAAAGCCCGCAGACCGCACGCCGTCACATCAATCGCGGAATTGCTGGTTACATTCACGCTCCGTGCGGCAATTTGCAGACCGTTGGTGTAGCCCGCGCCGTGGCGCAGGACAGACGTGCCCGCCA
>CAYTQP010000015.1:11538-34580 GCA_964440175.1 uncultured Verrucomicrobiota bacterium
GAATAGGTGCTTCAGGCAAAGGTCGCAGACCACGCGCCGTCACATCAATCGCAGAGCCTGCCGCCACAAAAAAAGTGTTGGAGACTGTTAAAACCAAACCAGTTGAGCCAGCGGAGTGGGTGATTACTCCGCTGTTGGTGATCGACACTTCGTAAAAGCTGTGTTCTCCATCGATTGTCAGAGTACAACCATCCACGATCACGGTCTGCCCATCATAAGTTGTGTCGCTCTCAGTGATCGCGGAGTCATTGGTGAAAGTTGCCGCCTGGACGGCGATACATATCAAAAAAACAAAAACCGTAAACACGCCCGGAACATGCGGAACATTCCATCCTGTTTTCATATCATCCACTTCTCTTTCAAAATAACTATTTTTATTCACAACGTTTCACACCAAAATAGATGCCACTTTCGATTCAAAACAGGTAAGGATACAGCTTTGCATTCTCATTTGAAAGCCGGAAAAGTCAGAATCCAACCTCTACCAGCTCCACAGCGAATTCATGTTTATCGCTAAGACACAATTTCCGCGCCCGAGTGCTGACAGAGTAACAATTGGCATCGGAACAAATGAAGACACCATATCCCTTCTCTCCGTTTAGGCTTGCGATTCTTTCGTAAGTGCGGCACACTGCGCCCGTATATTTAACTGGACAGGTTGGATGAGTATAGAGATGGATCAAATTATAATAGTTCCGTTCGCGATCTCTCTCGCGATCATACTGAGTTGCGCGATATTCTATCGCATACGCGATCTGATTCGCAGACGGAAAGAAAAGCGTTATATCTATCGTTGTGACAACTGCGAATATATATATCTGCTCTCCAGAAATATGCCTATGCAAACCTGTCCGAAGTGCGGACATCTGAACGAAATCTTTAGACAGTAGATATGGATAAATCATGCGAGCTCCAAAAATAACAACGGTCTCCTGGTCGCCAACCAGCCAGTCCGGCATAGTCACAAAGTTTTTAAAACGTCCCGCCGCCCCACTGGCGGCAGAGGAGACCGCACGCAAAGTGCTGGTCGATATAAAAAAACGGGGCGATGCCGCAGTGTTGGAGTACGCCGCCAAATTCGACGGCACAAAGCTGAAAGTCGCCGACCTGCGGATTCGCGAGGAGGAGATTGTGGCAGCGGGCAATGTCATCGATTCGGCTTTCAAAAAAGCGGCTAAAGAGACTCTCAAACGTGTGGTAGCGTTCTCAAAAAAGGGGCTCAGCAAAAACTGGGAGATGCCGACAGGGCATGGTGGAACCATCGGTGAAAAATTCACCCCACTGCAACGTGTCGGAGCTTACATTCCGGGCGGCACTGCGCCACTGGTTTCAACGGCACTGATGACTGTCCCTATCGCCAAAACGGCGGGTGTTCCGGAGATCGTCGCCTGCACCCCTGCCGATGCCGACGGGCGTGTCAACCCGTACATCCTTTATGCCCTGAAAATCAGTGGTGTCACGGAGATATACCGCATCGGCGGCATTCAGGCAATTGGCGCGATGGCGTACGGAACACGTGCAATTCGCAAAGTCCAGAAGATTGTGGGACCGGGCGGACCCTACGTCACCGCCGCCAAACGCCAGGTGTACGGGGATGTCGGACTGGATATGGTCGCTGGTCCCAGCGAGATTGCAATCCTGGCCGACACTTCGGCCAACCCCGCCCATGTTGCGGCCGACCTGCTCTCACAGGCCGAACACGGATCCGCGCACGAAAAGACCCTGCTGGTTTCCACCTCGGTCAAACTGGCGGAAAACGTTAAGGCGGAACTCATAAAACAGACAAAATCGCTTTCCAGACAAGAGACCATACTGAAAGTACTCAACTCGGGAACATTGCTTGTCGTCGTCAAAAATATCGACAACGGGATTAAACTCTGCAATCTGTTCGCGCCTGAACACATGGAGTTAATCGTGCGCAATCCGCAAAAACTGATCGCTAAAATAAAAACGGCGGGCGCACTCTTTATCGGACCGTGGACACCCGAGTCGGCTGGCGATTTTGTGGCCGGTCCCAGCCATGTACTACCTACCGGCGGCACAGCCGCAATCTTTTCGGGTCTCACCGTCAACGATTTCCAGCGACGTACCAGCATTATAGAATTTACCCGCAAAGACCTTGAACAGACACGTGAAACCATTGAGGTGTTCGGACGCGTTGAGACGCTTGATGCCCACGCGCACTCCGCATCCATCAGGTTCAAAAAGGATTGAGATGAGAGAGAACAGCAATCACTTCATCAGGGTCAACGTCCGTTCGATGCAGGGATACATTCCTGGCGAGCAGCCCGCCGATCCAAACGTCATAAAACTCAACACCAACGAGAACCCCTACCCGCCCTCACCGAAGGTGCGTGCAACACTTTCGAATCTGGATATACAAGAGTTGCGGCGTTATCCCGATCCGACTTGTTCGGCACTGCGTACCGCCATCGCCAATCTTCATGGTTGCGATGCCGAACAGGTATTTGCGGGCAACGGCTCCGACGAGGTGCTCGCCCTCTGTCTGCGGGCGTTCGTCGAGCTGGACGGAAGCGTCGGATTTTTCGACCCATCCTATTCGCTTTACCCCGTTCTGGCGCAGATACAGGATATCGAAACTCGCCCGGTTCCGCTTACGGATGGGTTTTTATGGAGTATCCCCGGCAATTTTGAGACCTCCATCTTTTTTCTCACGCAACCGAATGCCCCGACCGGCATGCTTTATCCCCGCACAGAGGTGGAAAATTTCTGCGACCGCTTCAACGGCATAGTCGTTATTGACGAGGCCTATGTGGATTTCGCTTCACGCAACTGCATGGATCTGGCACTCACGCGCTCCAACGTACTCGTCGCCCGCACCCTCTCTAAATCCTACTCGCTCGCGGGAATACGACTCGGATATCTGATCGGCAACGCACAGCTAATCGCCGCCATCCACAAGATAAAAGATTCGTACAATGTCAATATGCTCACTCAGCGCATCGCGCAGGCGGCAATCGAAGATATCGAGTATATGCGCGGGAGTTGCGAACGCATAACGAAAACCCGCAAACGCATAGCCGCCGAGTTGAAGTCTGCCGACTTCGAGGTATTCCCCTCCGAAGCAAACTTCCTGTGGATACGTTCGAAAACGACCGACGCGAAAGAACTCTTTGAACACCTCAAGACTCAAAATATCTTTGTCCGCCACTTCACCAACGAGAAAATTAAACAGTTCCTGCGCGTGACAATCGGAACAGATGCCGAGATGGACACCTTCCTCGCCGCAATCCGCAACGATGTTCGCTGACACCCGGACAATACAGAACGTCCCGTATCTCCAGTCTTTTTTTATGTCGTTACAAACAAAAACGGCACACCATACATTGATGCGCCGTTTTCTGATTTTAATTGATGAACGAAACTAGCCGCCGCATCAGCCCTGAAGACTGCGCACGTTTGTTGCGCAAGGACCTTTGCGACCTTCGCCTATGTCAAACTCAACATCTTCGCCATCTTGAAGAGCATAGCCCTGAATCTCCGAATGATGGACAAACAGATCATCGCCAGATTCCTGCTCGATAAATCCGAATCCCTTGTCAGAACTAAACCACTTTACTTTACCTGTTGGCATACTTTACCTTCTCTTTCAGTTAATCTTACTACTTCCATCTCTTCCGACTTCCGGAGGAAATGGACAACACAAGCGCGAAATGTAGCGCATAACTGTCATAAGTGCAAGATAAAAATTACGCTAAAATGAGATTATGTTGGAGGGATAAAAACCTCCACTGATTGCCGCATTATGACAGACCATCTGACTAAGGAAGGATTCTCCCGGAACACGGAGCGAATCAAGAGCAGTGACACCAGATTCGAGATACTCGCGTAAGAAGTTTTATCTCAACATGCGCAACGACAAAAAGACACCTGCCCCGCAACCCTGCCCGGACGTATTACACGCCCGGCAAGCGTTCAAAAAACCAGCAACACCGCACGTGGTTTTAATTTCTATAAATCGGGTGTCGCTCTCTTCTGGTTGCCTATCGGCACGACACAGGATCGAATCTTTTCGATTGTTTTTATGTTTATCCCTTTGATTCTGATTAAATCATCAACATCACTATATGGACGACCAGCTGTAATTTTCTCCGCAGACACCGATCCGATTCCATCGAGCAGCATGAGTCTCTCTTTGGTGGCGATGTTCAGATCAATTAAGCCGTGTTGAGAACCAGTTTTTCTCACCTGCCTCTGTAGCTGTTTCAACTCCTGATCCTCAATTCGTTGTTCCGCACGGAGTTCCGCAATTCGATCTGGATCACTTTGAGCCCAAATGCCTATGCGCCTTAAAACGGCGGAGGTCTCCATGTCACGGAGTCTTTCAATCATCTCGTCACGCGGCACACCGGCGGGTGTCACCCTGCCAATTCCGCGACAGCGGGCAAGACCATTTGCGACAAGCAGGCTCGCCAGATCATCGCCATCGAAAGTGGTTACAAATCCGTACACGCGCCCCATAGACGATCTGCCAAGCGCACTGGCAAACGCCGTGTTAAGCGTGAACGGCTTACTCAAAACGCGCCCCGTGAACGCCTTCGCCTCATTGCCGAAATTGATGATGTTTGTCACGGAGGAGATGCCGAAATATCTCGCCTGCTCCCGCACTCTGCGTGCATCACTCATAGAGCCTGCGGTCGTTTCGGGACAATCGACATAATAGAGCCTGATATGGAGTTGCCGTCCATCAACTTCAACATGAAAACTGTCGCCATCATTTGCAGGATCATCCAGCAATTTCACACTATGGCAGGATCGCAGATCCGCCGCATACAGTGAAAGAATGCCTCCAAACATTAACGCTAGCACCAAAAACAGACGGCTATGATGCAATCTTCTCAAACTTTTCGTAACTATTTCTGCGGCGCGTTTCTGCATGGGGTGAAGATAATCTCGCGCCCGCTGAATTGCAAGCGGGAAAAACGAAAACCATAATCTCGGTCTGAACTATTCATGAGAACTCCATTGCGAGAGCACATCTCAGCCGAATTAATTAACTTTTTGTTGAATTTTGAAGATTATTAACATACGTTAGACGACAAGTTGACAAGTTCTGAATTAATAGTAAGACTATTATAGGGGTTAATTATGAAGAAATTGATTGGATTTGTGCTGATTGCAGGGATTGCGATATGTATAAGCGGATGCACGGCAAAAGAGACAACTACACCTGCAGAGAAAGCACCTGATGTCACCACGCCTGCAGAACACCCGGCGGACACCGCCGCGCCTGCAGAACACCCGGCAGACCATCCCGCAAACTAAGCGTGAGCATTACAAAACAACAAAAAACAAAAATACAGACGGGCGCGGCGTGTGTCGCGTTCGTCTGTTTTTTTACTCTTTTCTCCTCGTGCAAAAATAAACAGGAATCGGTTTGCGAGGTTTCCAACGCTGTCCCCCACGTTGTCACCGAAGATATTCAGCATGGCATTGAAACTCATATCGAGAAACTGTCTAAAATCGGGAACGGCTATTTCCCCCTGACTGTCGATGACAAGAAACTCTCTCTAAAGCTTGTCCGCGTCCACACAGAGTATCTGGCCACACTTGGTCCGCAATCCTATTTCGCATGCGTTGACTTGGTGGACACAAAGGGTGATGTTTACGATGTTGATTTTTTTCTAGCGGGCGAGTCAGACGCAATGGTTGTCACAAACACGACACCCCACAAGATTAACGGCAAACCGTTCTACCTTTGGAAGCAGAACAAGAAGGGAACGTGGGAGCGTGTTCCCGTCACCGAAGCGTCGCAGCAGCTTCTGGGTGTTGTCGCCCCGAACGATGAATTCGATTTTAGATACAAAACTGTACTGCCCGAAATAAAAGGATCGGGCAGGCTATGGATACCGCTTCCCTCCTCGGACACCTTTCAAACTATCAAAATGACCAACCTCAACGCCCCAAAGGAGCATCAGGTGCTGGAAGACCGAGATTATGGCAACAAAATCCTCTTCTGGGAGCTGGGTCCAAAAGATAGCGGAAAGACGATCGACATCCGTTATCACGTCAAGCGTATCGAGAAATCGGCCTATATCGACAACTCTTCCGATCTCTCCAAATACCTCACGCCCACCACTCCGAATGCTGGCGGTGCGAAGTTCAGCGACATTGCGAATGAGGTTGTTAAAGACAAGAAAACTCCGCTCATAAAGTCCCGGGCACTGTACGACCACGTCATTGAGCATCTGCGTTACGCAAAGGCCGGCGACGGATGGGGCAAAGGAGATGCCGTTTACGCCTGCGATGCCCAACATGGCAACTGCACCGATTTTCACGCCTATTTCATAAGTTTAGCCAGGGTGGCGGGCATCCCCGCGCGTTTTGCGATCGGGGTGGCCATACCCGCTAATAGAATGGATGGCGGTGTCGATGGCTATCATTGCTGGGCTGAGTTCTACGCGGACGGAAAGTGGTGGCCAATCGACATCAGCGAGGCCGACAAATTCTCCGCTCTCTCAACATATTATTTCGGACATCACCCCGCCAACCGCCTGGAGTTCAGCCGTGGACGAAATCTCGTGGTTGAACCGGGACCGGTAGCAGGACCAATCAACTTCCTCGCATACCCCGTGTTCGAAGCCGACGGACATCCGATAAAGTTGAAGTGCAACTTCTCTTTTCATAGAGACGTCTGATCATTTTCTTTAGAATCACCTTCAAAAACGTGGCTGAATGCAGAGGGATTACCAAACACTTTCTTAAAACGCCGTATGAGATGTGAGACATGTGAACCATCGGCATAGCGGTGATCCACTGTGAATGTGATAGCCGCAGAATTCAGTGCCACAATCTTGTCGTCGATCACAACCGGAATCTTTCTGGGCTTGCCAATACCGATGATCATCGGGCAACGGGCATACGGAGAGAGCGGAATGAACGCCTTCTCAATACCAAGAGCACCAATGTTGCTGATCATGGCAGAGCCAAAGCGATCCCGCGGAATCCCGAAAGACGGAATTGCAAGATTCAGAGAAAACTGCAGGAACTCCTGAATTTTCATCAGCGGTCTTAATATTAACGCCGGGATAGGATCCAGCATCTTCTGCACTTTGAGCATCTCTTCATCTTCATTGCGGCGCAAGGTATCCGTCCCTGATTTCGAGATATCCGCAACCTCGGCAATGGACTTTCCGTTCACATTACGAATGGAGAAACCCGAAAGATCCCTGCCTTTACTGCTGCTCAGAAGGGTTGTGATAAAGATGTCCACCTGTTTTCTTTTGTATAGATTCCCTCCACGCAAGAGATGGTTCAGCTGTGGATATTTATCAAGACAATACGCTGTGACTTTGGCGACATAATGGGTGAGAGTCAAGGGTGTCTCAGAGGGATATGTTGCCATAAAATCCATCGCCGCGTCAACAGGAAGATCAAGCGTCGAGTAAATGCTCGGATCCCTTGGATGAGACCAGGTGGCTATCGCAATCTTGCGATAGCTTGTAAGAATTTGTTTCTTTCCCAGATCAATATTTTTTTCCACAAAGCAACCTTTCCAAAAAAGTCAGTTTAAAACAGGAAACTCCGGCAACCAGCATCAAGTCACCTCAATCCGCCCTTCTTGATCAATGGTGACGCGACAACTTTCGCCACGCTCCAGCTCGACATCAATTGAGGCTGTCCAGGCTCCATCCCCGTCACATATCAAAACCGGGGGTGTGGACAGAGCTACATCGGGGATTCCTTTCAACTCAAGCTCTTCCATCATACAGGCGGGCTTCGCCCGCGCCTTCTGCAAATAATATATCTCCATCAGCCGTTCGCGAGCCGGCCAAGCGGGATCGGCGACGAAATCCGTATCCCCGGCGGAACCTTCGGCAAACTGAATATAACCCCATTGCTCCGGGCGGTGCATATCAACAGCTCGTTGCGGACTCCAAACCCAGTTGTCTTCGGGATGCGCCTCACGTGGAACCTTCTGGTAGCGACCATCCACAATATCCACCAACCAGTTTACTCTGGACATATTCAACCGCCACTGATCCCCCGGCAACGGCGGGCATCTCTGCGAGTCCCCGGTGTAACGCGCCAATCCGCTCCACGGGATGGCAACCTCAACTGACCAGCCACAATCGGTATCGGAGGGATCGTTCAAACTGCCATCGATATGCACTGCTGCGACGAGTCCGGGCATGTTGTCGCCACGGTGAACAGGTCCGCCATCGCGGTAGGGACGCTCAAGTGAAAGCTCCCAAATTGTGCCCAGCGCGTTGATCTCAAACTCATAGTAATTGTGATTGTCACCGTCCGGATCAATGAATATCTCAAAATCCGGATCATTGAAAATGATACTGTTCTTTTCGGTGAGCGTTCCCCGGACATGCGGTTCATCAAGATATGCCCCGATGTATAAATATTCATCGTCCCACAACATTCGGGCGCGGGTATGAAAACGCGGATTGGGTTTATGATGTCCCTCAATATCGACAAAATAGTCGGTCCACGGGGCATGCTCCCAGGCGGGATCATCCATACGTCCGGTCACTTTTACAGAATGCTTCGCCCGTGCGCAAACGTAGCCCCTCGGAGCGATAAGAATTTCCGTGGGGTGTGTCGGACTCGGCGAGACCTCTCTATAATACGCGGTTCTATCCTCCGCGTTAATATCATGCGAACCGTTATCCCGCGAGAGCGGGAAATGGGTATCTGCCGGCGCGTAGCTGATCGCGTAAACCCGGTGTTCTGGCGGAGGAGCGGGATTGAGCGCCCGCACCTTGTCGTTAAACCACGTCAAATCGTAATTCCCCGGCTCGGCCGCCCCGATAAAATGCCAGCGTCCAAAGTCCCAAACTTCGTACCAGGTGTGATTGCCAGTGCCATCCGGCCATGCCGGTATGCCTGCGATACGTGCGGGAATACCAACCGCCCGACAGACGCTCACCGCCATAATAGAAAGTCCCGTACATGATGCGTATCCACAGGCGATAGATTCCTCGGGGCTCATATTGTTACGCGGACGTTTAGTTGGATGATACTCCACATCGAAGTGTTCAAACACCAACCGGTTCAGGGTCAGCACTGCATCGGCAATTGATGCCGCCCGGCGGGCGAGTTCCTGAAATTGATTGTAGAAGAGAGGTCGCCAGGATGTGCGCGGTTCATTCATGCAGGCGTAAGGCAATACGCAGTTGTTAAAGATATCTTCCGGCACATCCATACCACACGGCGTTTCATGGTGCACCAGCAGGGCATAATCCAGATTCTCCAGCAATAATTCCGGCGAGAGCGTTCTTAAATCCACAATTGGCATATGAGTCAGCAACCATGCCAGATAATCGCGGCGCACTCCGTCCGCCGAAGCCAAAAGTTCGACCCAGCTCGCCCGCTGATCGCCTGCCTGCTCCAGGTTTTTCTCCAGTTCAGAATTCATACCGCTGTTCCTAAAATTCAGGTTTTGTTTTACACCCCGTTTTCCCCGCTTAATTTGCGCTCCTTTTTAAAGCAAAACCACACGGCAATCAACCGTTAACCCGAAATATTCATAAAACAATCTATACTTTCTTCCTGCGAATCACAGCTCACCCATCGATCCCATTCAACACTGCAAAATCTATATCCACAATAGGACGGACCTTTCCGGTGTCGTTGTACTTTGTGAAGAAGCGGAATGTGAAAGAGGTCCCGCTGACAACGAAGAGTCGCCGGATGTGATACCCGTCATCGCAATCATCGGCAAGCAGGAAGCTTGCGTCACTCTTTTTCTATTATGATGTTTTTTTGACCCCACAATAACCACAATAAACCGGAGGCGTTGTGAAGCAATCTCCCCTGCCCCACAGAGGCACATTTCGCGTTTGTCCGATGCTTGGAGAATTTTTTCAGACGTTTATCCGAACGTTGGATAACTGTTGAATCTAGATTCGGCAGTTGAATCCAGATTAAAACGCTCCGTTTTATTTGCATTCATTTGAGGTTCGGTTCAGATCACGGTGGACTTGTCCCGCTGGCGAACAAGACGGAGATGGAGCGGCGGAGGCAAACACATCCGGCAAGCGTGAAACCCTGAATCCAAGGCTGTGTCTCTTTAAGGATAGTGGCGCGAAGGGTACATCAGTTCGCTACATATTCCCGATCTGGCGTGACACGTGCGTACGGAGGCGGATTTCTTATTAAATAGTTCAGGCAAACATTTCTTTTCTTTTTTGTCGATTCGTTTTAATATTCCAGATTCTTTTTATTACACATATCATCGGATGCTAAAGCGGGAGACATGCAGTGTTGCGGATAGAGATTGGTTTAAATGAGGGCGTTGCGGACGCTCGCGGACGGAGTGTCGCTAAAAAGGCACGCGATGTGCTGGGTGTCGATGTGGACACCTGTCTGACTCGCGATGTTTACAAAGTGACAGCGACTATGAACATCCATGAAGAGTCGGCGGTGTGTGCGGCGTTTGCGGATCCGGTTGTCGCCCGTTCGGCGGTCGGGCGGCTTGACGCTCCAGAGGAATTCGACTGGATGCTGGAGATAGGCTTTAAACCGGGTGTGACCGACAATGTCGGGCGCACCGCACGTTGCGTACTGGAGGATGTGCTGGATCGCGCCCTCGAATGGGATGAGCAGGTCTACACATCCATTCAGCACTTCATCAAAGGCGGACTTTCGCGTGCGGACGCGAAGCATCTCGGACAGGACCTGCTGGCCAACACCCTGATTCAGACCATAGCCGTCTTCTCCAAAAACGAGTGGCTGAAGTCCGAAGTTGATATGGATATTCCTGTCTTTAAGGATAATCCCGAAATCAAGGTGAATGTTGTGGAGCTTCCCGATGATGATGTGGCACTGATGCAGATCTCCCGCGATGGCATACTCTCGCTCTCGCTTGAGGAGATGCGTGCAATCCGCTCGCATTATCTGCGTCCGGATGTTCGTACTCACCGCGACGCGCTGGCTCTGCCGCCGTGGCCGACCGATATTGAACTGGAGTGTATCGCCCAGACTTGGTCCGAACATTGTTCACACAAAATATTCTCGGGAAGAATCGATTATCATGATACTGAGACCGGGGAGAGAGAGATAATCAATTCACTTTACAAATCGTATGTTAAAGCGGCAACCAAAAAGATCGGGGAGGAGATAGACTGGCTAGTCTCCGTTTTCACCGACAACGCCGGAATCATCAAGTTTTCAAACGACCTCAATCTGGTCTATAAAGTCGAAACCCACAACTCTCCATCCGCCCTCGACCCTTACGGCGGAGCAATGACCGGCATTGTGGGTGTAAACCGCGATCCCATGGGAACCGGCATGGGAAGTTCGCTACTCTCAAATGTATGGGGATACTGTCTGGGTTCTCCATTTTTTGACAGAGAAATTCCAGCCGGGCTGATGCACCCGCGTCGTGTTCGCGACGGAGTTCACGAGGGTGTGATTGATGGCGGAAACCAGTCGGGTATTCCATACAGTCGCGGTTTTGAATGTTTTGATGAGCGTTTTCTCGGCAAACCGCTTGTCTACTGTGGCACTCTGGGGAAAATCCCCGCCAAAGTCGGCGGACGTCCTTCGGAACGCAAAGAGGTGAAGGTGGGAGACCACACCGTTATGATTGGCGGGCGCATCGGCAAAGACGGCATTCACGGAGCGACATTCTCATCTGAAGAGTTGCGAACCGAATCACCCGCACAGGCGGTGCAAATCGGCGATCCGCTGACACAGCGTAAGCTCTATGAGTTTATGATTGAAGCCCGCGACAAGGGGCTGTACCGTTGCGTCACCGATAACGGTGCGGGTGGCATATCCTGCTCGTTCGGCGAGATGGGCGAATACTCCGGCGGTTGTGAGTGCGAACTGAAAGATGCGCCTCTCAAATATGAGGGATTGCAACCGTGGGAGATGTTGGTCTCCGAGGCACAGGAGCGCATGACCCTCGCTGTGCAACCCGAATGCCGTGCGGAGTTCGAGGCGCTTGCGAAACAACGCGACGTGGAGGTCTCTTTCATGGGTCGTTTCAACGACAGCGGCTTCTTCACTGTCAAATACAACGGCAAGGTTATCATGTCGCTCGATATGAATTTTCTGTATGAAACTGGTTGCCCGCTTATGACAATGCCGGCTCGTTGGGAAAAGCCGGACATTCCGGAACCCGCACAGGGTTCCGAGACCGAGTTCTCCGGCGTACTTAAACGCCTGATGGGAAGCCTGGGAATATGCTCACGCGAGTTTAAAAGCAGAATATACGACGGGGAGGTTAAAGGTTTGAGCGTGGTCAAACCGTATGTTGGCATCCATGCGGATGTGCCGTCGGACGCGACGGTCATGCGTGTGGAGTATAACAGCGACCGGGGTGCTGTTCTGGCAGAGGGAATAAATCCGTGGTTCTCAGACCTGGACACATATCACATGACCGCATCAGTGATTGACGAGGCGGTGCGTCGGGTGATAGCCGTCGGCGGACGTCTTGATCGCATGGCGGTTCTGGATAATTTCTGCTGGCCCGATCCTGTTCAATCTGAAAAGACCCCCGACGGTGCCTACAAAATGGCACAACTGGTTCGTTCAAACAAAGCACTCTACGACTATACAACTAGATACAAAATACCAACAGTTTCCGGCAAAGACAGTTGTAAAAACGATTCAACCCGGGGCGGTAAAAAAATATCAATTCCGCCAACCCTCCTGATCTCATCGCTTGGACAGATTGACGATGTTAAAAAGGCGGTTACAACGCCCCTGAAAAAGGCTGGCGATCTGATATATGTGATTGGAGAGACACTTGATGAGCCAGGGGCCTCCGCCTATCACCGCATGCTGGCGGAAGAGCAGGGAAACTGGAAAAATTACGGCGGCAATGTTCCAAAAGTCGATGCGGACACCGCGTTAAAAATCTACGCAGCGATGAACAACGCTGTCGAAGCCGGGCTGTTACGTTCCTCCACCACGCCGACCAAAGGAGGATTGGCGGTGGCACTGGCACTGATTGCGATTGGTGGCGGAGTCGGCGTGAAGATAGACCTTACCAGGGTTCCCGCGTGTGGCGAGCTGAACGACAGACAACTACTCTTCTCCGAATCCAATTCACGCTTTATTGTGAGTTGCCGACAGAAAGACGCAAGCGCACTTGAGAACCTCTTCGTCTCTCTCCCCTGCGCCCGCGTCGGCATCGTCGAAAAGGGTTCCACCCTTTTTGTAACAGGTTGCGGCGGACAACCGATTATTGACACAGACATTGAGGAGTTACGGAAAACATTCAAGACCACACTAAACAATGTGTGACAGAGGGAAAACCGCCCTCCGCAACTCTGGAAAGATTGATTCTTTGGAGCGGAAAATAAAAAAGCGAAGATACAAACATATAATCTGGGACTGGAACGGCACACTCTTCGATGATGCCTGGCTCTGCATTGACGTTATGAACGGTTGTCTTATGCGTCGCAATCTACCGCAACTCACTGCTGAACGCCATCGGAAAGTTTTTCAATTTCCAGTAAAGAATTATTATATAAACCTCGGTTTTGATTTTGGAAAAGAGCCATTTGAGGTTTCGGGAACCGAATTTATTCGCGAGTATGAAAAGAGAAAATTTGAGTGTCGCCTCAGGGAAGACGCGATAGAGGTGTTACACGAATTTCACAAGGGCGGGATTGGTCAGTCAATCCTGTCCGCCTGTCAGCAGGAGAATCTCAATTCGCTTGTAGACTATTGGGAATTATCTATATTTTTTGAGAAACTCATCGGCCTGCGAAACCATTACGCCCGGGGGAAGATGGGGAATGGACTCCAATGGATAAAGACTTGGTCGCACAACCCTGAAGAGGTTGTTCTTGTTGGAGACACCGTTCATGATTATGAGGTATCCGTAGCGATGGGCATCGACTGCATACTGATTGACGGTGGCAGTGCGACCCGCGCCCGGCTGGTTGCCTGCGAAAAGCCCGTACTGAGACATCTCAAAGATTTATTAAACTACATTGAAGTGAGCAAAGATTAACTATGCGCGGAAAAAAAGTAAAAGAATGGGAGCTAAAGCTTAAAAGTGTATTTGACGACATTGACGCGGAATTGGAAAAGCGATACGGTGGCAAATATCGGTTGAGACCGAGACGCCCGAAGGCCGGCAAAACGACCAATCCCGAATCGAGTGGTCTCTTCAACATTGGTGCCGTCTTCACTCCGGGTTACGGATCCAAATACGGGCGCGGCTACATCGTCCGGATTCACATGATGACCTCAACGCATCTCCCGCGTAAAGTTCATAAAAAAATCCAGTGTGAAGTAGTGAAACTCCTGAAGGCGCAACTACCTGTGACATTTCCTGACAACAAACTGGAGGTTAAACGCGACGGGAATATATTTAAAATTGTCGGAGACCTGAGTCTGGATTGAATTATTCTCAATCTAAACATCCCCATTTAGAATGCCTCTCATAGAATACTCATCCCGCATTCGGATAAACTGTGAACTATTCTACGAAAACCGGACGGCACACTGAGGGGTATTCCGGCTGAACGGGAAGGGCTGGGAAATGACTGAGGAACGAAGATACAAGACGGTGGACAAGGAAGAAATACCAAATACGCACCTCAACTTTCCTTGTTTCGTATTCAGTGGCGACAGGAAGCGAGCTTTCACAAGACATTATGCGGTCTCTTTAATTTGCGCACCTGAGCTTCTCTATGAAATTCCGCATATCTTCCGGCAGGGGCGCGGTTAACTCTATTGTTTCACCACTGACAGGGTGAGTGACGACGAGGTAACGGGCATGGAGCATCTGACGGAGTGCGGGCAGGTCTTTAATCTGGCTTCTTTTCCCGCCATAGATTTTATCTCCGAGTACGGGGTGCTGAATATGTGCCATATGCACGCGAATCTGATGGGTTCGTCCCGTCTTAATGACAACGCTCATGCGGGCTGCGTCAGAAAAGAGTTCCACTGTTTCATAGTGAGTGACGGCGTGGTGTCCGGACGGCGGGTTTACACTCATTTTCTTACGGTCGTGAAGGCTGCGTCCGATCTCTGTTTCCACTGTGCCGCTGCGGGGTGACGGAATACCGCGAACGACGGCTTCATACTCTTTGCGTGTGGTCCGGTTCTTGAACTGGGCGGACAGTCCCGCCATTGCCTGCTCTGTTTTTGCTACCACGATGATCCCGCTGGTGTCTTTATCGAGCCGGTGAACAATACCCGGGCGCAGTTCTCCGCCGATACCCGCGAGATCACCGCAGTGGTACAAAACCGCGTTAGCCAATGTGCCCGAAGGGTGTCCCGGTGCGGGGTGGACAACGAGTCCTGGTCTTTTGTTAATCGCCAGCAGGTATTCGTCCTCATACAGTATATCGAGCGGAATATCTTCGGGGAGCATAGAGGTCTCTTTCGGGGGCGGTATTTCCACATCGATCTTCTCTCCTCCGTGAAGAAGATGGCTGGGTTTGCATACAGCTCCATTCAGGAGGGCATGCCCGTTTTTGACGAGCGATTTCCAGCGGGAGCGAGAGACATCCGGATGCTGACTGTGCAACCAGGTGTCGATACGCATCTTTTCGGTGATATCTGGAACGTTGTAGCTGGACGTCATGATGTCTGCTGTTTTCTGAACAGTTTTTCCGGCAGGAATTTCCAGAGCGCGATTCCGCACAGGAAGATGAAAATAGACATAATTTGCGCCGATGTCAGATGCAGAAACCGAAGGCGCGGGTCTCCGCGCAGAAATTCCAGCAGGAATCGGATGGGCGGATAGCAGAGACAGTACGCCATCAGCACCGCACCATCGCGTTTTTTATGCGAATAAATCCGCCACAGGAAGAGGTACAAAAGGATATTAAGAAAAACTGAGTACAGTTGAACCGGTTGCCGGACAGCACCCTGCATCTCTATGCCAAGCGGGCATTTTGTCTCTATCCCGTAGCAACATCCATTCAGAAAGCAACCGACTCTGCCGATTGCGTGTCCCATTGCCAACGGGGCGACGGTAAAATCCGCCATAGACCAGAGCGGTTCTTTTTGGCGTTTGGCCATAATAATGACAACGGCGACGCACCCCATGAGCCCACCATAAAAGACCAGTCCACCCTCATCGATTCTAATCATCTTAAGGGGTGCATCGATAAAGTAGGGAAGATTTCCGAGAATATACACGATGCGCGCACCCAGAATGCCGCCAATCATAACCCACATTGCCATATCCGACGCAAACCCCTTTGGTCGGTTTTCCCTGCGCTCCAGAACTGTCCAGTGTATCATAGACAGCAGAAAAGCTGTTGCCACCATGATACCGTACCAGTATATCGGACGGCTTCCTAATTTGAATGCTATTTGATGCATTGACGACAATCCCGATAAAAATTTAAAACGCCGTGGATATTAACTGAAAACCAGACCTGCAGAAAGAAAGAAATTAGACTTATATCCGCTTGGCTTTTTGTATATTTTTTTGTAGAAAGGAGGGAATTAAGTGCTAGATTTAAAAAGCAAAAGTATACGGCATCGAAAATGCTCGCAAGGTATGGGTATATTGGGAAGTTTAACGGCAGGGGTGTTTTTTGGGAAAAGATGATACGATTAACATATTGGCGGAACCGGTAAGAGAGCTGGTCTGTCCTGAATGCAGCAATGTTATCAATGTTGTTGGCAAAGATATTCTTTCGGACATATCTTGTTCGGAATGTGGTATGGATTTAACCGTGCCGGCTCGTATTGGCGAATTCATTATTGCTGAGATATTGGGTTCCGGCGGGATGGCGACTGTTTATAAAGCGTATGACGAATCGCTTGGTCGCTATGTGGCAATTAAGATAATGCAAAAGACTTTCGGGCGGGATCCGAAGTTTGTTGAGCGTTTTCTTCGGGAAGCGCGTGCGGCGGCGCGTCTGAATCATCCAAATGTTGTTCAGATATATTCATGCGGCGAAAAGAGCGGTCAGCCCTACATCGTTATGGAATATGTCGATGGCGACAAGTTAGACGAAGTAATAGCACGCGAAGCTCCTCTTCCCACAAAACGTGTGCTGGATATAGGTCGGGACGTGGCAAACGGTCTACGGGCCGCTGCTGATATTGGCTTAGTGCATGGCGACATAAAGCCGGCAAACATCCTCTTTGATCGCAACGGTTCCGCCAAAGTGGCCGATTTTGGACTGGCTCATTTCGCGCAGGAACAGACAGAAGACGAGATATGGGGCACACCGTATTATATCGCTCCCGAGAGAGCCCGCAAAGAGAAACAGGATCAACGCTCCGATATCTACTGCCTGGGGGCGACACTTTTTCACGCACTCACAGGCAATCCTCCTTTTGACGGAGAGACGGCCGTGGATGTTGTTATGGCTCGCCTGAAAAATGAGGCACCGGATATTCGCGAATTTGTTCCGCGAGCATGTCCGGCAACCGCAAAGATTATAGCGCGAATGCTGGAGATGGAGATATTCCGCCGCCATCCAAACTACAATTCACTTTTGAGTGATTTAGAGAGAACCATTAAAGAGGCCGATGGGTTCAAAGAGACCGTAAAAAAGAATGCCAGCAAGGGTGGCGGCAAGAAGGTGATATTTATCTCACTGGGATTACTGATTTTGGTTGGCGTATTTTTCGCTATATTCGCGACAAAAAAAGAGAGTCAGAATCCAGAAAGTTCCTCCTCTTCACCAGTAGCGAAAACTACTGTGAAACCAAAGAGTACAACTGTTTTCCCCATACAACCATTCGCCCCCGGGCAAGACAAAATACTGTCAACCATCCTCAATGGGCTGAGTCCTGAAACAACTGTTTCTATCGAGAATGATCTTCAAAAGCTCATGAAGTCACTACCGTCCGACCATCCGTCACACGACTGGTGTCAGCTCTTTTATGCGATGACACCGTTAATGAAATGTGACAAAAAGACGGCTGTCAGACGATTTAAGATGGTGTCGGCAAAAAAGAGGGAGATAGATATGCCCGCCCATTATATCCCCGGAGTTTTCGCGGGATTTATGGAGAAGAAAAAAGCAACACTAAAACCAGACAGCGGGGCAGAGTGGCCACTCTGGAGCACCCATTTATCGCTCTTTTTCCAAGGCATGAAAGAGTTGAGTTACGGCGACCCGAAAAACGCGATTGCTTTTATGAATAAGTATGCGGCTATCACCAGTTCAGGAAGCCCCGACTGGCCATACAGTCTGCAGAAATCAGCACGCGATTTAAGCAAACAGGCGCAAAATTGGGAAAAACTGGTGAGTCAGACCGATGCATTGATAGCGCAGGAAAAATATGACGCAGCTATTGAATCTTTGAATGCCAACCACTCCGCCATTTTTGCCACACGTAAGAGCGATAAGATTAGGCTGATTAATCAAAAAAAGCAAAAAAAAATGCGCAAACGTCAAGATGAAGAGACGCGTAAACGTCGGGAAGAATTGCGATTGGCGACCGAAAAACGCAAAGCATTGGAACTTGAACAGGCAATGCTGATTGAAAAAGATGCGAATTTACTGATAAATTGGGATGTCAACTCTATTAAATGGCTCTTTAAAAACCAGTTTAGCGAGGCTTATAACAGCTTGATGAAACTAAAAGTGCGCATGGGAAGTGACTACGGAAAGACTTCCTGTGAAAAAAGAATTGTCGAGGTTCACCAGCTCAAAATGCTGAAAGATTTCCTGATTTTGTCGATCAACACAACTCCATACGACAAAGCGTTAAACATTCTCAAAGGAACAGCTATAGAGGCCACGCAAGAGAATATAACGGTGACACCTACGAATATAGATGGAACCATAGTTTTTAACTGGTCGCGAGCCACTCCTACACTCATCGTTCCGATGGCTCAGTTCTATATTAAAAATTCCAGAGCCAGTGTAAAGACAAAAAATGAGGTTATGATGGGGCTGATATCTTACTCAAGGTTGCGCGATCTAGGTATAGAAGAAGAGCTTTACCAGCAGGCGGAGAGATTGACCCGCCATCCGTGAGATGCTTATCCTGAGTTCGGTAGTTGAGTGCAACGGATTGTGAACCTCTATCCACTGACGGGTACGTCTTCGCTTATGCGCAATCCGTTGTGAACGAAAGCATGGCACGTCTGTATCTACATCAACTGCCGAATCCGGGATTATGAACAGTTCAGACTAAAGTCCGTATATCTCTTCTGCGGATATCAATTTGAAACCGTTTTTCTCTGCAATTGCGGCAGCGGCGTCCAGAGACTGAACCTCAATACAGACAGCCGCCTCTTTGCGGGACTCCACGATGAACCCATAAGCGTCCAGTACGTTAATCCCTTTCTCGTCAAGTGCGACGAAAAGTCGGTGCAACCCACCGGGACGGTCCGGCACGAGCACAGTCAGCACATTTTTGAGTGCGCAGGCGAACCCTGCCGTGGTGAGAAATTCACGCGCCCTGCAAGGTTCATCGACCAGCATCTTGACCATTCCGTAATCGGTGTGATCCTGAATGACAACCGCACGCAGATTGATGCCATTGTCAGCAAGTATCCCGGTGACGGCTCGAAGACGTCCGGGTTTATTGTCTAAAAAAATGTTAATCTGTTCCGCCATTTTCATGTTTTCACTCTTTCGGCCTGTTATCAAACACACGTTTCGCCTTCCCCTCATAAACGGGCAGACCACCGGGTTCGTGCAATTCAACCACTGGATTGACAATAATCCCCGCTTTCAGTTTTTCACGAATACGAATTCGGATATCATCGAGCTGTCGGGAATTACCGGAAAAAATCCCGGCGCATATCTCGGTCTTAATCGTAAGTCGGTCGATGGAGGCCTTCTTGTCAATACATATCTGATAGTTTGTTCCAACTTCGGGAATCTTCATAAGTATGGATTCTATCTGAGACGGATACATGTTCACTCCGTTGACAATCAGCATATCATCAACGCGCCCTTTTATGCGGGCTATGCGTCGATGTGTGCGCCCGCAGGAGCATTCGCCCGTCATAATGGAGGTGAGGTCGCCTGTACGGTATCGCAGTATCGGCGTGGCCTCACGGCAAAGAGTGGTCATCACAAGCTCACCGTCTTCTCCGTCCTTCAGGGTTTTACCGCCGCCAGGCTCCAACATCTCAACAATGTAGGCATCTTCCCAGATGTGCATACCGTTCTTCACCTCGCATTCAAAAGCCACACCGGGTCCGTTCATTTCGCTCAAACCATAAGAGTTGTAGGCATCTACACCGTAAATCTCTTCTATCTTAATGCGTGTGCTTTCGGAGTACGGCTCTCCACCCATATACACTTTTTTTAAATTGAAATCCTGACGGCTGTATCCCTCCGCAATCATCGCCGCATTAATATGCAACATATAACTCGGCGTGATATGAAGAACGGTACTTTGAAAATCTTTCATAATCTGGAGCTGGCGAACGGTGTTGCCACCGCCAATCGGAATGGTCATCATCCCCACCTTTTCAGCACCGTAATGGAGCCCCAAACCGCCGGTGAACATCCCGTAGGTCATCATATTCTGGAAGACATCACCACGTCGCGCACCTGTTGCGATAATACAACGCGCCAGCAACTCCGTCCAATTGTCCAGATCTCTTTGTGTGTGATAAATGACCGTCGGGGTTCCTGTTGTTCCGCTTGACGTGTGAAGGCGCACAACCTCGTCGCGCTCCACAGCCAGCAACCCATCCGGATACGCCTGACGCAGATCGTCTTTTGTGGTGTACGGTATGCGCTTGAAATCGTCCAGCGTTCTGATATCTTCGCCAGATGTTATCCCTGCATCGCCGAGACGTGCGCTGTAGAACGGAGTCTTGAGCCCCTGTCGAACAGTCTCTCTCAATCGCTCAAGTTGCAACTCTGCGAGAGCGGTCTCCTCTATAATCTCTCTGTCCGCATTCCAATATTCAAATATCTTCATAAACCGCAACCAGAATTTGTGCGGCAAATAAACCGCATAAAAAAATCAGACAACCCGGTACACCGCCAACTGACGAATCAGCGGGGTTGCCGTCGCCTCATCAATTCGCAACCGAATTCGCGAAACATTGATCGGCTTAAACGATTGAATCCGCTTGTGACCCACACTTTCCCCATTGCAGACCGCCTTCCATACTCCGTCGGCAGCAAGCCCCTCCACTGCGTAGCGGCGAATCCGTTCTCCTTGAGTTATATCCTCCATAATACTCACAGTATCGACGATTTGCGGACGTGGCAACTTCAGCTCAATCGCCGTCCCCTCACCCGCTGTTGATGCGAGTGCCTTTCCAAACCGTTGTTTTATCTCTTTTCCAAACTCCGCAAGCCGTTTAATATCCGATTCGGGAACGAGTCCCTCTCGCGTCACGACCTCACCAATCAGCAGATTGCAGTTGCGACCGACAGACTTATGGTATACATCGACAAGCTTTTGTGTTGAAATTGCCCTCTCATCCTGACCGGGTTTCCAAAACCAGTTGTGATTGCGCAGAGGTGTATCACACATACCCGGCGACCAGACGGTACCGTCGGGATTGCCGTGCGAGAGCCTGCTTCTCCAGTTGCCGGAATTGTGAGAGACCTCATATCCTTCCGGCATGGTCGCCCAGCATGGATAACCGGCACGCCCCACTTCATTGCCTATCCAGCGGTGATCGGAACGCTGAGAACTGTGATAGTAGACAGAGTCCGGCTGATATTTTTCAAAAACCGGCACCGTGTCCGGTCCGCCCTCGGTCGGAGTCTTTGTCCCTGCGTCAAACCAAATTTGAACAAGCTTCCCATAGCGTGAGCAAAGTTCTTTCACTTGCTGCTCCGCAATCCGGTTATACTTCGCCTGTTTTTCGGTGCCGCGTCCTTTGCCCCAATCAACATAATGCCCCCACACAGTCTGATAGACATTGCGATGAGTGCTCAGATATATACCCGGCTTGATACCCGCCTTCCGGCAGGACGCGACAAAATCAGCAACCACATCACCTTTCCCATCACGCCAGGCGGCCTGTTTCACGCCATACGGATAGAGATCGCTCTGCCATTGCATAAATCCGTTAAAATGTGTTGCCGTAAACACAGCATACCGGGCACCGGCCGCTTTCGCCGCCTCGATCCACTGGTCAGTATCAAGCTTTTTCGGATTGTAGAGGGTGGTATCAAACACCTTGCGGGAGGTGTTGTTTCCCGCGTAGTTTCCTGCGGCAACAGGCATGTCAAAGTGATAAACCATACCCACCTCACAATCCTGCCACCTCACCTGAGCTTTCGTCGGAAGCACAAGCGACCCGTTGCCAGCCGCCGCCAAAGAGAACCGGGGTTGCGCGAGAGTCGCCGCTATCAGCGCGGAGCCGTTCCTTAAAAAATTTCGTCGTGAACCCATTTTAATAACTCCTGAATTTTCTATACTAAAAGTCGCTCTCAATTATGTTGACCTTCGCGTTCCGCAACAGTTTCAATGCGGCGTTTGTGTCATCAAAACGAAACACGAGCAGGGCACAGTCGGTGCGCTTCTCAAAAAAGCCGTACATATATTCAACATTGATTTTGTTCTCCCTTAACAGTTTCAGCAGTTTGGCAAGCCCGCCGGGAACATCCTCAATCTCGACCCCGATAACATCGGTCAGAGCGGCGACAATGTTGTTACTCTTTAAAATCTCCAGTGCCACATTGGGTTTATCCACGACCATCCGCAAAATACCGTAATCGGATGTCTCTGCAATATTCAGAGCACGCAGGTTGATCTCATTCTCTCCAAGCAGTGAGCAAATGTCAAAAAGACGTCCACCTTTATTCTCCAGAAAAACAGATATTTGTGTAAGTTTCATCGAATAATCCTTTCTTGTTCCTACAATTCACGTTTATCAATAACCCGTTTGGCCTTGCCCATGCTACGTTCGATACTCCGTGGTTCCACCAATTTCACCCGCACCATAATTCCGAGTACAGAGGCTATCTCACTCCTTATCCTATCTTCCATAATCTTCATTGTCTTCATTCCGTCAGAAAATATCTCTCCGGAAACCTCAACATGCACCTCCAAATCGTCCAGAGAAGTTTTCTGCCGATCGACAATAATTTGATAATGCGGTTCGATACCGTCAATGCCCACAAGAACATGCTCCACCTGAGACGGAAAGATGTTTATCCCGCGCACAATAATCATATCATCGGTGCGCCCCT
>CAYTQP010000016.1:0-33599 GCA_964440175.1 uncultured Verrucomicrobiota bacterium
CGGCCATCATAATAACTGGCGCGTCCTCATACCCGTCCAGTTCAAAGATCGGCATACGCATCCCTGATCTACTGGACGGCATTCTGCCAATCTTTGAACTGGACGGGTATGTGGACGCGCCAGTTATTATGATGGCCGCCGTTGAAGGCGACGAACTTGACTCCGCAGTCGAAGAGTCATATCGTGCGGTGATAGACAAATACGCGCCCGACACACCTCCTGTTCAGCGTGACGAACGCTTCTCTTTTTATGAAAGAGCTAGGAAAGCCTTCGCTGTCGTGATGACCGGTGAGACTGCCAAGTATGGAAATATTATCCTTAAAAAAGGTGTTACACCTTGTTGAGTTGAACTGTTCACAAGAAATCTGTCGCGTCTTCCGCACCAAATTAAGAACTTTTAAAAAAAAATTAATTTGCCCGGTCGTGTTACTTTTCGTTTTCAGCAATACAATTGATCATCCGTAACACAACACGTCCAGTAACGCCAAGGCTTTGAGGTGTGATTTTATCGATGGTGTCGGCGGGTGTATGCCAGTAATCATTGATTCGCGGACGACTTCCAAAGTTGAAATCTATGAAGTCGATTACGGGCATACCCGCTTTCCGAAACGGAACATGATCGTCGAGAATATTCGCTGTGTGGAGTCCAAATACCCGGCGCACTCCCTCATCTTCAGCGCATTTGAACGCTATTGTCATGAGGCTGGATGATGAGTTACGCGGAAAACTTATATCGAGATTCCTGTCTCCGATCATATCAAGTATTATAACAGCCTCGACATGATCTGTGAGTCCCTCTTTCACCAGTTTTTCGGCATAATGACGACTGCCGTGAAGCCCGTCGTGCGGACCGTAGTTATCCATGCACTCTTCCCCGTCAAAAAAAACGATCCTCACTTCGGATCGCAGTTCTGCTGATTTATTGAGCACGCGTGCAAGCTCGATGAGTAATCCCGTGCTGGATCCCGAGTCGTTGGCTCCCTGAAATCCGCCTTCTATGCCGGATTTCGTATCGAAATGGGAGCCTAAGATAATGATTCCCTCTCCTTTTCCTGATATGCGGGCGACGACGTTGTGAAATTCCATCTCTCCCTTTGGGGTGGCATCTTTAAATGTGTCTATTTCGGCGGAGACCCCCAGTTCCTGCAGACGGTTGAGAATATGACGCGCCGCCTTTTCGGCACCAGTGCCGGAGTCACGATTCTGAATCTCAAGCAATCGCTCCACTTCCGCAAACGCTAATCGCTCATTCAGAAGTGACGGGTCGATGTCACCGCCCACCGCACCGCCGCTTTGATTACGATTACAGGCACACAACAAAACCGCCACCATAATTATTGCGTACCACTTCATAACTTTGACTCCACCTCTTTCGCCCTCATCACACGCCGTTTGACGGAGGGAATCCTATTCAGGAAAATCTCCACCAATGCCGCCGGATCGGGGTTTCCCATCTCCTGCTCATTCTGCCTGGTAATTGCGCTGATAAGCGGTTTTGATGACCGGGCGGTTATCACTGCGTAGTCATCGGCGCGGAATTCAAGACTATGGCGGTAGTAATTGAAGAGCGGTAACGTCAGTATCGCGCAAAGCTCAACACTTAAAACCAAAATTGGAAAAGTTGTCACATCGCTTATATTTTCTATTCCAAAATATTCCGGTCCAGCGGTGGAGAGCGACAAAAACAGGTGTGCAACATACATCCCCGCCACTGTCAGTAATGTTCCCAGCAACAACGTTTTCCAGCGGGTATTCATATTCACGTGTGCTATTTCACGTGCGATGAGGGTATCCGTCTCTTCCCATGTATTTCTTTTGAGAGCCGTTGATTCGATTAATATAGTTCTGGATCGACCTAGACCAGCCATAAAAATGGGAGATCCGGGCGGGGGTTCTCCTTCACCCCACATCTGTACTCCTCTCGCCCGAAATCCGAGTTTACTCACCCTTTCCAATATATGGTGGGCTTGAGCACGATCAGGGATGGCGTATCCCGCTGATAATATCTGCGAGAACAGGGCTGGAAGCACCACACCGGTGATCAGAACAAAAAAGACGCAACAGAGTGTGACATAAATCCACCAATATACCGGTGACACTTTCAAAAAGAGGTACACAACATTGAACAACACCGATAACAGTAAAATATCTAATATCAGTTTGCGGAGATAGCTCCGCATCCATTCACCCTGTGTTCTTATGACAGGTTCATCATGATTTTTAATAAAACAATCTTTGTAGTAAATGACAGGAAACATAAACACATAATATCCAAAGACTGCAACACCTATATACAACAGGTTAATTATTCCCCACAGACCTCCGAATGAAGCACTCAACCCGCGGAAAAGATTCCGGGATACGCCGCTGAACAGATAAATCATTAAAAGTGCGGCTGAAAGCGTTGTCTGAGTGAGTAAAACTATGTTGCGGCGAGCATAGTTAAATTCTGTGACAGATTTTTCTTCTTTCACCCTCTTATTCCTTATCTGAAAATATTTTATTCACAAACTCTTCCAGTGTTTTCCAGTACGCAGGACTACTCATCCAGCCGGCATCATTGTGTCCACCCGTCAGATCAATCCAGCGTTTGGGTTCTTTCGCTCTGTCGAACACCTTTTTTCCCTGTGATGATGGTATCATGTTATCATCCACACTACCCGATATCAACAACGGGACACTAACTTTCTCGATTTTGTCAACCGTATTATATTTGAATGTTATAATCGAATGTATCGGGAGCCATGGATACATCTCACGCGCCATATCGGAAGTGGATGAGAACGTGCTTTCAAGTATTAATCCCTTAATCGGTTTATCCAGCGCACATTGCGCCGCCACCGCGCCGCCTAGAGATCTGCCATACAGAATAACCGGCGGCTTTTCCACATTTTGATAGCGCATTCTAACATATTCATACGCCGCACGTGCATCCTTATAGGTTCCTTTCTCCGTCGTTATTCCCCTGCTGCGTCCGTATCCTCTGTAATCGAAGAGAAACACATTGAGCCGAAGCGAGTGCAGATCGTCGGCCGCCGCCACTCTTCCTCCAATATTTCCCCCGTTTCCATGAAACATTATCACTGTCCCGCGTGCTTTCTTGTGAGGAATCCACCATCCATTCAGTCTAATGTCATCTTCTGTCACAAAGGTTACATCTTCAAATTTGAGCCCCGTCTCCTCCGGTGTGTGCTTTATCTCTTTTGAAGGACAGTAAAGGCTCCTCCATTCAAAGAGACGAAGGACTCCGTACGCTATTAAGGTGTATATAACTATCCTCAAAATCACAGCTTCCATTATTTTCCCTCGTCGTTCTCTTTTTCCGGTCCTTTTCACTATTTTCTCTTTTTATCTCAACTTGTGAACAATCAAGCGTTTACATATCCGTATCTGCCGTCCTCTCATCATCATAGAAAATCCCAATGGTTTATAAAACAGTTATTTAGCACTTTTCTACGTTGCTTCAAAGAGAACCTTACATCTTGTATTTCATCTATTCTCCTATACCACATATGTACATTTTATATTTTTACATGAATCCTCCTTCTTTTCTATTGTTTTACAATGGGGATATTCTTATATTCGCCCCCGTATTTGGAGAGGTAGTAAATATGCTCCTGTTAATAAGTTGTTAATAAGTGAGTTTTTATTCAAGTTATCATGAAAAAAGAGACTGAGAGAATATGGTCATCTGCCAAGACTATTCTTGGTAAAACTCTTTCCAAGAGTGTTTTTGACCGCTGGATTTCCGTCATTGACGGTAGCCATTGCGAAGATAAAACACTTTTCCTCAGTGTTCCGAGCGGTCTTTATCTAAACTGGCTTCTAGACAATTATCTCCCTGTGATTAAAAGTGCTGTGAGGTCAGTTGATGAAAATATAAATAACATCAGTATTATCATTGCCAAAGGAAACGTCCCGGACGAGACCCCTGTTTCCGCTCCGGCTCAAAAAAAGAGAGCCGCTCCCAAAAAATTCAATAAATCTCTTAATCCTTCTTACTCTTTTGATAATTTTGTTGTCGGTTCATCCAACAATTTCCCACACGCCGCCTCTCTGGCGGTTGCTCAGTCGCCATCCACAGTTTATAATCCACTTTTTATCTACGGTGGTGTCGGTCTGGGGAAAACGCACCTGATGAATGCTATCGGAAATTTCATTTTCCTCCATAAAAAAAAGACTGTATGTTACATCTCCTCTGAGTCTTTCCTGAATGATTATATCTCCGCTCTGCAAACCAGAAAATTAGCGACATTTCGCAACAAATACCGCAACACAGACATACTGATGATCGATGATGTTCATTTTCTGGCAGGAAAGGAGAGGCTTCAAGAAGAATTCTTTCATACCTTTAACTCTCTGTACAACAATCAGAAGCAAATAGTTTTGACATCTGACAAACCCCCTGGTGATCTGGCTGGTCTGGAAAAACGTCTCGTCTCCCGTTTTGAGTGGGGAATGGTGACACAGCTTGAACAACCTGATCTGGAGACACGCATAGCCATACTGAAAAACAAGGCAATGGAGTTTAAATCGCCCATTCCTGAAGAGACTATTCTATTCCTGGCTGAACACATTCGTTCAAATGTGCGACGGCTGGAGGGTTCTCTCATCCGGGTCTCCTCTTATATGTCGCTCAATAAGAGTTTACTGCTGACTGAGGCTGAAATAGAACATCTTCTCAACGATATTCTAGAGCAAGAGCACAGTTCTGTTCTCGATATAGACACTATTCAGAAAAAAGTGGCAGAATGTTACAATATCAGTCATTCGGATATCATGGGCAAGCGTAGAATTAAGATCTTCTCCTTTCCCCGTCAGGTGGCAATGTACCTCTCACGAGAGTTGACAAGCAACTCTTTCCCATCAATTGGAAAAGCTTTCAACCGCAATCACGCCACTATCCTGCATGCCTGCAAAACTGTGGAAACAAAGCTTTCCGACAATCCTGAACTCCGAACCACATTGATCTCCATAAAAAAGAGTCTCCAATAAATTTCACATCTTTTTATTTACAAATTTTAAAACCCAATTCTGACTGATATTTTTTTAAAAACCCCTGTTAATAACTCTGTTAAAAACTTATTCTTTTTGCTGTTTACAGTATGTTCATACTTTTTATAACCCGTCTTATTCACAGAAAGACGGTTTTTTATTTTATTGTTCTATTTTTTATTAACATGTAGACACTGGCTTTTGGGTTTGGTACAATTGGCGAAGTTGTGTTTATCTCAGTTATCAACAGGGTATAATAATAATATTTTTTAGAATTTAATATATTAACTCTTATTAGATTAGGGGGGGTTATGAAACTGAAAATTGAAAAGCAGACAATGATAAACGGGTTGCAGAACATCCAAACGATTGTGTCTCAGAGATCCAGCATTCCCATACTATCAAATGTAATGCTGGAGACCTGTGGAGATTCTCTCAAAATAACCGCTAATAGTATGGACGTGAGCGTCCAGACCATTGTGAATGCCAAGATTTCCAAAGAGGGAAAAACAACTATTGATGGTAAACGTCTGTTCAGCATTTTTCGCGAAATGTCCGGTGTCGAAATTGATATGATGGTTGATGATAATTATCAAACCACTCTGCGCTCCGCTGCGTCGCAGTTCAAACTAAACGGTATGTCGTGTGAGGAGTTTCCTAGAATGCCGGAAATAGAAAGCGATAAAAATTATTCCATAAACCAGGGTGTTTTCAAGGAGATGCTTCAAAAGACCTCTTATGCGGCTTCATTGGATGAAACCAGGATGGCTCTCAATGGTGTGCTTCTGAGCTTTAAAGAAGGCAAGCTGGTCGTTGTTGCCACAGATGGAAGAAGACTGGCACTTGTTGAGCAGGAAGTTGAATTTCCTGCATCAATGGAGATGGATATTATCATACCCCCGAAGACGGTGAATGAACTGATGAGGACTCTTGAAAGTCAGGGCGAAGGGATGTTAAAGATAACTGCGGAAGAAAAAAAGGTTTCATTTAAATTTTCAAATATCCTGATAGTATCCAAATTGATTGACGATAAATTTCCTGATTATGCGCAGGTTATTCCCGAATCGTCGGAGGAGCGGGTGACGATTGAGCGTGAAGTTCTGCTTGCGGCGATACGGCGTGTCGCGCTGTTGACGACGGAGCAGTCAAATTCGGTGAAACTTTGTTTCACAAAGAACAATATTGAGATTGTCACCGAAACACCGGAGATAGGTGAGGCTAAAGAGAATGTGGCCATTAAGTATGATGGGGCGAATGTATCAATAGCCTTTAATCCCGAATTTTTGATAGCTCCGCTTAAGTCCATTCAAAGCGATGAGATATATTTTGAAATGACAGACGAGATGAACCCCGGTGTGATTAAGACGGATGTTCCATTCCTCTACGTCATAATGCCCATGAGGATAACTTAATAAAAAGCTTATCATCGTAAAAGTGGTTGCCGGACCAGGATTTGAACCCGGACTAAGCGGACCAGAACCGCTTGTGCTACCATTACACCATCCGGCATGTTGTAATATGCCTGCGACTTGTAGTGTTTTTCATGAAGATTGTCAAGCGTGATGGGTGAACAGTTTTAAAATGATATATTCATAAACTTTTGGGCAGAAGTGTGGATGTTGCGTTAAGTCAATGCAACTAATTGAGTTAAAGGAAGAGATATGCGCCTGCACGAGATTTATTATCAAGTTTTAGTTAAGAATAAATTTAATATTGACCCGCTATAATTAGTCTGCTACCGTGAGCATATATTTTATAACGCAGGTACTGATGAATGAGTATTTAGTTTCGATCCTGTCAGAGTTCCGCGAAAGTATCCACGGGGGAAATAGAGCATTAGGTTACTAAAAGTGAAAAACCTATCTAGGTATAATCAGGCTTATTCTGTTAAATGATGGTTAAAGACAAAAGCAAAAGAATAATACAGCGTGAGAGGTTTGGAATAGATTTTGACCCCCCTCCTCAACTCTCTGTTAAAAGACCAGCCGATTTGATCATGGGAATATTCAAGAAGGCTGGACTTAAGGATAAGATGTGGGAACAGGAGTTGATAAGAGACTGGGGAAACATTGTCGGAGAGACAGTTGCTGAGCACAGCCGTCCGGGAAGGTATATGAGGGGAACATTGACAATATTTATCGATTCCTCCCCCTGGCTGAGTGAACTCCAGTGTAATCGACATGCTGATATTATGAGGAATCTTCAGGAAAGATTTGGAGAGATAAAGATTAAAAACCTCATTTTTCAAATAGATCCAGATGGATAAAAAGGGGCATTCAGGATCGCTTTATGGCATCAAAGATAGTACCATTATCATCATGATATGTTTTTTAACAGAGAAGATATAAAGATATGACAGTTCATCAGGGGATATTTTTGTCTACAGTGTTGAGCGATGAATGGTTGATGCTGAAGATTTTACGGATTATACCTATATCCTGGGTGAGAGTCAGTGATATTGAATATTTGCGGATATCGTCTTTTCGTGAACATGTCTCCAGCTTGCGCCACGGGATAAATTCACAGTACTGGCCGTCATACATTCGTGGATACAGGCGGAAAACGGCACCAGTATATATGTTGCAGGTAAAAGGTGATGAGAGGCGCATATTTATAAGGGTGAAATCCGGTTTTCACTACCGGTTGCGCACAGCGATAAACAGAGAGAAAGAGAACGAGAATATAAATCCGGCACCTTGGTGAAAAATGATCAAGAAAGAAGGGTTTTATACTCTTCCTGAGTATTAACCCCGCGCAGAATACCGATGTCTGTGCAGTTGTGCTTTTTCACATCCCGCAGAGTGCGGAAAAATGCACGCAGTCCTCCATCGGCATCAAAGGAGAGAATACTGTCAACCAAAGAGGAGTTCACAAGCGGTGGATGACCGTTACGGTTTTTATAAACAGGTTGAACCAGTTCGGGGAGAGTTTCAAAAAACATTTTTATTATGGAGATGAGAGTGGTTTTGTCGACAAGCGGGGTGTCAACGGGGTGTATAAAGAAGGCATCCACTGGTGGAAGTTGTTCCAGTCCGGTTTTTATTGAAGAGAACATTCCGCATTCTGGATGATGATTTCGAATCTCTGTGACATCGTGTTGCATAAGTGATGGTTTAAGCTTTTCGGCATGGAATCCAGTGACAACAATAATATTATCGACACCAGCGGCCAGATGCTCCGAAATGATGTGTTCTATGAATGTGGAGTTGTTAAGTTTTAGAAGTGGTTTGAATTTGCCGCCCATTCTGGATGAACGACCGGCGGCCAGAATTATGGTGGCGACATTCATTATTCAGAAATATAGTTTATAAATCCGCGCACCATCTTTGAGGCCGTCTGCAAACGGTATTCGGCAGAGGAACGTATATCGGCAATTGGATTGATGGAGGAGAAGACCATGTCTTCCACTTCAAGCAGAACGTCTTCAGAGATGGTTTTCCCTGTTATCCACTCTTCAATATTCCGCAGACGTACAGCGGTTGCCGCCACGCTTCCCAGGGAGACACGGAATGATGAAATCACGCCTTTGACAGCCGAACCGAGGCAGGCACCCATTATTTTTGAAATTGACTGCGCGGAGCGAGGTGAGAGTTTTTTAAAGATTGATTTTTCCCCGACGGAAAGAAATGGCAGTTCAAATCGTGTTATTAACTCATTGGGGCGCAGGTCAACACACCGATAATCCAGAAAAAAATTATTTAAATCAATAAAACGCTCACCGTTCACGGATGAGGCGACAACACGTCCATCGGTTATCAACAAGGAGGGAGCCAGATCCCCGGCAGGGCTGGCGTTGGCTATGTTCCCGCCAATAGTGCCACGTGACTGTATTTGAACGGCACCTACAGAGAGAGCCGCCTGTGCGAGAGCGGGGAGATGCGTTTGAATTAACGGAGATGAGTGTATCTCTGCGTGGGTTGTCCCCGCTCCAATTATAACGGTCTCATTCTGGTGCGATATTCCACGGAGTTCAGTCAGGTTGAATATACTGATCACCCGTTCGGGAATATCAGAAGTGTCGGCATGCCATTGAGCCATAAGGTCGCTACCGCCAGCCAGCACAGTTCCCCGCTCATCAGGATTGTTTAGAAGCAGAAGAGTCTCTTCCAGACTTGATGGGAAAAGGCAGTCAGTGTTAAGGAGTGATTTCATCGATCTGTCAGCCTCCTTACCCTGCCGAGATATTGACGAATATGCTTCTGATCTTTAAAAGAGAGAGACTTCTCAAGAAGATCGGCGGCGGCGGTGTAGTTCTCGCGCTCAACTTCAAGTTGCGCCAGCATGACAAACGCACGCGCTTCAAAGCCGGGCAACCGGGCGGCTCGTTCAGCATTCATTTTCGAGGTCTCAATATCCCCTCTGCCCCGTTCAATATCTGCCAGAGCAAGAAGAATGTCTCCGTTGAGCGGGGCTTGTTTCAGTGCCTGACGATATATTTTGACGGCACGGTTCGTGTCGCCGTCCTGATTTGCTATGGCGGCTCGCAATTTTAGTATTTTAACAGTTTGAGAGGGGGTGAACGAATTTTCAGACAGTGAGTTCGCACGTTCAAGCATTTTGGTGGCTTCGGAGCTGGATCCGATTGAGAGCAGACCTCTTGCCGCACGTATGATGCGGTTGAAAGAGGGAGGTTGCCCGGAAAAAGATTTTTCGTAGGCGGTGAGTGCCTCCCGTATCTGTTGGCGGTTTATATATATGTCTCCAAGAGTGGCGAGCATATCGGCGGTGGCGGCGTTCAGGCGGCGGGCACTTTCAATGCTGACAAGCGCTTGCTCCTGATCATCCAGGGCGATGGCTGTGTTTGCACGCAGAGACCATAATTCTGGATTTTCTGGATTTTCTGAGAGAAGTTCTTCCATAAGCGAATGACATTCCTTGTAGCGTTCCTCTTGCAGAAGACACTTTGCCAAACCCAGCATGGCTTCGTTATCCTCTGGTCGCAACAGCAAACACTGCCGGAATGCGTTCTCGGCAGAGATATAATGCTCGCTCATGAGATGGGCATGTCCCAGAAGTCTGTAAATATCGGCATTCGGGATACCGTTTTCGATTAATTCACTGCAGAGAGCTGTAGTCTTTTCCGGTTTGCCTTGCATCAGGTATATGCGACCAAGGTTGCCTGTGGCATCGCGAAATTGAGGCATCTTGCCTACTGAGACGAGATATGCCGCCTCCGCCCGTGCAATATCTCCCGCCTGAAAATAAAAATTACCGAGTGCAAAATCCAGTGCCGCGCTTGTTTCCCCGTCGCGTTTGTCATCAAGATAAACGCTTGCCGCCGTCAGATTTGTGACGGAAATTTTTTGGGCGGAGGAGATAATTTCCGCCTCCGCACGGGTAACGGTTGGCGAATACCGTTCGCCGGCATTCGCAGTTGGAAGAATGAACACGGACAGAAGAAGAGAGCACCAATATAACCTTGTTCTCGCCGTGTTGGTATATGAAAAAAATCTATCGCTCATAAGGCTCCAATATTTTCTTATCAAAAGGTTATGATAGCATATCAAGAATATCAAACCATAAAATATTTGATACGACCATATACAAAGAGAGTGAATCTCAATCATCCAGTTTAAACGTTAATTTCTGGCGTACCCGCACAGCGACGGGTTCACCGTTTTTTATACCGGGACGGAATTTCCAATATTTCACGGCCCTCTTTGCGGCATTCGAAAAAATATTTTCAGGATGTTCTTCCACTATATAAATATCTTCAACCGTTCCGTCCTCGGTCACAACAAACTCGAGCATAACCATGCCCTCTATGCGTCGCATTTTTGCTTGAATCGGATATACAGGCGATGCTCTCGTTATGGGCGTTGGCATGTCATCGAGGTCGCTGAGTCCGAAAATGGTGTTGGTGAAAGTTCCTGAACCCGGGTCGGTAATATCAAAATTCATCTGGAAATCTCCGCCGACGGCAGCTATGCCCAAATTGATATCCAGTATGGCGTTAATGGGAAGAAGTCTTCGCTGTTTTATAAGTTTGGGTTTGGAGAGATCCCGTTTTTTTGGTTTTTCCGGTGGCGGTTCCCGTTTTGGAATTGGTGGTGGCGGAGGCTCAAGCGGTAGAGTGTTCACAGTCCTCAGCGTTAAGATGTCCGCACTCCTGATATGAATCGTCTCCAGCAACGGAAGCAGAATAAAAGTGACCAGCGTGAATATTAAGGCGGTAAGGGCGGGAATCAAAGAAGATTTTTTCAATTTGCTGTCACTCATCACTGCTCTCCGTTTTGAGCGGCAACACTGACTTGTTTAGCGCCTGCGAGTTTACATTCATCCAGGAGTTGCACAAGTTGACCGCTAAGAGAGTTTTTGTCAGCTATGATAATCACAGGAACCTCGCGCTCTCGCATTTGGCGCGAAACAGCACCCCTGATACTGTTTAAATCCATACGGTTTCCACTGTAAACAATATCTCCGTCGGCGGTTAGGGCAATCATCATGCTGTTTTTATCCAGATTTTTGGAGCTCACGGCTCTTGGTCTGTCAATACTGACTCCTGTCTCATCGACGAAGACAGAGGTGACAACAAAGAAGATTAAAAGCAGAAAGATACAGTCTATCAGCGGCGACATGTTTATCTCGACGCCACTTTCTTTTTCGTGGTGATTATCCAGTCTTCTCACGGCAAGATCAACCCTCCCCACCGGAGCATAAGTCGGTTGCCGTCAGCGCGAAAGACAGGTGCATCCGACAGGATGTCCAGCGCACCTTGACAGTGTTCAGCAGGCGCTGAAGACGAACCGTTCCGAACACTCCGGGAATGGCGACGACCAGCCCGACTTGAGTAGTTATAAGTGCTTGACTTATACCGCCGGCAATAAAGTCGATGGTCTCCCCCGTCGCCAGCATGCCGGTAAAAGTTTTTATCATACCCAGAACAGTTCCCAGCAGTCCCAGTAGCGGAGCGGCGGCGGTAAGTCCTGCCAGCAGGACAATATTTCGTTTCAGATACTGTACGCATTGTTTTTCATAAGATTCAAAGGAATGGAGAGGATTCCCCCCACCGCGTAAAGAGGCTGAAACGGCATTGGAAAACAGCCCCGGTTCAGACTCATAGCGTCGGGAGATGGCACGATAATCGTCCTCTTGCATATATTCGAGCAGTTCTTCTTCAATTCCAGTGTTATCGTGCAGAGCGGCGAGCATCTCATTGCGGGTTTTCAGGAAATAGAACCAGACACCAAAACAGACGGCGGCGATGGGAATGAGAAGATATCCACCAGCCCTCCAGTACTCAATCGATTGTGTGAGTATGATCATCTTTAAAGTCTCCGTTCCGTGAATGCAGATAGTGAATAAACTCGACAACAGAATGCTCCAGTTCTCCGATCATGCTGGAGGCTTTACGGGAGAGATAGGCGTGTACGAGGAGAACCGGTATGGCGATTGTCAAACCCGTCACCGTGGTCACCAGTGCTTCCGATATACCGCCTGAAAGCATCCTGGGGTCGCCAGTGCCGAAGATGGTGACACGCTGAAAGACGTGAATCATTCCCGTTACGGTTCCCAGCAGTCCCAGCAACGGCGAGACCGCGCCAAACACCGCTATGGCACCAAGATAGCGCTGAAGCGTTGGTATAGTAGTGAGAACCCGCTCGTGCATAATCTCTTCGCAGTGCTCCGATGAGGCATTACAATGATTCACCCCCGCCATGATAATTGAGCGTAGCGGTTTGCCTAGTCCCTCAACAATGCTTAGTGCCTCATCAGTGTGTCCGGACTTCAATTCCGAAGCAATTCGCGATATTTCACCAGATGCTGACGTGCAGATCGTGAAGAGAGAGATGAGTTTGGCGATGGAGAGAATCAGTGCGAGAAGACCAATGGCCAGAAGCGGGTACATGGTGAAACCGCCGGCTTTGATGTGTGCGCCAAGCGATTTCCTGGCCTTGCGAGCCTTGAGAGCATTGCCGGAACTGACATCCACGGGCAAATTGGAGTCTCCCGTGTTTATAAATTCAGCTATGGCTTCGATATCGGCATCCGGCAGATCCTCAAAAACCGATGGCACGGAGGAACCAGCGCGGACAATGACCAGCCCAGTCGCTTCCGGTGAAGAAAAATACTCCAGCGGACCTATTATCACAAAATCACCAGAGTGCTCTTGTCCGCGAGTGTCAAGACAGACCCCGGCAGTTTTTCTTACTCGGAACCCCGCTTCTATCCAGCTCTTCGCCAGTTTAAGAACCCGTTCGCCACCATCCGCCGTTGCTGTCGGAGACTCTTCCGCCGGGAAATAAAGATCAATCTCTTTCAGGTCAGGAGCGAGGGTCTGTGCCTCCGCCGCGCCGGCACAGGTTTCCATTGAGCGTCGATATTCCACTAAAACGGTGTGAATAAACTGAAAATCGCGCTCCAGTGTTTGAATCTCTTTGCGCAACCCTTCCAAATGATCGGCACGCATGTTGCGAACCGTGCGTTCCCGCGTGGTTTTTTCGCGCAGTGCCCGGACTTCTTCTTTCAAGCGTTCCATCTCTCCGGCAAGCGGTCTCTTTTGAGTGCTGATCTCATCTCTCAGGGTGTTCAATTCCTGTGTTGCTGAGGATATCTCCTCCGCCACTCCGGCAGAGGCATCTTTGAGCAGATTTGTCGATGCGAAAACGTTTGTGATGGCGAGAAATGAGATAAAAATGGCTGTCTGCAAACACCTCATTTCCCCGAACCCCCGATTTGGAGTGGGAGATGTGTCAGTTCAGCAGGCTCCTCCTTGTTGAATATGGAGATGGCGCGTCGGACTGAGGTGGCGATATCGTCATTTTGAATCCATTTCCAGTTGGTCTTTTCCGGATGTCCCGATGCGGCGGAGTTATTATCCGAAGAGACCGCAAAAGCCCTTGATAGTCCGAGATAGATAACATCCATCTCCCGTCCGCCATTGTCAAGCGCGACAACTGAACGTGTGACTCGCAGTTCGTGCTGAAACTTTTGAATGCTGGCATACAGGGCTATCACCCGCTGAAGTCGTTGGGGCAGAGGCTGGCGGGACGCTGCGTCATCCGAATCGGGGAGTTTTTTAAATGCGTCATCGAGACCGCTTGCAATAGGTTTCGGGACAAGTTGATATATGTTCTGAATATCTTTTTCCGCATCTCTTACAGTTTTCTTCAGTTTTGCGACGGCGGTGCTCAGTGTCTGCTTACGTTCCAATAGTTTTGCGCGGTCTTCGGTCAGGATTCCCTGTTCCGCACGATATTCGGCCATCTCCTTTTCCAGTTGCTCTTTCTCCACGTGCAACAGCGTGATTTCGCGCCGCCATTGTGGTTCTTGTTCACGCCAAGCGCGTTTTTCAGATGATATCTGGAGTTGCAACTCAGTCAACTTCCCAACCAGATTCTCGAAAGATGAAACCGATTCGCTCTTCTCTGAGCCAAAGATGGGCACAGCCACAAAAACAGCACAGATACAGAGTCCAAGGCTCGGGAAACAGCGCAAAAAAAAGTTCCATGGTCTGGACAATTGCGCAAAAAAAAGTTCCATGGTCTGGACAATTGACGATATCAATTTTCCGGTGAATCGCGTCATGCGCACTTTCCTCTTACTGCTTATTGTAATCCAATATTCAAACGGGTCAATGTACAACATGGGAAAATGAGTGTCAAGTTCTGATGACTTGCGCAAAAAGGAGATTTGGACACAGATTTAATAGGGGCAGAAGACCCTATGGAGATTTTGTCACAGTTCGTATTTTCGACTTTGCAGGGGGATTTCAAAAAAGAATTAGAAAAACTGAAGAAATTCACGTCGTGGCACGTCTTGACAATAATAGTTTACAGTGCTGATGGAAAGTATTACAATGATGAGAGTGGAGTTCCAGTGTGAAAAGTAAGGGGAGAGATATGAGAAATATACGATTTGTGTTAACAACACTGATTTTGATTACTGGGTGTGTGTTGGGTGGCGAGATAAGTTACAATGAGAATTTCGCTCTCGCCGATGACCGTGAGACGGCATTGAGCGAGCTTATTCCCGGCACTCAGGATTATTATTACTACAATGCGCTGAATCTGGAATTGAAGGGAGACCTCAAGGGTTCCAAAAAAATGATTGATGCTGGCGTGAAAAAGTATAAACACAGCGCACTTCTTCGTGAATTGGAGAACAGGTACGCGCTCAAGATGTATGAGAAGGATCCCGAATATTCACGCAAGTACATCATCAACCGCCTCAATCTTCACTTTAATCATCAGCAAAAAAAACTGAAACCGGAGGTGCGGTTGCCAACCACACTTGATCAAAACATCATATCCTTCGATACGCTGGCTAAACGTCCGTTCTCTGACAAGCGGAACACAGATGATTTTGAGAGCAGTGCCTTTGATTATCTTATGACGACCCGGCTCACATCCGATCAGCGTCGCAGTCTCCTTTCGCGTCTGTGGCGACCGGATTATCCGGGAATCGTCAAATTGATTGTTGATGATCTCAATTATAAACACAGCAAGGGATTTGGGCATCATCAGGTACACAGGATGCTGACGATTGAACAGCTCGAAGAGTGTTTGAAAAGAAAACCGGAGCTTATCAAGCAGACCAACTTTATCAACACCTATCTTGCCAAGCTGCGACCAAATGCTGATGTCAACTGGCGTGCGGATGACGAGGAGTATGCCGCCTATCTGAAGAGGTTACTGACATTTACGGAGCGACTTCCGCACGCCTATCTTTCGCTGAAAGCGAATGTGATATTCCGCCAGCTTGAATTCAACATGAGGAAAGGGGTCTATGATCGGGATTTATTCAATATCTATGTGAAGATGCCGAGGTCGGTTCCCTACATCAATCCCGACTGGCTGAGACGCAGTGAATTTAGAAACAGCAGGGTCAGCATGAAAGCCTCGTATGAGGAGTATATACTTTTGCCACCCATCAACATAGATGAAAAAGTTGTACGCAGGCATCTGGAACACTTCTTGAAGAACGCCGATAATTTTAAGGAGTACAGCGATTATATTGAGCACAATTATTTGAAGCGTTTGTTTGCCATGGTTAAGCTGGTGAATGGAATTGGCGATGCGGAACGTTGGTATGCAATGATGGACAGCCCGTCAATGGTGAAGACATTGCGTGACAGGATAGATATAGAGTTGCTTCCCGTCAACCGCCGATATCTTGATCTAAACGATGAGGTGTCACTGAATGTGGCGATTAAGAATGTTAAGGAACTTACCATCAAGGTGTATGACATTAACACGACAGCTTATTATCGCCGAAACCTTTCAGAGATCACGACCGCCATAGAGCTGGACGGTCTTGTTCCGAACAGTGGCAGAACGGTGAGGTATAAACGGCCACCGATGCGACGGCATGTTGAAAAATTGTCTATCCCCGAAATAAGAGAGGCGGGGGTGTATGTTGTTGAGCTTATCGGCAATGGCGTGAGTAGCCGTGCGGTTGTGAGAAAAGGAAATCTGACGTTTGCCGAAAGAATAGGCGCGGCTGGACATGTGTTCACTGTTTACGATGATAGCGGAAATCAGATCAGGGACGCTGCGCTCTGGATGGCGGGAACCGAGTACAGGGCGGAAGACGGCGAGATCAATGTTCCGTTCAGTGGTGATCCGGGACGGCGGACGATAGTTCTCACACACAACGGGTTCTCTGTCCTCCGCGAGTTTAATCACCTTGGAGAGAACTATAAGCTTTGCGCCGGCATGCACCTTGGTCGTGAGCAGTTGAGAGTGGGTGGCAAATGCACTGTTACAGTGCGTCCGGAGTTACTCTTGAACGGAGAGCCGGTGAACGTGTCGCTGATTGAATCTCCGACGCTGACAATCCGGTCGTTTGATCAGGAGGGACTCTCTGCGGAGAAGCAGGTAAACAATTTTAAGATTTATGACGAAAAAGAGTCTACATACACATTCCGGGTTCCCGGGCGATTGCGGAGTCTTGACATTTCCCTGAACGGTAAGGTTCAAAATCTCAACACTGGTGAAAAGGTCACTCTTTCGGTGCAGAAAAGGATAGCGGTCAATCAGATTGTTGAGACCGAAAAGACCGAGGATCTTTTTCTACGTCGCGTGGACAGTGGCTATATTGTTGAACTTTTGGGTCGTAACGCCGAAGCACGCACTGCTCGTGCGGTGCGCCTGGAACTAAAACACCGTGATTTCAGACGGGTTGTGCATGTTTCGCTGAAAACCGATGAAAAAGGACGTGTCTATCTGGGCGCACTCCGGGATATTGTATGGGTTAAGGTACGCGATTCTGAAAACACCACCCACACCTGGCAGATTCCGTGTGACATGGTGTCGCGCGTGCCGGTTTTGCACATGCTGGCGGGCGGAAAACTGAGAATTCCGGTGATGCAGGATATTGATAAGCCGGAGTCGGACAAAGAACCGTTGCGCCGGATTGCCTCGCTCCTCGAAATCCGTGATGGAATATTTGTTAAGGACTATCTCGACCATGTGAAGTTGGATGGCGGCTACCTTGTCATCAGCGACTTACCGCCGGGCGATTATAATCTCATGACCAAGCCGGATGAGCGTGAAACGTTAATCTCTGTAACCGCCGGAAGGGCTGAGGGCGGGCAATTACTGGGGAAAAACCGTGTGCTTGAAAAGAAGGCGGTGTTTCCGCTTCAGATTGAGAAGGTGGAGATTAAGGCTGACGAGTTGATGGTCAGGGTTGCCAATGCAGTTCCCGGCACCCGGGTTCATGTGGCGATGACCCGCTATGTAACAGACAACATATTTAAAGATTTTGGTGTTCCTGTGTTCCGTTTTCCATCGGCGATGAGGTTGAAGCGTCCTGAATCGCAATATTTGTCAGCTCGGCGAATAGGCGATGAGTATCGGTATGTTATGGAGCGCAGAAAAGCGGGGATCTTTCCCGGCAATATGCTGACCAGACCAAGTCTTATACTCAATCCCTGGAGTCCGCGTTCCACCGATACCGGGACGGAGCGGGCGGCGGGTGGCGAGAAATATGACCAGTATGATAGTGATGGCGATAGGTTGTACTCGCCCGCCGCGGCATGCATGATGAAGGTAAAGGCGGATTCTGATCACTTTAGCTGTTTCGACTTCCTGAAAGGGGCTTCGCCGATCGTGGTCAATCTAAAACCGGATGCGAATGGTGTTGTCAGGTTGCCGATGAAAGAGTTGCCCGTTGGTCAACATCTTCATATCTACGCCGTGAACGATGACAGCGCGGTTTACCGTCAGCTGGCCCTCGCGGAGCGTGGTGAGATGCCGCGGGATTTGCGTCTGAAACGTTATCTGCCGGTCGACCAGCATTTTACTGAGCAGAAGCGCGTCAGTATTGTGCGCAAAGGGGAGAGTTTCAAGGTTGCCGACATCCTCAGCACCGAGATAGAGGTCGTCGATTCTGTATCTACCGCTTACAGACTGCTAACAGCTCTTAACGATGATCCCCTGCTGGCTGAGTTCAATTTTATTGTAAACTGGTTCGACCACAGTGACGCGGAGAAGCGTAAGCTTTACAGGGAGCACGCATGCCATGAACTGCACCTTTTTCTTGCCATGAAAGACCCAGCCTTTTTCACGAAGGTTGTTCGTCCATGTCTGGTTTGCAAGAAAGATAAAACATTTATCGATGACTGGCTGCTCGGCAACCCGCTGGAGGGTTATCTTGAACCCTGGGCGAACAGCCGTTTGAATATGGCTGAGCGTGCGTTGCTGGCGCAACGCATGAAAGGGCGGCACGGCACGGCGCGACACATGAAGGATATGTATGACCTTCTGCCACCGGATAATGGAAGATTAAACCGCCTCTTTGATTCTGCACTGCGAAGCGGAGGGCTTGAGGAGCCGGAATCAAGTATGAGTATGAGTATGAGTATGGAGGGGAAAATCAACATGCCCGGATCTAGTGTTCATGATTGTTTAGATAAATCTAAGTCGCAAAGAAAATACGCAGCTGTCGTTGGAGCGTCGTTGGCTGATACTAAAAAGCTTAAAGAAGAGTATGAGACTGTGGCAAACCAGTTGTTCCGTGCCAACGCACGCAAACGTGATGAGAATAAGAGGATCAAGGCACGTCAGCTATATCGAAAGCTGGAGAAGACAAAAGAGTGGGTGGAGAATAACTACTATCAGAAACCTCTTCAGGAACAGACATTTGATCTGGTGAAGATAGATGCATTTTGGAGAGATTACGCCAATTGGAATGGAGAGGGGGGATTTCTATCGGATGCCATCTCTGAGGCGGGCGACAGTTTCACGGAGATAATGTTTGCTCTGGCGGTTCTTGATCTTCCCTTCAAGACCGGGGAACACGACTTCGAGTACAGTGACGGCGGCATGGTTTTCACTGCCACCGACGATGTGATTATCTTTCACAAACAGGTTCAGCCGGCAAAAGGGAACATCTTAAAGCCGGTTCTGCTCATAAATCAAAGTTTTTTTGCGCGGGATGACCGCTACCGCTACGTGGATAACGAGCGATTCGACAAATTTGTGACAAAAGAGTTTGAGAAAGGGCGTGTGTACGGATGTCAGTTGGTTCTCACAAATCCAACTTCGACCCGTCGCAAGGTCGATATTCTTCAGCAGATTCCATCTGGGGCGATTCCTGTTTTGAACGGGATGCGGACGAAAAGCCGTCACGTCATGATGGAGCCGTATTCGACCTTGTCGCAGGAATATTTTTTCTACTTCCCCGTGGCGGGTGAATTCCCCCATTATCCTGCTCATGTTGCTCAAAACGGAGAGGTCGCCGCCGCCGCGAAGCCGTTTGTGTTCAAAGTAGTGGCGGAGGTGAATGAGATCGACAAGGGAAGCTGGGCGCATATCTCTCAGTTTGGAACAAAGGAGAATGTTATCAACTATTTGAACACGCACAACATTGAGCGTTTAAATTTGGAGATGATAGCCTGGCGCATGAGGGATAAGGCGTTTTTTGGAAAGATTCTCGACATGCTTCAAAACCGCAGAGTCTATAACAACACGCTTTGGTCGTATTCGCTTCACCACAATGTGTGCGGCAGGATTCACGAGTACCTTCCTCACACACCGCTGGCGAAGAAGTGTGGCAAGTACCTCCGCTCACCGTTGCTGGATATAGATCCGATTGTCTGGCATATCTACGAGCATAAAGAGTATTGGCCGCTGGTGAACGCCCGCGTGTTTAAGCTCGGCGGACACCGCAAGATTATGAACAGTTCATTTTTTCGACAATATGAAGAGTTCATGAAAGTTTTGACCTACAGATCAAAGCTTACCGATGCTGATGAAATGGCAGTGACAATCTATATGTTACTCCAGGACAGGATTAAAGAGGCGTTGCGACATTACAAGACCATAGACCCCGCAAAGTTGAAAATGCGTCTCCAGTACGACTATCTGTCCGCCTACATGGCGTTCTATCAGGAACAGCCGGATAAGGCCGGGGAAATAGCGGCGAAATACAAAGACTATCCAGTGGATCGCTGGCGTGTTCTATTCGGAGAGGTTCTCTCGCAATGTGCCGAGATTCGCGGGGAGCGGGGTGGTATAGTCGACGCTGAAAATCGGACTCAAACCCAAACAAAGCTGGCGGACACCGCGCCGGGGCTGAGGTTTGATATTGAGGGAAGTATCCTGAAGATTGATCATGCCAATATTAATGCCTGCGTCATTAATTATTTCCCGATGGATCTTGAACTCCTCTTCTCGCGCAAGCCCTTTGAGCAGGATGTTGGCGGGCAGTTCACTGTCATCAAACCGAACCAGAGCGATTTCGTCAAGCTGAACAGCAACAAAGTGACCGAAAGAAAAATTCCCTCCGCGCTCAGGAATCAAAACCTTGTGATTGAGGTTGCCGGTGCGGGAATAAGCCGCCTGAAGACCTATTACCCAAACGCCCTGAAAGTGGATATAATTGAAAGTTACGGACATTTGCGGGTGGCGGATAAGAGAACCGGAAAGGCGCTGTCCAAGGTTTATGTGAAGGTGTATTCCCGGACAGGTGACGGGCAGGTGAAGTTCCACAAAGACGGTTACACAGATTTGCGGGGGCGGTTCGACTATACCTCGCTCAATACCGATGAGATTGATTCCGTCTCCAAATTCGCCATCCTCATCATGAGTGGCGGCAACGGAGCGGTGGTACGCGAAGCCCGTCCCCCCAAACGATGAGTTATGGATTTCGCTATCGGCAACACCCGGCGGAAGAAAGACTTGACTTGGGTGTAAAGATGTTTATATTGCACACTTTTCTAATTGTGCGCAAATATTAAACGAGCAAAATAGGGTGATAGAAATGAAGACAGCGGATGTAGTGGTTTTGGGTGGGAGTGCGGCCGGGTTCACGGCGGCGGTGACGGCGAGACGTCATTATCCAGAGAAAAAGATAGTAATGGTGAGAAAAGAGGATCTCGTGCCGATACCGTGCGGAATACCTTATGTGATTGGTACAATCGGGGATAACGAGAAGAACATCATCCCCGACACGGGGCTTGAGAAAAACAATATAGAGCTGTTCAAGGCTTGTGGTCAGGAGATTGACTGCGAAAACAAGGTGTTGCGTACCGACAGCGAAGACATTCATTATGACCGTTTGATCCTGGCGGTTGGCTCTGTGCCCACAATCCCCCCGATTGACGGTATAGACAAAGAAGGCGTCTTTTTCATCCGCAAAAACATTGAATATCTGAAAAAACTCCAGACCGCTGTCTCCAAAGCGAGCAGTGTTGTAGTCATTGGCGGCGGTTTCATCGGCATAGAATTTGCCGACGAGATCAAAAAAGCGGGCGTTGACAACGTCACCATTCTGGAGCTTGCTCCCCACTGTCTGAGTCTGGCGTACGACAATGAGTTCTGCATAGAGATGGAGGAGCTTCTGCGCTCGCGAGGTATAAAAATTAAAACTGAGTGCAAGGTGGAGTCCATTGCCGGGGATGAGTGTGTGAGTTTTGTTCGCACAGACGACGGGGAGGAGATTCCTGCCGATATGGTGGTGATTGGCATCGGTGCCAAGGCTAACAGTAAGCTGGCGGAAGAGGCCGGACTGCGGATTGGACGCACAGGTGCCATTATTGTCGATAAGACGATGAGAACATCGGATGACAATATTTTCGCGTGTGGCGACTGCTCGAAAAAGATCGCCTTTTTTGGCGGAAGACCTTCCCCTCTCAAACTGGCGTCAATTGCCACCACCGAGGCACGCATCGCCGGTGCCAATCTGTTCGGAATAACCAGAGAGAGCACTGGGACAGTCGGGGTTTGGTCAACATCCGTCGGCAATCTCGCGCTGGGAACGGCGGGGTTGACAGAGAGCATGGCGCGGGCCCAGGGCTACAATATTGTTGTTTCGGTGATCGAAGGACCCAATCGTCATCCGGGGATGATGCCCGGAGCTGCGATGATAAAAATGAAACTGGTCTTTGATGCCAAGTCGGGGGTTATTCTCGGAGGTCAGGTACGGGGTGATGCTACGGTTGGTGAGATGATCAACACCATCTCCGTCTGCGTCGAACGCAAAATGAACGCCAGTGAGATAGCGATATTCCAAACCGGCACACACCCAATGCTGACCGCCTCACCGGTAGCGTATCAACTAGTCAATGCGGCCGAGATGGCAATATCAAAAATGCGAAACAACTGAAAACATTTGATTTAAGTTGTATCTGCAAGCCTGTGTTTGCGGGATGGATTTTGATCCCGTTTCCAGCTTAAAAAAGTTGTCCAGACCTCGGACAAATACTGTTTAGTGTTGTCCCTGGTCTGGAATTCGTGTTCTTTCGTGTTTTACATAAGTGAAGACATGTGTTCTACTGTTTGCGTTTAGATATTGTACTGGAGAGAAACTGATACAGATGAAAGCCTTGGTGAAAAGAGAGGCGGTTGAGGGGTTGTGGCTCGAAGATGTGCCGGAACCGGATGTCGGAATCAATGATGTGCTGATCAAGATCGATAAGACCGCGATCTGTGGCACGGATATTCATATCTACAACTGGGATGCGTGGGCGCAGAAGACCATTCCTGTGCCTATGACAGTGGGGCACGAATTTGTCGGAAAAGTGGTGGGGACAGGCACCAATGTTCAAGGTTTTGAGGTTGGTGCTGTGGTTAGCGGAGAGGGGCATATCATTTGCGGACACTGTCGCAACTGCCTGGCGGGTCGTCGTCATCTCTGCACCAACACGGTTGGGGTTGGAGTCAACCGCACTGGTGCTTTCGCGGAGTATCTCTCAATACCTGCGGCGAATGTCTGGCTGGCCGACCCGGAGATTCCGGCGGAGGTGATGGCATGTTTTGATCCTTTCGGGAATGCGACCCATACAGCACTCTCTTTTGATTTGCTTGGTGAAGATGTACTCATCACTGGCGCGGGACCAATTGGTTGCATGGCAGCAGGAATCGCAAAGCACGCAGGTGCCCGTTTCGTTGTTGTCACCGATATGAACGAATACCGGCTCGATCTTGCCAAAAAGATGGGTGCTGATATCGCGCTGAATATAAAATCCGGCACTTTGGAGGATGTCCAGAAAGAACTTGAGATGACGGAGGGGTTTGATATCGGGATGGAGATGTCCGGTAGTGCCCCTGCCTTTCATGATATGCTGGCCAATATGAGCCACGGCGGCAAGATCGCGATGCTTGGTATTCCTGGTGTAGATATGGCGATCGACTGGAACGTAGTTATCTTCAGTATGATCACCATCAAAGGTATTTACGGACGTGAAATGTTTGAAACATGGTATAAAATGACGGCGATGGTTCAGTCAGGACTGGATTTCACCCCAATCATAACCCACCGCTTCCACTACACCGAGTTCGAAGAGGCCTTCGCGGTGATGCGTTCCGGACAGTCGGGTAAAGTGGTGATGAGCTGGGATTAGGAGTGACGAGTGTATTTAAGTAAGCTGGAGATAGTTGGGTTCAAGAGTTTCGCCAACCGCACGGTTCTGGATTTTGGGCCGGGCATGACCGCCATAGTTGGACCTAATGGTTGCGGCAAGAGCAACCTTTCGGACGCGATACGCTGGGTGTTGGGGGAGCAGAGCGCAAAAGCCATGCGTGGCAGCAAGATGCAGGACTGCATCTTTGACGGCGCCGACACGAAAAAACCGTTCGGCATGGCGGAGGTCTCCCTGAGTATGTCAGATTGCGAGGAGATACTGGGAGTCGATTACAATGAGGTCACTGTCACTCGCCGGGTTTTCCGTTCGGGTGAGAGTGAGTATCTGATCAATAAGCGCAAATGTCGTCTTAAAGATATTCAGCGGCTTTTTATGGACACTGGTGTTGGTACCCACTCGTACTCTGTTATGGAACAAGGGCGCATCGACTATATCCTGAGCGCACGCCCGGAAGATCGCCGCGCGGTCTTTGAGGAGGCGAGCGGTATAACAAAATTCAAGGCGGACAAGAAAGAGTCTCTTCGCAAACTCGAACACACCGAGGCCAATCTTCTGCGACTGGATGACATTATTCGTGAGGTCAAACGCCAGATCGGTTCCCTCCAGCGTCAGGCAGGAAAGGCGCGTCGCTACAAATCGATGCGTGCGGAGGTGCGCGGATTAGACATCTATATCGCCCGCAAAAAAATTGGCGATCTCGAACAGCTCATCAAAACACTCCAGTTACACCAGACCGAACTGAACACAAAACTGGAGCAGTCAAAAAAATTGCTCGCCGAAAACGAGCAAAAAGCAACGGAACTGCGTGCCGGGCTTCTACTCATTGAGCGCGAAATTGAAACCACCATGCAGGCAGGTGCGGCGGCAGGGTCAAAGCTTAATAAAGCCCGTGAACTGATAGAGGTCAACTCTGACCGCATTGAAGAACTCACCCATCTCTCCGAACGTGACAGCCACGATGTCGAAACCGCCCGCGTGCATCTGAATGAGCACAGCGCGTCACTCAAAAAACTGGACTCCGAAATAAGCAACACAGTCAAAGAGCACGACACAGCGAAGGCGGAATTGGAGAACTCCACCAGACAGTTGCGGGAGTCCGAAGATCGCGTTGAGGAGTTCAGCTCCCAGTCCCATAACCTGCGTGCGGAGTCCATTGAGCTTGAAAGTCGCTTTTCCGCTCTTCAAAACGAACAGACGGACATTGATGCTAAAGAACGCTCAACAACCATTCGGCGGGAACGCCTGAACGCGGAACTCGCCGAATTGGAAAACTCAGTGGCTGATTTCGGTAAACGCCAAAAAGAAATGGTAGCGAAAATTGATGAACTGCAGGTGGCGGTCGATGAAGCGGTTGAAAGCCTTGAACATTTCTCCGGACATAAACGTGACAGAGAAAGGAGCATAGACGATTTAAAGGTGTCCATAGGTGAAATGCGTTCCGAACTCGCGGCGAAAAACGCCCGCATTGAACTGCTGCGCGAAAGCGACAACGATGACGAGGGTTTCCCCGGTGGCGCACGCAGTCTGCTGAATAACGCGGAAGATCTTTTCATCGATAAAGAAAAAATTCTTGGATCACTCGCCGACCTTTTTATACCCCACTCGGGATATGTAAAAGCCGTTGAAGTTGCGCTTCGTAGCTGGTTGGACGCTGTTATTATGAGCGACATGCCCTCCGCTTTGCGGGCACTGATCGCGCTGACGGATCAAAACGCCGGTTCCGTGAGAATCCTGACTTCGACCGGATCGAAACCGCCCGCGCCTCTTAAAGGAAGTACGCCCGGAATACGCTTGTTGGAGAATATCGATATTCCCGACAACCTTTGCCCGCTGGCCGAAAGGTTGATTGGTAACGTCATGGTGGTTGAGGATATCAGTGAAGGAAAGTCAAACAAAGAGTGCGGAGCGGTGTTTGTTACCAAATCGGGACAACTCTTTAATGCAAACGGTGTTTTGGAACTTTGGATGCCAACCGATGAGAAGGCCAATCCTCTTGCCCGCAAGCAGCTCGTTAGAGAGTGGGAGAAAGAGACCCGAACGCTCTCACAAAAGATTGAGACCAGTCAGAAAAAACTGACCGCGCTTAATGCGGACAGTCAGTCGGACAGCCAGAAGATTGAAGAGGCGCGTCGATCGCTTGAAGAATGTCGCACCAATGCGGCGGTTGCCCGAGGCGAGCAACAGCTCATCGGACAGGACAACAAACAGGCGCACGACCGACTGGAGACCGTTCGGTACGAGCTTAAGGCGATTACAGAAACCGACTCGTCCGCACGCGACAGACGTGGCGACATTCAAAAAGAGATGAAAACCATGCGTGCACGGCAGTCAGAGATACGTGCAACTGTCTCCGAATTGAACGAAAAACTTCGCGACAGCGAGCAGAGGAGATCCCGCCTGCTCTCAGAAGTTACGGACAAGCGGGTCGCGTTCTCCGGTCAGCGGCAACAGGTCATTCATTTGCGGTCACGCAGAGATAATCTTCAGTCACGCATAAGTGAGCTTGAGCAACTCGTTCAGGATCGTGCCGCCGGGATCGACTCCTATAAGGTGAGGATAGAGAATCTCGAAAACGCCATCAAATCCGCCAGGGAAAGCTTGAATCCGCTGGAGGCGGAGGCACGTGCACACACGGAAAAACTCGATGAGACCCGCATGCGACGCAAGGAAATCAACGACACCCTCGTTGCGCTTACAAACTCCGTCAACAGTCGTCGTGAGGAGATCGACAACCACCGTGAGGAGCTTTCTAAAACGGATGTCAGTTTGACCGAGCAGCGTATGCGTCGCGAAAATATCGTTGAGCGCGTGACAGAGGAATATCATCTTACGCCTGAACAGATGACGGAAGAGCCGGAACCCGAATGGGATAATGGTGAGACACCGCCGCAGGTCGCGACGGAGCGCAGAATAGCCGAAATAAAGGCGAAGATTGAACAGATGGGTCCCGTCAATCTCGTTGCCATTGATGAGCATCGGGAGTTGGAAGACCGCTTTGCGTTCCTGAAGCAGCAACAGGAGGATCTGATCAGTTCCAAAGAGAAGCTTCTCACAATGATCAAGCATATCAACAAAACAACCACAGAAATGTTTATGAAGAGCTTCAACTCAATAAATGAGCATTTTAAAGAGCTTTTCAAGCAGATATTCGGTGGCGGAAGTGCCCGGCTTGCCCTCTCTGAAGAGGGAGACGTTTTGGAGTCTGGTATTGAAATCATTGCCCGTCCGCCCGGCAAAAAACTGCAAACCGTCTCGCTTCTCTCCGGTGGCGAGCGAACCATGACAGCCATAGCACTGCTCTTTGCTCTCTATCAGGAGAAGCCCAGTGCGTTCTGCCTGCTGGATGAGCTGGATGCCGCCCTGGACGAATCAAATATCGACCGTTTCCTGCATGTGGTTAAAAGGTTTCTCGACAAATCGCAGTTCATTGTGATTACTCACAGCCAGAAGACAATCGCCGCTGCCGATGTACTTTATGGAGTGACAATGGAGGAGCGCGGTGTCTCAAAAATTATCTCTGTGAAATTCCACGGGAAACAGCTTGACCTCCCCGCTCCGGAAACAAAATGAAAATCAGTTTTGCAGTGGAATGGCATGACTCACTTGCATCCACCAACAGCTATTTGCGTGAGAGTATGCTCTCGCGGTCCCCGCCGCCGGGTGGTGTGATAGTTGCCACCACCAACCAGACCGCCGGGCGCGGTCGTGCCGGTCGTTCATGGAGTTCTCCGCCAGGAAAGAACCTCTGTTTCTCGCTTTATCTTGCCACCGTCGCACCACCGCTACGAATCCCGGCACTCAGCATGGCGACTGCGTTGGCGGTTGACGACACCATGCTGGCACTTAGAATTAACTCGCAGCCCAAATGGCCGAATGATATACGGGTCAGCAAAAAGAAAATATGCGGAATCCTCTCCGAGCGCGTCTCCTGCGGAGACATCTCCGGTGCTATAATCGGTGTGGGTATCAACGTCAACATGTCGCTGGACGAAATTGGTTCTATCGACCAGCCCGCGACGTCAATTTTGGTGGAGAGCGGACAATCACACGCCCCGGCGAAGATACTCGACCTGCTCCTCCCTCATCTTGACAAGAGAATAAACGCCTGGTTTCCGGATGGGTTCAGCGGAATCAGAGAGGATTGGACCCGCCGTGCGGAAGGTATTGGCGAAAGGGTTGAAATTCGCGATGCCAGCCGGACATACACCGGTATCCTGCGTGGCTTTGGGCAAAACGGAGAATGTCTTCTTCTCACTCCCGGCGGTGATATTATCTCTGTCTGGGCCGGTGATATGATACATTAGCCATCCCCCTGTCATCACCCCGCAATTCAGGCGGAGGAATCGACACAGCCCAAACTTTTTGTTTGTGGTCGTAATCTATTGGCAATCAAAGGTGGCTCTTTTCGGGGTACTACAAAAACTATCTTTGACTATGGATACGCCTTTCAGATCCTTGCATAGAACTCTGGATTCTGCGTGGCTTTGGTTAAAATGGAAAATGCCATCTTCTCACTCCCGGCTGAGATCCATTAACCTTGAATTCGGCGGTAGAAAGCGAGGTACACGCGAAGTCACTTCGCCCTCCAGAAATTGTGTATTTCAGCCGCCCGTCAGTTCGGCGGCGGCGATAGCGAGTACATGCGCGTATTGGAGGTGTTCCGATATGGAGGCGTACTCATTGGCCATGTGCATGGCATCGTGGTCACCGAGGGCGAACCCTATCGCCTCTATACCGGCGTGATTGAGGAATTTTGCGTATGTCCCGCCACCGAGTCCCATTGTTTGCGGGCGTTCGCCGCAAACCTCTTCGGTCGCGTCGCTGACAATGCGAATGAGTTCAGAGTTTTTGGAAATCTCGTGCGATGCCATCTGCGATTTTATCTCCACAGTGAATTCGCAGTTGAGACCGTCGGCGAGTTGCAGCAATTCCAAACGTGCGCCCTCTGCGGTCTGACCGGGAACCAGGCGCATATCTATCACTGCGGCGCATCCGCCCGGAACAATATTGGGTGCTGCGCCGCCGTGAATTTCGCCGACATTGACGGTGCAGTGTCCAAGAACCGGGTGTTCTGTGTACGCAAACTCATGTGTTTGCAGGCGCATCAGATATTTGGCCATACCATTGATGGCGTTGATCCCTTTTTCGGGTGTTGATCCGTGTGCCTGTCTGCCCGTGGCCTTTACTTCGTAGTTGACGATACCCTTTTCGGCGATATCGATCTTGCGCATATTACCGCCAATATCGGGAACAATAGCCATATCGGCATTCACCAGTCCGTTTTCAAGCAGGTATATCATCCCAAAATCGATACCGTCCGCGCCCATAGCCTCTTCGTCCGCAAGCGCGGCCACCTGGAAATCGCCAGCGATGCGTATGCCGGCGTTCTTGACAATTTTGAGTGCCAGCAAGCTGGCGGCGAGGGGACCTTTGTCGTCGGCGACACCGCGGGCGCGGACAATGTCACCGTCAATTTTCAACATAAACGGATCACTATCCCAACCGTCGCCGGGTGGCACAACATCTGTATGTCCCGGAACGAAGAGGAAAGGACCTTTTTTTTCGCCGTAGTGCAGGATTATGTTTCCGCGCCTGGGGATGCGTGCGTGTGTTTCGTATTCGAATCCCTCCTGTTTGGCCCAGTTTTCGACAAGGGCGGACATTTGGCTCTCCTCCCCTCGTTCTTTCAGATAGGGGAACTCACTCAGTCTGGATTTCACCACATTGACAGTGCGACAGGCGACAAACTTGCTGAGTAACTCAACAAACTCACTCTTCAACGCATCTCTGTTAGATTCAAAATACGCGCTGATTCTTTTTTTCGTTTCGCTGTTCACCTTTTCTCTCCCGAACTAAATTTTTACTCAATGCAGTTTGATTTTACGTCCGCTTATTGTATACATACGTAGCGAACAGGCAGAACTGTATATAGATTATAAGCGGTTATGACAATAGGAAAGAGAATATACGTCAAGAAAGAGCACGTCATAAAGCGGCAACCGGGGCACTACGTGATGCTCTCTCTCTCTGTGATAATGATTTTGCTTGGTGTCATGCTTATCTTGTCTCTGATCAAGTTCTCTGTCGCCAATCATGCCTTTAACAAGGCGTTCGCAAACGGGGATATGGAAAAGGCCGTATCGTATGCTGAAAAGATAGCAGACAAAAACGAGGAAGCACGTCTGTTTCTTGAAGCCAATGACAAGCGTGAAAATTTTAAACATACCTTCGGGTTGCTCTCATGCGTTATCGGGTGTGGCAATTCGCCTGAGTGGGAAGGGATCACAAACAGTGCCCGCCATGCCGAAAGCCTTTTCAAAAATCGAAGATATACCAAATCTATTCAGGAGTGGGTTTCCAAGATATCTGTTTGCGGGAGTATAAAACGAAATATTGTTAAAACAACATTCATCCTTAAGCCGCTAGTCGAAGGGGCTACTCTTACCATTAAAGATGTTACTGGAATAATACTGCTGACAAAGAGCATCGATATACAGAAACGGGAGGCTTTCTCACTGCTGACGGGAGAGTATCTTGTGAGCATAACCCATCCTGATTTCAATGAATGGCGCACAAATCTCACGCTTCGAACAACAGGGAATCAGACACAGATAATAATGACCGAGTTGCAGGCGAGAACAGGAGTTGTGGTCATTAGTTGCACGCCGAAGGCCGATGTGTTGCTGAAAGATCGTAAGATTGGGGTTACGGGCGAGCCGATTAGTCTGCCGGAAGGGAGGCAAAGGCTTATTCTGAGCGCAAAGGGATATGAAAAGAGACCCATGATAGTGGATATTTCCCGCGAAATGTCAAATCCGATTCCCGTCTTGTTGACCCATAACACAGGAAAGTTGAAAGTTACGTCGCTACTTGCTGAAAAATACGGCAATCCGAAAATGCCGCGCATCGGCAAACTGAAGATTGGTGATGACTCTTGGCAGACTGTGGAACTGCCGTGTATACTACCGGATATAGATACCGGTCGCTACACTGTGGAGCTGAAAGTGCCGTATTATAAGACCCCGACACCGCAATCCGTAAATGTTTATAAAAATAGAGAAACAATGCTCGTTTTCCGACTGGAACCCGAATCGGTGGAAGTCCGCTTTGATTGCGGCGAAGTTGAAAACGTTCAAATTTTTGAGAACGAGAGGCTGGTGACAGTTTCAGGGCGAACCGTCTTATTGCCTCTGTTTTCCCACCGTTTTCGTTTAAGTGCTCCCGGCTACGAGGATATGTTCAAGAGTGTGACTTTCACACCGGGTGCGGAGAAAATATTTATCGTAGAAGCAAAAATGATAAAGACGAAACCGTACCGTCTCGCGGTCGGCATCCCGCGCGGCGATGTGTTGCGCTGGCAAGGGGAACCGGATCAAATCATCAATTATGCCGATAAGTACATCTATATGTACAAGGGGAGTCGTATAATTTTCTCCCGTGGGACTGATGCCGTTATAAAGTGGGATAATACCGACAACAGCCTCAAAGGGCTGGACTGACAGGCGGGCGGTTTAATTTTTTAAAACCTTGCCGGAAGATATTCTATATGATTTAATCGTGGGCTGAATTTATGAAAGTGTGTTGCAGTATAGAAAGTAAATCTAAACTTTGGGAGATAGAATGATGAATAAAGCAACCTTGTTATTGATAGCGGGAGTTCTACTGGTGTCAACCGTAGCTGGATTGGCGGAGGGGTCGAATGCCGACATTGACGGCGCGAAGGTCGGAAAATGGACTATGGATATAGATGCCGCTAAGAAGCTGGCGGCGGAAAAAAGTCTGCCGATACTGCTGGATTTCTCCGGTTCGGACTGGTGTGGTTGGTGCAAAATAATGGAGGAGAGCGTTTTCACCAAGCCGGAATGGGCCGTCTACGCAACGAATAATCTGATTATGGTGCTTCTCGATTTCCCAAGTGACAAAAGCCTGGTTCCCGAAAAGTACGTTGCCCGCAACGAGAAACTTCAAGCTAAATTCAATGTGGAGGGGTTCCCCACCTTTGTTGTGTTGGATGACGACGGCGAGACCGAACTCGGTCGCCTGCAGGCTGGTCAGGGAAAGACCCCCGCGAGCTTTCGAAGCGAGCTGGAGGTGCTTTTACGCAACCGCGTTGCGGTCAAAGCTGAATACGCCGCGTCCTTAAGCCCTGAGGCGCGGGCGGAGTTTGATGCTCTGAATGCCAGAATTACCAGAAAGAAAGCGGAGGCAAAAGAGGCGGCGGAGGAGATGACTGCTACCGCTAAACGCATTGAAGTAATCAGTAATGAGATAGATCAGCTGAAAGAAGAACTACGGGATTTCCGTGTGAGCCAGCTCGATGAAGAGCGGCAACAAGAGTACAAAAAACTCAAAGCCGCTTTCGAACTCAAGGAGAATGAGTTTAAAGCGTGGATTGAAACACAGCCCGAACGTACAGAGGAGAACGGGAGAAAATTTCAGACGATGCAACGCACTATGCAGTCACTTGCCGGTAAGCTCGGAGAGTTTTGACAGAGAAGAAGCGCATTGATAATGAGATAAAAATATGAAAAGAGCGTGAGTGGCGTGTCGCTTCTTGCGCTTCAAAGAGGGATTGTGCGTTTTTGTGAAAGGAACACGATGTCAGAATACACAAAAGAAGACCTTATAAATTTTGAACCACACCATACCACGCTTATAGGAATTGATTCCGACGGGTGCGTGTTTGATACAATGGAGGTGAAACAGAAAAATCATTTTCACCCGCTGATTATTGAGAACTGGGGTCTGGAGAGTGTCGAAATACAGTTACGGCAGGCGGCAGAGTTTGTGAACCTCTATTCGGCATGGCGTGGTCAGAACCGCTTTCCAGCTCTTCTAAAAACATTCGAACTTCTCGAAGAGTGGCCGGAGGTTATTGAAAGTGGCGTGCAATTGCCTGATATCACGGCGTTGCGAACCTATTGCGAATCCGGTCTGTCGCTTGGTAATCCCAGCCTGCAGCTGGAGGTGGAGCGGACAAATGACCCCGAGTTGAAACGAATACTGGATTGGAGTTTGGCGGTAAACCGGGATATTGATGAAAATATGGAGAGTATCCCGCCGTTTGAATGGGCTCGACGCAGCATAGAAAAGATAAAGCCAACCTCGGATGTAATTGTTGTCTCTCAAACACCCGAAGAGGCTTTAGTGAAAGAGTGGGCGTTGCATGAAATGGAGCAGTATGTGGCGGTTATTGCGGGGCAGGAGCTGGGGACTAAGAGTGAACACCTTAAAATGGTGGCCTCCAACCGCTACGAGAGTACAAAAATCATCATGATAGGTGATGCCCCCGGTGACCTCCGCGCAGCTGAAGCCGTTGGTGCCTGGTTCTATCCCATCAATCCTGGAAGAGAGAATGAGAGTTGGGAACGGTTCCATAATGAAGCCTGCGGTAAGTTTATAGACGGCACGTTTGATGCTACCTATCAAAAGAAACTCAGCGATGAATACAAGGCGGCATTGCCGTCTGAGCCGCCGTGGAAACAATGAGCCAAAATTAGGCAGAGGTTGTTCTGGCAAGATCGTCGTTACGCCTGCAAGACTTTTATGAAGTGACGGACTAAAGTTCGATATCATTCCGCTGGAAATTGATGAGACCGCATTGTTTGGTGAGAAACCCGTTGCGTTTGCCGAAGGTGTGGCGGATGGAAAGACGGAGGAGAAAGTTTTCAATCTGCATCGCCATGCTACCTGTAGTTATCAATTTGCGTATCATACTCATGCCTGCTCGACCGTCACTTCAAAGAAGAGATCCTCATCTGTTTTTACACTAAGAAACCCCCATACCACTTGG
>CAYTQP010000017.1:0-16136 GCA_964440175.1 uncultured Verrucomicrobiota bacterium
TACGCGCTTGCCATCGCCGCAAACTTTTTCTCCGCATCGGCATAGAGTCCGCGGTTAAAATAGTTGTTGCTTATCCAAAAATGAACATCCTCTGACCAAACGGAGTGAGGATACTTTTCGATGAACGATGCGCATATCTCCATGGCTTTATCCTCATCGCCAAGGAGATAGAAACACCAGCCGCGCATGAAGAACGCATGTTGCGAGAGAGGGATGCCGTCATGTTCGGCTATGAGTTTGTCGAAATCCCGAATTGCTTCATCAAAACGACTCAAGCGGTAGTATATCATCCCCCGGCTGTGGAGGGCTTGAATGGCGGACTCTGCGTCGGCATATTTTTCGATTATGGCGCTGTACTTGTCCGCAGCAGCCAGCCAGCGGTGACGCGACTCATCAATCTGGGCACTTTTTATGGCGGCCTTCTCGGCGTAGCGACTTTCTGGAAAGAGCCGCTGAAGCTCCGCCAGCGAGTTCTCAGCCTCCTCATTACGATTCAGACGGTGCAGACATTCTGCGGACTGGAAACGCATTTGAGGCTTTTTCTCGCTATCCTGATCGAGTTTAAGCCCTGCGGTGTAGAGATCGAGTGCCTTGTTATACATGCCCGCCTGAAAAAAGGAGTCAGCCGCCTTGTAAACCGCCTCCTCTTTCAACTCCCCTTCGGGAAGCAGATTCCATGCCTTTTCAAACACCCCGGCAGCCTCATTGAACTTATCCGTCAGATACAAACACCACCCCTTCCCCAGCAAAGCACGCGCCTTGCCTCCGGGGTTATCGAACGCTTCCAGATAGTATTGAAACTCACGCAGTGCCTCTTCTGGTCGATCCTGATCGAGAAGCATGTTGGCGATATGAAGTTGCGCTTCCTCAATTTGGGGAACGTCGGGCGCGGAACGCATCGCCTCGCGCAACAGCTTCATGCCCTCTTCTTCTCGACCCGACATGAAGAGCAACTTGCCACGAAAGACGCGACCCTGCTGAAGGGCATCGCCGGAGATGCCAAGGGTTTCGATCTTTTCCAGCTGTTCAATGGCACTGTCGATATCCCGATCGTGCTCGAAGACCCGCGCCAGACAGAAGTATGCCTCAGCCCTAATCTCTACCGGGCTTCTCTCGTCGGCAACCAGGTCGTCAAGCATTTTCTTGACCTCCGCCCAGCATCCAAGCCGCGACAGCAACTGGACTTCCCATATTCTCGCCGTCCATGCCTGACGAGTGGCGGGGTAGAGATCGGCGATATCACGCAGTTTCCCTATGGCATCTTCCAGCCGATTGACCTTGGTGAGTGCTCCCGCCCACGCAAGCAGGTTCGATGCCGCGCCGGGCGCGGCGGTGTACTCTTTGTGGAAGACGGCGAATGCCTCCAGCGCATCGTCACTGCAACCCAGCTTGATGTATACCTTCGGGAGTAATAGCATCCTCTCCATGCGTATGTCGTCAGACTCACCCTCCACCGGGGTGTTAATCAGGGCAACTGCCTCATCATAGCGACCCATGCTGAAATCGAGAAACGCACGTTCAAGGAGATAGTTGGCGTACACCGAACTTTTCGGAGCCTTTTTTTGGTGTTCATCGAGAACCGCACGCGCTAATTCATATTTTTCCTGATATCGCAATGAGCGAGCCAGCAGTGTCGCAGCCTCCACCTCGTCATCCGTACGGTGGCTTTTCTTGAGAGCACGCTCAAAATGTGTCTGAGCCAAGGGATAAAGCGCGTCCTCCATTGCGGCTCGTCCCGAAAGCAACGCATCGTCGCGAACCTTCCCTCCCCACAACGCATAACTGCTGACTGGCATCAACAGGATGCAGACCAGCGCAGCAATAAAGATGTTTATGTTTTTATACGCCTTCATCTATCTTAACAATCATCGTTCATCAACCACGAACCGCGAATACTCACAGCACATCCCTCAAATATCTGCCCGTATACGACTCTTTCGATGCCGCGACTTTCTCGGGTGTTCCTTCAGCAACAATTCGCCCCCCATTATCACCGCCTTCCGGTCCTAAATCAATAATGTAATCCGCTCTTTTGATAACATCCATGTTGTGCTCTATCACCACGATAGTGTTGCCTGTGTCACGGAGACGTTCTAAAACCTGCATCAGCTTGCGAATATCGGCGAAATGGAGTCCCGTTGTTGGCTCATCCAGCATATAAAATGTGTTACCAGTACTCTTCTTACTCAGCTCAGATGACAGTTTAACGCGCTGGGCTTCACCGCCGGAGAGCGTTGTCGCAGCCTGTCCCAGCTGAAGATACCCAAGCCCGACATCCGCCAGCAGCCGCATTTTGCGCTCAACAACGGGGATGTGCTGAAAGAACTCCAACGCCTCGTCAATGGTCATATCGAGCACTTCGGCGATATTTTTGCCTTTGTAGCGAATCTCCAGTGTCTCTCGGTTGTAACGTTTGCCTCCGCAGTTCTCACATGTGACATAGACATCGGGAAGGAAGTGCATCTCAATCTTCAATGCCCCGTCACCCTTGCAGGTCTCACAGCGACCGCCCTTGACGTTGAAACTGAATCGTCCGGGTGCATAACCACGAACTTTCGATTTCGGCAACAGCGAAAATATCTCCCGTATCTTGCCGAACGCGCCTGTGTATGTGACGGGATTGCTTCGCGGTGTCCGTCCGATGGGCGACTGATCAATCACGATGGCCTTGTCGATCTTGTCCAATCCCCGGATATCCCTGTACAATCCGGGTCTCTCACGAGAATTGTAAAAATGCTGAAAGAGCGTGCGGCGCAAAATATCATCGATAAGACTGCTTTTCCCGCTTCCTGACACCCCGGTCACACAGACCAGCAGACCAAGCGGTATCTTGACATCAATCGACTTCAGATTATTCTGCCGTGCGCCAAGAATCTCAATATACCCATTTGCCGGTTTGCCCCGAATCTCAGGAATCTCCACACCAAACTTTCCGTTGAGATACTGTGCCGTGAGCGACTCATTGCTGGAGAGAAGCTGTTTCAATGTTCCCGCACAGAGTATCTCCCCGCCGTGCCGCCCGGCTCCCGGACCGAGATCGATTATATGATCCGCCTCGCGGATTGTGTGTTCATCGTGTTCAACCACAACAACAGTGTTGCCCATGTCTCGCAGTTCCTTGATGGTTCCGATCAGCCTGCGATTATCACGCTGGTGCAGTCCAATACTCGGCTCATCGAGCACGTACAGCACACCCACCAATCCCGCCCCAATCTGCGTAGCAAGCCGTATCCGTTGTGCCTCGCCGCCAGAGAGCGTGCCACTGCGGCGCTCAAGCGTCAGGTAACCCAGTCCGACATTTGTCAAGAATCCCAGTCGGCGGCGTATCTCTTTGACAACCTCACCCGCGATCGCCTCTTTCTGCCCGGAAAGAGAGAGTGAGTTGAAAAATTCGAGTGCCCTGGATATTGGAAGCTTTGTAATCTCCGCAATCGACTTCCCCTCAACCACGCATGCCAATGAGTATGGGCGCAGACGGCTTCCTCCGCAGACCGCGCAACTGCGCGGAGCGGTGTAAGCACGCAGACGCTTGCGGATGTAGTCACTCTCCGTCTCCCTCATCCTGCGTTCAAGATTCGGAATGACCCCCTCAAAGGGTTTCTGCTGTTTGCGACGGCGCATGTAATAGGTTATCGCCTCATCGCCCGAACCATGCATAATGAGGTGCCGTGTGTGCCCGGACAGTTCACAGTAGGGCGTGTCCAAGTCAAAACCATAATGCTCGGCTAGGGAACTCAGCAATTTTTTGTAGTATATGATCAGCCTCCGACCCCCTCTCCGCCAAATGGGGATGGCTCCGTTATTGATCGAGAGATTCTTGTTGGGAACCAGCAGATCCTCATCAAACACCTCCCGCGCCCCCAGTCCGTGACAAGCAGGACAAGCACCATAGGGACTGTTGAACGAAAAATTACGTGGCGCAAGTTCATCAAAGCTGAGATTGCAGTCAACGCATGCGTTTCTCTCGGAATACATTTTCTCGCGCCAGGCTCCGCTCGCGTCTGTGGTCATAACGATCAACATTCCACTTCCAACCTTCAACGCGAGTTCTATTGACTCATTCAATCTGGTACGCAACCCCTCCTTCATCACCAGCCGGTCGATAACCGCATCAATCGAGTGCTTCTTACGCTTATCCAGTTCAGGAGTGTCATCAACATCATATATCTCGCCGTCAACGCGCACGCGCACAAACCCGTCACGCTGTATCTGCCGCAGGACATCGGCGTGTGCGCCCTTACGCCCGTCCACCAGCGGTGCGAGCAGTATGATGCGCTCCCCCACAGAGAGTGTTAAAAGCTGTCCGCATATCTCTTCCGCGCTCTGCCGCGACACTGGTTGCCCGCATTTGGGACAGTGCGCGTCACCCACCCCGGCAAAGAGCAGGCGCAGATAGTCGTGTATCTCCGTGGAGGTCGCCACAATTGAGCGCGGATTCGAACCCGCCGTGCGTTGCTCGATGGATATTGCTGGTGAGAGTCCTGTTATATGATCGCATTTCGGCTTCTGCATCTTGTCGAGAAACTGGCGTGCGTAGGCCGAGAGACTCTCGACATATTTACGTTGCCCCTCCGCGAAAAGTGTGTCAAAAGCCAGCGATGACTTACCGGAACCGCTCAAACCAGTTATCACAGTCAGTTTATTTCGTGGAATCTCAACTGTTATATTCTTCAGATTATGCTCACGCGCCCCGGTTATTACTATCGAATCCTGCTTCATCGGCTCCACTTCGTCGGTTCCCGCTTTAAAATGACGATCAAAAGCATAAAGATTCAAGCCCCAGTGCGACTATCTTAATCCTGTTGATTCGCCCACTTGATTTGCCGCCAATTTTTTTTCTCTATCCAGTGTTGCGGTTCACCGGGAGTACTCCGTCCATCCCGAATGTATTTAATTAGTAGACTCTTTAGACGCTCCACCACTTCGGGATGCTCTTTATATACATTTTCGCGTTCAGAGACATCTTTATTCATATCATAGAGTTGCACGGGTGGGAGATTGAGCTTTTGGGCCTCCTTCTCTTTCGGATACCCCCAGCCACCCGATCCACGGCACATTTCGAGTTTCCATCTGCCCTGACGGAGTGAGAAATATCCGCCAATTGAATGATGGACTGTAGCCTCTCGAAGCGGATACTTCTGCGTCTGCCCCAACAGAGCGGGCAAAATGCTGACGCTGTCCTCTGCGGCATTAACAGGAACATCAGCACCAGTGATGTCGGCACATGTCGCCAGTAAATCCGTCAAACAAATCACTTCACCAGAGGTCTTGCCAGCGTTGATTTTTTCCGGCCAGCGGACCAGGAATGGAACTCTATGCCCGCCTTCAAAAATATCGGCCTTGTAACCCCGGTAGATATAACTGGGATAGTGTCCCTTCTCCTCCAGTTTCTTCACTCCGATGTAGTGGGCACACCCGTTGTCGGACGTGAAAATAACCAAGGTGTTGCCGGCAATTCCTTTTTGGTCGAGTGCGCTGAGCACTTCGCCCACGCACCAGTCCACCTCTTCACAAAAATCGCCATACTCACCCAGGCTGTTCTTACCTTTGAAACGGGTCGACGGGACAACCGGCGTGTGAGGTGCTGTCAACGCCATGTAGATAAAGAAAGGCTTAGTTCCGTCATGATTTTTTATATACTTAACGGTTTTATCGGTAATATCGGGAAGCACCTCCTCCAACTTGAAATACGGGGCAACGGGTCCCGCACGGCAATGATTGCTTTTCGGGCGGACTGAATCGCACTCGCCGACAAAGCGGTTATTTTCGATATAGATATATGGCGGCATATCGAGCGATGCTGATATTCCAAAAAAATAGTCGAATCCATTATCGAGAGGACTGTTTTTAATGGTTCCCTTCCAGTCGATATGAGTGGTTTTGTCTGACTTCTCCTCGACACTGCCTTCTTCGGGCGGGAAATCCAGTCCTAAATGCCATTTGCCAAAAGCCGCAGTGCTGTATCCCTGCGTCCGCAACAAAGATGCCACCGTCATTCTCCCCCGCTCAATCAAGTGGTGGTCATAACCATGCAACACACCTGCTTTAAGGCGTGTCCGCCAAGCGTAGCGTCCCGTCAGAATACCGTACCGTGTCGGAGTGCAAACCGCCGATCCAGAATGGGCATCAGTGAAAACCATTCCCTCTTTCCCCAGCCGATCAATCTGCGGTGTTGGTATTTTTTGATCACGCTTGTTCAAGATGCTCACATCTCCATAGCCCATATCATCGGCAAGGATAAAGATGATATTGGGGAATTTCTCGTGTTTCGCGGAATCTGCAGCCCAAATAGCTCCCGCCGAAACAAAGAGCGTTGTCGCACAGGCCACGCTTTTAAATAAATTAGCTCTCATTATTTTTTTCTTCATTCAATAACCTGCTACTCTTTTTTGCACATTTTTTATATTTCAGTTTTCTGTTAAAATCTAGTCAACACAGTTTTATATGCACGTCTTCAAGTTGGCGATCATCGATTTTCGCGGGGGCATCCATCATCAGATCAAACCCAGTGTAGGTTTTCGGGAACGCTATTACATCGCGAAGACTCTCCGCGCCTGCCATCATCATCACCAGCCGATCGAGACCGAGCGCAATTCCACCGTGCGGCGGTGCACCATATCCCAGAGCCCGAAGCAAATGCCCGAAACGCTCCTCCGCCTCGGCTTCCTGCATTCCGAGAATGTTGAATATGCGCATCTGCATCCTGGAATCGTGAATCCGAATGCTTCCCCCACCCAGCTCCACGCCGTTTAGGACAATATCATAGGATTTGGAGTACACACTCTCCGGCATATCTTCCAGTCGATTGATATCCTCGTCATTTGGCGCGGTGAACGGATGGTGCATGGACTGCAGTCGTCCCTCCTCGTTACGCTCAAACATCGGAAAGTTTGTCACCCAGGTGAAGGCAAATTCGCCCTCGGGGATCACCTCTGCTTTAATGCCAGCCAGTAGTCGCAAGCGACCGAGAACCGCACTTACTTTTGCCGGCTTGTCGGCAGCGAAAAGAATCATATCGCCATTCTCGATCTCCAGTTTTTCAACGAGCAGCTCTTTTTCCTGATCGGAGAAGAATTTGGTAATCGGCGATTTCCACTCGCCACTCTCGCGAACACGAATTGTTGCCAATCCGCCCAGTCCGCCTTCTTTGGCTATATCCGTCCATTCATCTATCACCTTGGCAGAGATGCCTGCAAGCGTTTTGGCATTGATCGCCTTCACCACGCCGCCAGCGGCGATGACCGAAGCGAACACCTTGAATTCTGTTTGGGCAAAAACACCGCTGAGGTCAACAAGCTCCATGCCGAATCGTATGTCGGGGGCATCCCGCCCAAAACGCGCCATCGCCTCATCGTAGCTCATTCTGGGTATGGGCAGCTCTATTTCTCCGTGACCGCTGAGCTTCATTGTTTCAGAGAGCAATCCGTCGATCACATTGTATATGTCTTCCTGTTCTATGAATGAAAGCTCCATATCCACCTGTGAAAACTCCGGCTGACGGTCGGCACGCAGGTCTTCATCTCTGAAGCAACGTGCAATTTGAAAATAACGATCGACACCGGCAACCATCAGCAACTGTTTGTATTGTTGCGGAGCCTGCGGCAGAGCGTAGAAACTCCCGGGTGTGATTCGACTGGGAACAACAAAGTCACGTGCCCCCTCGGGTGTGCTCTTGGAGAGTATCGGCGTCTCAATCTCGGTGAAATTTTCAGCACTGAGATAGTTTCTTATACCCTGAGTTATTTTGTGGCGCAACCGCAACCGCTTCTGCATGGCCGGTCGTCTCAGGTCGAGATAGCGAAACTCCAGCTTCAAATCATCGGCGGTTCGCCGCGAAGTCTCTTCGTCAAGAGGAATTGGCATTCGTCCGCATCTATTGAGCAGTTCAACGTGGTTTGAGCGCACCTCAATCGCGCCAGTCAGCATATCGGGATTAATCATGTCGGGCGGTCGTGCGGACACAACACCTTTAGCGCAAACAACATACTCATTGTGTATCGATTGCGCCAGATCCCATGCCTCCTGCGAATCGCTTGTGTCAAATATGACCTGAGTGGAGCCGTAGAGATCACGAATAATGATAAAAATAACCCCGCCCAGGTCGCGGGTACTCTCCACCCAGCCGCAGAGGCAAACTTTTTCGCCAGCATTCGCCACCCTGAGTTCTCCGCAAGTATGTGTTCGCATCATAATTTCAACCTTTTTCCTGTAATATTCTCTCAATCAAAGTCTCTTTGTCAATTTCGCACTGCTCTCCCGAACCCATATCTTTAAGAAGCAGAACCCTTTTTGCCACTTCGTCATCACCACAGATAACCACAAACCGGGCATTTGCGCGGTTGGCGGCACGCATCTGCGCCTTCATACTGCGCCCGGTCATATCCATCCCGCAGGCAACACCTCTGTTTCGCAACTCCTGCTCCAAAATAAAGTTTGCATCCAGTGCTTTTGCGCCCATTGACACAAACCAGAGTAGAACGGATTCTGAAAGGGTTTCCACAAGCGCGTCCACCGCATTCAACGCCATTATAACGCGCTCCAGCCCCATGGCAAAACCAACTCCCTCCAAGGGCTTTTTCCCCATCTGTATGGAGTAACGTCCGCCCCCGGCAAGCGCGTCCTGCGCGCCAAGTGCCGGGTGAGCAATCTCCCAGACGGTGTTGTTGTAATAGTCGAGTCCGCGCACAAGCCGGGGAGTAATCTTCGGGCGTAATCCCAGTTCATTCAACAACGCTACAACCTTGTCGAAATACGCCCGCGAATCGGCACTCATAAACTCGGTCAGTGGCGGCATCGCATCGACAATGGCTCCGCATTCAGGATTTTTACAGTCCAGTACGCGCAAAATATTCTCATCTATTCTACGCTGGCAGTCCGCGCACAGATCTTCGCGGTTCGGCATCAGCCGGGCGCACAACTCATCGGCAATCTGGCGGCTCTCATGCGCCTCGCCACGGGTATTGATTTTCAACACGCAACCATCCAGCCCCCATTCTTTCAAGAGGTGCAACTGAAGCGCGATACATTCGGCATCGACCAGTGGCGACGGTGGCGAGACCATCTCCACACCGCATTGGTGAAACTGCCGCTTTCGTCCGGCCTGCGGACGTTCAGAGCGAAACATGGGGCCGATATAGAACAAGCGTGCATCCCCGGCATCCTGTCCCTTACCCGCAAGGTATCTGACAACGCCCGCAGTTCCCTCCGGACGCATTGTTAAACTGCGACCACCGCGATCCTCGAATGTGTACATCTCTTTCTGGACAATATCTGTGTCATCACCTATCGAGCGAGTAAATACCTGTGTTCGCTCCAGAATGGGTGTGCGGATTTCGTTAAACCCGTACAAGGCAAAGAGAGCACGAGCCTGTTCTTCTATGTTCTGCCAAACGAACACCTCCGGGGCATCGATATCTGACATACCCTGAAGTGGTTGAGGAGTATTTGAAGCCATTCTGTATACTGTCAGGCTCTCTTAGTGATGGTTTCATTCATCACCTTGCCCGGTTTGAATTTGACTACTTTACGCTCTGGTATGACAACTGTCTCTTGAGGTTTCCGGGGATTGCGACCAATCCTCGACTTACGCGTTTGCAAATAAAACACTCCAAAATTACGAAATTCAACCGTCTCCCCGTCCTGCAGGCTCTTCACAATCATATTCAACGTTTTCTGCACTACAACCTTCACGTCCTCCTGTATCATTCCTGTCTCTTTTGAAATACTAACAATCACATCTCGTTTTATCATGCTCACCTCTCCAATTAAAACACTTCACCTTACTATCTTTCACCATCTGCAAGTGTCAATTTTAAATCTGCCATCCACCTTACAAACCAACTCACTGGCTGTCAACAGCAAACAACAACCCACTCTCTCAGAAAACGCGACAGGATTCCGCAATGACGACAGAGTTCGTCAAACTACACGCATCAATCTATTTAACCGTTACAATGGTTCCTCTTGCTGGATTGGCTTCACCGTCCAAAACCTTGCAAGACGAGAATTTCTCTTTAACGCTTGTAACTTCCAGATTCCCGATGATCTCTCCGTCTTCCCGACCGAGAATGGCACCCGTGTCAGGATCAAGCAATGTCTCCCCCTCCGTCTGCATAACAAGTTTCTGCCCCACCTCGACACCGTATTCGGAACCGCGGTTTATGAGAATTTTACCAGAAGAAGCCTTGATGACACTGCCATCGAACGGGAACGACTCCATCTCCTTCGCAATGAACTTGACCGCCTGAATAATACAGTCTTGCGCTGCCTGCCCAACTGGATCCTCTTTAAATCCTCCCAAATCTACTGCTGTTGATGTGCCTGGAATATGCAGGTTGGAAAGATCTAAACCCTTTTTGCCAGCCGTTCCCTCAATACGTTGCTTGGCAACAATCTCGGATGTTGATGTGTCTATCAGTTTGACCACCAGCGCAATCTTTGTGTCAGATGCCTTTCCTCCAATACGCCCCCATTTTGTACTCACACCACCATGTCCGCCCGACTGATTATGAGAAACCTCTGTCACCGCACCAGACGCGATATATTTTGCAGGTCTGATAACTCCGGTCTTCGCAATCTTCTTCGTTTTCGCCATCCGCCCACTGGCCATTAAGTCCTGCTCAATAAGAACGTCCTTCAACTGCTCCCGCTCCACTAGAACGAAGCGTCCGCTGTCGTAGAGTGCCGACTCCAGCATGACTGTCAGATTCTTCCCAAGATCCCAGCGCCCATGCCAGCCAGCATCGTTGGTGAACTCCTTACACCCGATAGCGTGCTTCATACCTTTGTATTCACCCAGCCCCATATCAGCATTGCCGTCCACCGTCTTGGTCTTGGGTTTGCCCCAAAGCGCAAATGATGACGTACTCACAAGAGAGAGAAATACTGCGATTAAAACTGTGGACACTATATGTTTTTTCATTTGTCTTACTCCTCAACTTATTTATTAGATTTAAAGCATACTTCCGTTCCAATTTATATTGCGTCGGGCATATTAAAACAATATAAGACGAAAACAAACACTAAATTTCAAAAGTTTCAGGAGAGTTCAGAGTTGAAATCTTATAAATTATTCACTGTGTTCGGTATACCTGTCAAGGTACACTCAACGCTTCTATTTCTCTTTCCAGTCATGGTGTACTACCTTGGGAAGGGAACCGGATTGCAAGATTTTCTCCCGATAAACCACTATCTCTTCATAACACTAATGATGCTGTTCGGCTACATCAGCATCCTGCTCCATGAGCTGGGGCATTCAGTGGTCGGAATCTGGCGGGGGTATAGAATCAAGGAGATTGTCCTGCTCCCCATTGGCGGCGTGGCAAAAATATCGCATATGACCACGAGTCATAAAGACGAACTTCTGGTCGCCGCAGCCGGACCACTGGTCAGTCTGATTTTGTCAGCGACGTTCGGAGGACTCGCATTTCTGTGCGCATTCCTGAGATTGCGCGGACTGTATCTTTTTACTTCACTTCTGGCCTATCTGAACCTCGCCTGGACAATCTTTAATCTCATCCCGGCATTTCCAATGGATGGCGGGCGCATCCTGCGTGCATCTCTCACACCGAAAATTGGACGTATTAAGGCCACACGAATCGCGGCTACAATAGGACAGACGCTTGCCGCAATGTTCGGTGCTTACAGCCTCATGCAAAGACCGCCACATCTGTTTCACGTATTTCTGGCGATCTATATATACCGTGCGGCGGGGGCCGAATATAAAATACTGCTGCTACACGAAGCATATAACGCCCGCTTTGGCTGGAATGCCAATCCCACACCGTCCGCACCGCAAAACGTGGACAATAATATCACTGTGGGTCCTCCACCCTATCAGGAATCCTTGGCGACAAAGAACGTAGCCAATAGCTTCAACAACATTAAAGATAAACTCAAAAACGCTTTCACCAGCAAATGACGAGGAGATTGCCGATATGAAATCACCAATAAATACTAAAATTCTGATCATCTCAATCATTTCAGGTCTCATCCTGACGCTGACGGGTTGCGCAACAAAAGGACCGCCAAAACCACACCCTATGGATGGTCATACCCTGCAGATATTCCTCTCAAAAGGGAAAGACCCTCTGCTTCTCGGAGTTCAACTCGATGACAATTCAAACAGGAATATCTGCCGGATTCACGCCAGCAAAAACGCCTTTATGCACTTCTCTTCATCAAGAAAATCCGCGCTTCCCGTCATCAAGGTGAGCGCAAGAGTTGCGAAAAAAAATGGTATGCTTTTAGATACCTCATCTCGTAAGAGCTGGGTACTGTTCTCGCTAGCCGATAACTACGCGCTGGTACCGGCAGGACAATCCCCGCCGCGATATGTCGCCAAACACGTGAACTGTGACACCCCCTCCTTCCTCTGCATCGCACCGGATTTGGAATTCAATAAAATGCACATGGCCAATGCCCTGCTCTACTCCTATTCAGACTACAAGTCGCTCTGGCCGGTCTCGCGGGATTACACACAGGGAAACATCAAACTGGTGATGGGCTACGGGATGATGAAGACCTTCAATTTTATTAAAATTGACTTCAAGAACCGCACTGTCATTTTTTCAGCCTCCGACACATACAGCGTGAACGAAGACGCATTGATAACCAGTACACCAATCATGTGGACAGAAGAAGGCTCGCTCGCCATAGAAGCAACAATCAGCGGAACAAAGGAGCTGTTCTTCATCGATACCGGTGGACAATTTGAAATCGCCGGATCATCCCCGAAATCAAAGACCCTTCATCATTTCAATATCGGCGAATTAGTCTTTCGGAATGTTAAGATTTCACCGGCTAAAAAATTCCTTATCGAACAGCGGACTCACCCCAGCATCGGAACAGAACTACTGAAAGATCTGGTTATGGTCATCGATGTAGACAGGCAAATGATCCACTTTGAAATCCCGCCAGGAAAATAAACTATAAAATGGAGAAATCTATAATCAGCGGATAATGGTCGGAGCCAATATTTGCACCAGTCTGCCGGTTCTCAATAAACACATCAGATGAGTGCAGACAGTGATCCAGCGGTATCAAAAGCGGCCAAAAACAGCTTGGCCAGGTCGGCTGAACCCCGTAGCCCTGAGTGCTGTCATGAAGACCGCTGTGGCGTAGCAACCGACGAAAATAATAATTCCACGGCGTTGTGTTGAGGTCGCCGAGGATTATCAGCGGCATTGATGAATCCACGCAGTCGGCGAGTTTCTCAAGTTGCTCATTCCTCATTCTGGAATATCCTGAACCGGCAGGCGGTAACGGATGTGTTGCGATAACTCGAAACCCGCCCCGACCAACATCAATTACTGCGATAATTGAGGGAACCATCGCTTCACTCATGTAAACAATCTCTTTGCTCTGAATAGGAAATCGACTGTAAAGCGCAATGCCAAAATTGTCACCCTGTGCACAAATATATGAGTGCGGATATGCGTTTGTAAGCGAGGCAAGTGCGACAATCCATTTCGAACTGACCTCCTCCAGCACCAGTATATCGGGATCGACTTCCCTAATCAGCTGTTCAAGCTTTAGCGGATCGCCACCATGCGTATTCACGTTGGAGAGCATCGCCCGCAAAGACTGCGTATTTTCTGGCGAACTCGCCGTACCGCCAAAATACAGAGGGAGTACAACACCCAAATTGACAAATATAAAGACGGAAAAAATGCCCGCCGTTCTCCAGCGACGTCTCAACAAAAACGCTAAATCGGCAACCAACAATACCGCAATGTACTGAAGACGAAAATGTGAAAACAGGTCTAAAAGCCAGTTAAATCTGCCCATCAATCCAAATAGTGTCGCGACGCACGCTACCACACCTGCTATTGCTACCCACTGGAAAATGTAGTGCCCAACGTTACTCCCCAACCCTCTCGCCAACGCAAAACAATGGCGAACAAACCCCGCCCTATCCCGACTCACTTTTTCTGCTTTCAACTTCTTCATCTCTATCTTACGCAGAGTGTAAACACGTCAAAAGGGGGGCAAAATCAGAAAAAACATAGTTCCACCCTCCGAGCAACACCTAAAACCAATCTACACCAGTTCCCCTTAAGACGGAAAGCATACGCAGGATCGCAATAAAGTTTTTATGAAGCATCCAAACTAGATGCGAAACAACCCAAGCCCCAATACGATCATTGCCAGCACCGTAACACAAAAAAGCCCTATCGGAAAGCAGGGAATTGAACCGCCTATTCGATTACGGCGCAATATGTTAACTGCGGAAGACGCACCCGAGACGAGCAATGTCAACGTCAGTACTGATAGAAACGCAACGAAATTCTTATCGCTGAACTCCACCGCCGAGCCGGCGGGACCAACCAGCGGAAGCAACATGCAGACCAACATGAAAAGCAAACCAGACAAGACGGTCAGCACATTGCCGAAAAACGGTTTCCCCGTAATATCATCACACAACTGTTGAATCTTCGCCGACAAATCACCCTCATCTATTTTCTGTGCATTCTCTTTCATATCTTATCCGTTTTGTTCAACTCTTCTTCTTAAACTTATGCGCACCCCATTTCTCCTTACCCGAAAGCCCGGCAATAAAGGCGGCAATTAATTCAACACTACGTTCGAGATCTGCCAACGCCAGCGTTTCCACCGACGAGTGCATATATCGAGCTGGAATACTGAGAAGTCCCGCAGGAACCCCTGCACGCGTCATATTAATCGCGAATGCATCCGTCCCCATCCCCCTGTTCTCCGGCTGAAACTGCGTCTTTATCTTAGCGACCTTCGCCACCTTTTTCAACCTCGCCAGCACCTCATGATTGTATGTCGGACCGCAATGCAAAATGGGCCCTTTATCGACAGCCGCCTCACCAAGATCTTTTTCGTTGACGTGCGGACAATCTGTCGCAAACCCTAAATCAACAGCAATTCCGAGATGTGGATCAACACCGTAGGCCGCCGTCCTGGCTCCGCGCAACCCCACCTCCTCCTGAACCGTACTCACTGCATGAACCGCCACATTAAGCTTTTTGCCCTTTAGAAGCCTGAGTACATCGGCGACAATAAACGCCCCGGCTCTGTTATCGAAAGCGCGACAGGCGACCAGCCCGTTCTTCAGCTCTATCCAGCCGCTGTCGACCACAGCGACATCCCCAATCTCCACATATTTCTCGGCATCCTTCTTGTCTTTGGCTCCAATATCTACCCAGATATCACGCATTTTAGTGACAGCTTTCCCGTAATCCTCTTTCTCAATCAGATGGATCGCCTTCAAGCCAACCACCGCCTGAAGATCACCTTTGGCGGTGTTTATTGTAAGCCGTTCGCCCGGCAGAAGTCGCACATTAACGCCACCAAGCGCAGACATTATAAGATACCCCTCTTTATCAATGTGCTGAACCATCAGGCCGATCTCATCACAATGACCAGCGAGCATAACACGTGTTGCCGCCCCCGGATTGAGGACTCCGTGGATGCTCCCATGAGTATCTCTCTCTACCGTATCGGCGTAGTCCAGCATATACTCAGCCACAACCTCCTGCCCCGGTTTTTCCCAACCGCTCGGCGTCGGCTTGCTCATAAGTTCCTTCAAAAATTTCAATGGCACTTTTTTCATTCCGCAACATCCCCGTGTAAATCGTTTCGTTCTCATCTGACAAAGCCAGTCAATAGAGCGTATTCTCACAAATAACTCAAACCTTTTCTAGTCTGATCTATTCATAAACATCTAATCAACGGCTCACAACAAGCCGAAAAGCGACAAAAGAAACGCTTTTAGTGCCACGGACAAATTTTGTACTACCCCCCCCTATCCCGCATTTTCATGGTGCGGAAGACCGTCTAAAGATCTGTCATCCCGTATCAAACAACTGCATTCCGTGAATAATGACTTCCTGATGCTGGCAAGCTGGCTGAGAATACATGCGAACAAGTGTTTTTTGGGTGTTGAATTTTGATGAAAACACCCGGATTTTCCCTTTAAACAGTTTTTTGAGAAACCAGAGTCAACGTTCATCCGGGTGAACAAACGGATCAGGCGTGTTGTGGCAGCTCCGCATAACGCCCTACTTGTGGTTAAAGTTTAAAGGTGTGTGGCAGGAGTTTGCCCAGAAGATATTGCTCGTACTTGGCAGGACTCCGCGTAGACGCAACATAGATCAGAAACTCCGGGT
>CAYTQP010000017.1:16146-33515 GCA_964440175.1 uncultured Verrucomicrobiota bacterium
GGGTCACAAAACTCCGCCAATACCTGACGGCACGCGCCACACGGCAACGGGAGCGTCTCGCTATCGCAAACAACAGCAATCGCTTGATATTCGTGGCTTCCCGATGCGATCGCATTGAAACAGGCGATTCTTTCAGCGCACATTGTGAGTCCGTACGATGCGTTCTCCACATTGCAACCGGTATAGACCTTACCGTCCACGTCCAGCAGGGCAGCTCCCACGCGGTAGTTTGAATAAGGCGCATGCGCATTTTTGATCGCCAACGCCGCCGCCGCGATTAAACTGGAAATATTATCCATTATAGACACTCCTCAAAAAATTTACTTAAATAATTACGCAAATTCGGCATCTCTCTACGCGATATCTCAATGACCTCTTGATGAGTCAGTGGCACAGGGGATATACCCGCCGCTAAATTCGTGATGCACGATAATCCCGCGACCCGCAATCCGGCAGCATTCGCAAGAATCGCTTCGGGAACAGTGGACATGCCAACCGCATCCGCGCCTAGCTGGCGACAGGCACTGATCTCGGCAGGAGTTTCAAAAGTGGGTCCCGTTGTCGCCAGATAAACACCAGTGTGGATATATCGATTCAACAGAGCGGCGGCGTTTGCCATACGTCTCCTTAAATCGGCATCATAGATCGAAGATTGATCGGGGAAACGCGGCCCCCAGAAGGGGTTGTGAGTGCCGATGAGCGGGTTTGTTCCAAGCATATTTATGTGATCTTCAATAATCATCAAATCACCAGCCTTCATTCCTCGCGCTATGCCTCCAGCCGCATTGGTGAGGATGCAAATCTCGACCCCCAGACTTTTAGCGATATAGATCGGCAATGCTATCGGTGTCCACCCCACCCCCTCATACCAGTGCCGCCGTCCCTGAAAAATCAGAATTTCCATCTCCCCCGCACTCGCCAAAACCAGGCGTCCCACATGACCCGCGACCCCGGTGACCCCCATGCCGGGAATATCTGCGTAATCGATTGTATCGCGAAGATCAAACACCTCCAGCACTTCACCCCAACCAGAGCCAAGCGTGATTGCGCAACGTGGTTTAGCGTTCGGCCAACGGCTCATAACCGCTTTCGCCGCCTTTTCGAGTGTCTCCATTTCTATCATTCTTCATCATCCTTTCCAAGGCTGTATTCACTAATGAGGACCATCATCACTTTCATTGAATTTTCGCGTGCCTTATGCTGGTAGAGTAACATTTATTAGAAATACGGCAAAATAATATTATCACAAGAGTTCCCCTTTTTCAGCAACGCCCCCGCTTGACTCATTCCTGCATTTTCTGTATATGTCTTGCCATGAAGATATCCGTTGTCATACCTTTCTATAACGAAGAGGCGAATATCGCGCAGCTTGCGGAAGAGCTGAACGCGGTTGCGGATAAATATGACAAATTCGAAGCCGTTTTCGTGGATGACGGCAGTTCTGACGGCACCTGGGATGAAATCAAAAAACACGCCAAGAAATTCACCATGATCACCCCATTGCAGATGCCGGTCAACAGCGGACAATCCGCTGCCATGCTGGCCGGACTAAATCGGGCTTCCGGCGACATCATGGTGACAATGGACGGCGACCTTCAAAACGATCCTGCCGACATACCAAAGCTGATAGACGCAATGGAGGAGACTGATGTCGTCTGCGGCTATCGCGGCAACCGTAAAGATTCGCGCTCAAAGCTAATCGCGTCGCGCATCGGCAACACTGTGCGCAACTGGTTCACGAAAGACGGTGCGCGGGACACCGGGTGCAGCCTCAAGGCGTTTAAACGGAAATGTGTCGCCGACCTGCCTCCTGTGGAAGGCGTTCATCGCTTTATGCCTGCATATTTCAAGCTCCACGAACGATCTGTCAAAGAAGTCTGCGTTAATCATCGCAAACGCATCCATGGAGAGTCAAAATACACCAATCTCAAACGCCTGCCACGCACACTCTTTGACCTTATGGGGTTTTGCTGGTATCGCAAACGCCTTATTCATAGCCCTGCAACATCTGATTCCAGATGAAACTGCCCGGAGGAATGCTGGCAGATGGGTGACACCGTTAAAAATAGGGATGAGTTCATGGGTAACGCAATTAAAAAAGTCACTGTAAACGGCGAATCGACTGCTCCCAATGAGCTAAGAAAAATGCTGACAGCCATGTGCGACAAAAGAATTCTGATGGAGAAAGGTGGCTATTTGTTCTCGGTCTCGATAACCACCGATCACTGCGTTTTAGGAATTCAGCCATATCAAATTCACGGCGAACGCAAATATCATTACGATCTGAATATGCCAATGAACAAATGGCTTTTGACTGGCTTCATAAACTCCACGCAGTCCATTTCGATCATATTTAAACCAACATCCGGAATGTATAAAAACGGTCTTTCTGAGGAGGAGAAGAACTCCTTCTATGAAGTTTATATCAAATTTGCCCGATTCCTTATTGAACACGGTTTCAGCAACAACTTTGAAATAGACTTTGCCACAAAACTTCTTCTAACGGAGACTGGCATTCTTGAAGAGAGTCCAGGCGAAATAGGAGAACTCGCACGGTTACCCGCTAAACGACCGGCAACTGGCAAAAAAACATAACAACGCAACTTTCAGGCACGGCATCTTTTCCTGATGCCGACAAGCTCACTTGAGGGACGACCGAACTGCCGAATCCAGCTTCATTCGCTCCTTGTATATTTTTTGAAGCTTATAGATGTCCTGCATACACTCGAAGGAACCATGCCAGTGGGCGTAATCGGCGGAACCCATCAGCGCACCCTGCCGCATCCTGCGACCCTCGTGATGCCAGAGATGATAGAAAATCTTCTGAAACTCATCATTCCAGGGATTCTCATCCAGCAACCCCTTCTCCTTCAGCTCGTTCAGCATTTTCTCCGCCGGTTTATAATAAGCATCGTTGTAGAGATTGACCTGTTTATCGGCTTGGGCGAAAAATCCGCTGGTATGCAACGGCGTGTGGCAATTTGCGCAAACCTGCTTCATCATAGCGCGACCCTTCACTGCATCACCAGTAAGCGGGTTCATCGGATCCTTAGAATTTCGCAGCTTAGATGTTTTTCCCCACGAATTCCAATAGAGTCGCTCTGAAACGTTGTGGGTGGTCTTTAGCTCTCCCAGTCCGCTGAGGTGACAGGCGGCGCAGGTCGGTGCGCGGAAATCACCAGGTTCCCAAGCGTCAGGTGGCGAGTCATACTTCCACTTTTCACCCTCGGACTGATAGATGTGTCCATGCTTGCTGCTGATGAAAATTTCAATATCGGGATGATCCGGACCAAGATGGCAGGATGCGCAGGCCGCCGGCTTGCGTGCTTCAGCAATGTCAAAACTGTGGCGAGTATGGCAAGCCGCGCAGTTACCAATGGCTCCATCGGGATAAACCGTGCCGACACCGGCATTCGGCCACGTCTCCGCCGTCGGACGTTTATTTGCATCAAGCTTGATGATCGCGCCGTGACACTGCATGCAACCCGTCTCGTCCGGACCGCCCTGAAATTCAGGGTGGCGTTGTCCCTCATGATAACTCATCAGTTTTTGAAGTCCGTCACTGGCTTCAATCTGAGTACGTGCACGCAAATGTCCACTTTCACTGAACTCTCGCGCCTCCTGCTCGTGACAGCGTGCGCAGACCTTGGGGCTGACCAGCGGAGAGACGTATATATCCGTACCTTTCACTCCTGGACAGTTTTGCGCCGCCGTCGGCTGATCCGCCTTTTGAGAGTGGCAGTCTATGCAGGTAACCCCAACATGACTGTGGCGACTACTCTTCCAGTCGTGCACAATTAGTGGCATCTTTTCCGCGTGGCATTCCAGGCAGGTTTTAGCATCATCCGTCAACGCCTTGTCAACCTTCAACTGTTTCACGTCAGACTGCGCGAATGTGGTTGAAGTCAGTCCCGCCAAAACGCATATTATGAATATTTTTATTCCACTCATACTGCTACTCCTTCATCTTTAGATAAAGCCCCAGATTTTTGTGTCCCACGTTCTCATGACAAAATATGCATGTCGCATTTGTCGCACCCCGGAAATAGTCACGATGCGGAAGAAACGCTTTCATATTGCTCATAGTCGCCTCCTCCAGATTCTTGTGACAGTCCAGACACCCGGACTCATAGGTGAAGTGTTCGCGATGACTGCGGCGTTCTTCCCAGTCAATTTTGTCCGTATCGGTCATAACATTAACCCATATATCGTTCATACTCGTCTTAGTTTTCATGGCGATATAGTGGACGACGGTGTCGTGCGGCAGATGGCAATCAACACAACTCGCCTGAACACCGTTTTTATTCTTTCCGCCATGAACATCGTTCTCATACGACTCAACCATAGGCTCCATAACATGGCATTTTATGCAAAACTCGGCATCACCAGTCACATGAAAGACCTCTGCGAGCGTCAGCGAAAACAGCACCCCCAAAACACCAAAACTCAGGCACAGCATAATTAGCCGCCAGTTCTTCTTTATATACCCACCTGTAATCATAGAAACACTTGTGACTGCAACCTAAACCCACGCTCAGCAATAGGCGTGAGGATAATACAAAACCACATGAATATACAATCTGAAAATTGGAAAAATTTCGCGAATATGCGGTGCCCGAAGTTGCGATGGCTTGCCTCTCCGTGAAAAAGCGGTGATTATCTTACCGGTTATTCCCATGGAATGTCATAGGCATAGAGACAGGGATGCAGAGGAGCATAAACTGGCAAACAATAGTCTCCTGTGTTAATGCAATGCTTTTTCTGAACGCAGGTTGTGATTTTCATCGGATTCGAGGCGGGGTTAGATGAGTTTTATAACGTGCGAGGCTTTCAGGGGCGGGGAATGCCCGATTTTGACAGACCAGCTCTGCGGGAATGACTTCGATATATGAGAAAGTGAGATTTTCAGAGAAAGTGCAACTATTTCAGCTGTGCGCACACAAGATTCGGCAACTCCTCATCACGTGCGCCTGCTTCATACGCACGCAAATTTGAGAGCGTCGTTTCGGCGATTCCCGCCAGAGCGTCGCTTGTGAGAAACGCCTGGTGACTGCTGACTATCACGTTATTGAAAGTTGTCAGCCGTGCCAACACATCATCGTTCAGCACATCATCCGAATAATCCTCAAAGAAATACCCACTCTCCTCCTCGTAGACATCAAGTCCCGCATATCCTATCTGCCCGCTCTTCAGCCCGTCCAGCAATGCGACGGTGTCAATCAGTCCGCCGCGGCTGGTGTTGATCAACATGACCCCACGTTTCATCAGGGCGATTGTTTTGGCATTTATCATGTGGCAGGTTTGCGGAAACAGAGGAACGTGCAAAGAAATAACATCCGATTCGGCAAGCAGTGTGTTGAGAGAGACATACTGAATCCCAGCCTTCCGGGCGTAAACCTCGTCCACTGTGCGGCTGTGTGCCAACACCTCACAACCAAATCCTTTGAGTATACTCACCGTGCAACGACCTATCTTGCCGTTTCCAATAACACCAGCTGTACGCCCGTGCATATCGAACCCAACTAGACCGCTGAGCGAGAAGTTGCCTTCGCGTATCCGGTTGTTAGCCCGGTGAATTTTCCTGTTCAACGCCATCATCAGTGCCACCGCATGCTCCGCAACAGCGTAGGGGGAATACGCTGACACCCTCACCACCGACACGCCGCGACTGGCGGCCGTATTGAGACAAACGTTGTTATAGCCCGCGCAACGCAACGCAATCAGCTTGATCCCCATATCCGCCAGAGCATTCACAACAGGCGCGTCGCAATCGTCGTTCACAAAAATGCAGACTGCATCAGCCCCTGCCGCCAGTGGCACGGTGTCTATGGAAAGACGGGTGTCTATGAACTGTAACGCGAAATGCTCATCTGCATTGGCCTCAATGAATGCCCGCTCCATGTACGATTTGTTGTCAAACATGGCAATTTTGAACCGAATATCCGCGTCACGTGTCATCAGTTTCGCCACAGTTGAGGTTTCTCGTTGCAGATGCGTGCAGAGATTTGACAGCAATATTCTGGAGAGTTCAGGATGAGCGAGAAGAAGCTCTTGAAACACTTCCCCTTTAAGCGTCAGCAACACCACATCCGTACGCGCCGTCAATGTCGCCGAGCGCACGTGCTTACTCAAAACGCTCATCTCGCCAGCCACATCCCCGGCTTGCAGCACGGTGATCTCAACCTGTTCGCCGATATTGCCGGATTTCAGAACCGACACTTCACCGGATTCCACGACAAACATTTCGTCACCGATATCTCCTTCTTTGCAAATAGAGATACCGCAGGCAACATCGCTCCTCTCCAGCGCGGCACAAACCAAACTCAACGCCTCATCATCAAGGCTGGCGAAGAAGCGTACTCCACGCAACATTTCAAGTCTTTCAACTTCCATAGTAGCCCTCTCCGCTCCTGCCTAAGCCTTTGGGGCGCGGTAGTACTCTACCGTCTCCCCCGGAACAGTGAGAATTATGTGATATTGATCATCAGGAAAACCATCACAAAGAGTGCTACCGTTTCGACAATACCGATAGTCATCAGATAGTTGCCAAAGCCTTTGCCGGTGTCGGCGATGGCATCACTTGCAGCAGCACCGGCTTTACCCTGAAACCATGCCGACGCGCCCATGCCAAGACCGCCAAAGATACCAGCGCTCAACATTGCCGGCCAGTTAAACACCACCGAACCCAGCGCGTGCCGCGCACTCTCCAATATCTCAGGCGCGAGAAATGATGCCCAGTCCGTCGAGCTTGCCGCCAGCGCAGCTTCCTTTGCCGTCGCCAGCGCGTCCGCCGGCACATAAGCGGCCAAATCACAAACTCCTTTAATCGAGTTCAGCAAAATCATGCCGTAAATGGTCTGCGTCAACGGCGCACCTATAAATATTAGAAGAAGAAACGGCGCTGTTTTATTCTGCGCAAAACACTTCTTCCACGCCCCGATAGCCGCCATGCCGGCCGTCCCTGTTCCCATTGCCGAACCCACCGCAGCCAAAGAGATCGCCGCCATCGCACCAGCATTTCCTAATCCCGCCATTAATTGAACATTCATAATCTATTTTCCCCTTCTAATTGTTTCTATATCTTTCATCCCTCTCTCCATCCGATCCCGGCAGGCATCCCCTCCGAAACGGACAAAGTTCCAAACCCCGGACAAATCTTCCGAAAAAATGTCCAACCTCCGGACACTCACTTCACGTTCTCCTTATCACCATCAGTATCTTTTATTCTAGTGGCAAACGGTTCAAATTTTGTTCCTGACCACTCCATCCCTAAATGCCCCGAAAACTCAAGTGTATTCAAACGGATACCATGCACCAGAACACTCATTATCGCCATAACAATATTGAGCGCATGCCCCACAAACAACACCGCCGCCGCACCAAATCCCGCCAGCACACTATGAATACCACTGCCAACAGCCATATTGTTGAATGCGTTGCCCACCGCAAATGTCGCCAGCCCGACGGCAAAAAGACGCACATACGAGACCACATCAACAAAGTTGCTGATGAGGTCGAGAGGCAACATCACGTGATTGAACCATTCGCTTTTTAAACTCCGCCAGGGTGTCATAAAGAAAGCTATCAGAAAAACGCCCATGCCCAGCAGGATGAAATAGTAAGAGTGCCAAACCGCGCCGAGCACCATCGTTCGGATGACAAAGAACATAAACCAGGTTGTGCATATCCAGCCAACCTGCGCAAGTGCCTGGAGGCTGTTGATACGACGGATGGCACTCCAACCGTGCGCAAGGGTTATATGAACAGAACCTATCAGAAAACAGAGGAACATAATGTTGTCGTTGCTGGAGAGCCAGCCGACCTTAAGACCCTCGAAAACTGCGGGAGCCGCATTCATGCTGAAATACTGCCCCTGCAACACACCCCATATTATTGTACAAACACTCATCACAACCAGCAACGGCACAATCAGTGGCGAGAGTGTGCGCATCTTCTTGCGCAGTAAAAGAGTTGTGGCGAGAAACAACGCGCCATATCCGGCATCACCAACGATCATACCGAAAAAGATACTGAGGAAGACAAGGAAAAGGAGGCTGATATCAACTTCGTTGTAACCAGGCGATATGCCCATGAAATCAAAGACCGGTCTGATGATATTGATCCAGCGCGGATTCCGAATCAGTGTCGGCGGTTTGTCTGTTTCGGCAGGGTTATCAATACGGTAACCCCAGCCACGCTCAGCCGCCACCGCCACAAGATCGTCCACTCTGTCAACCGGCAGATAACCACGCAAATACGCCACCTCAGATTCAACTCCCATTCCCCCGCGTGTCTCCAAATAGGTCAGGTTCTCCTCAACGGTCGCCATAATATTCTCAACCGCAACGCGGTCGCCGGCATACGATTCCAACCTTTCCGCATTCTCCTCCAGTGCCACGGTCATAGCTGCAATCTCTTCCTCCATCTTCGTGAGAGAAATGGATGGCAGTCGCACCGGATGTGCATCTATCTCGACATTCTCCTGCGCAATAAGCGCGTAGTAAATCCCATCCTTGTCTCGGCTCAGCTCTGTCAGCATGGAGCCATCCGGCGTAGCGGGCCGCTCCTTTTTCGGACCTGTTTTGCAGAGGCATACCTTTAGCCCGTCGGCCTCAATATGCTTCACTGTTTCGGGATCAAAATCTCCAAACGGAAGAATACGCTTGCGTTCGTGGCGCATATCCTCGATATGTTCTTCCAGCTCGCTCCGTTCATGAATTATTTTCCAGATATCCTCGATAACCGCGTGCCCGTCCCGCCCTGAAGGTTCAGCTCCGCCATGCGGGAGCAACTCAAGTGCCTGGCGGACATATTTGAGGTCGTTGCGAGCCTTCTCGACATCCGTCCCTTTCGGAGTTTTGACATGCTCGACATGAACCGCACCCAGACTACGCAATTCGCGCAGAGTACTGTCCGTTTCCTTGCGCGTACAGAGGAGTATCAGCTTTTTCATTTTCACTATCATGATGCCACCTGATCCGCACTCTTGTTTTTCGCAATCTTTGAACGTGCGACGGCCGCCGTCTGCTGGTCTCCCAGAAATATGCGAATCGTCCTGATATTTGACTGTGATTCAGGGATTTTGATCTTTTCAAAAAGGTTCACGCGCTGAGTCGTCGTGCGTAATTCCTGCTTCAGAAGTAACTGCTGTTCTTTCAAAATTCCGAGTTCTATCCGCAGGCGCAACAGTTGTTCGAGCATACGCACCCCGTCGTCCAGCCAGGCTGGTGTGGCGAATAGATCCGTTTCGCCGTGCGTGAACGTCAACTCCTCCAAAACGGGGATTTTCACTCCAGCAATATTACCGTCAGATTTTCGGACATCCTTAATTTGCACATATTGAGTGAAATCGATTGGCTCACTGAAAAGTTCAATCCATCCCCCCATATTTTCCTTTTCAGATTTCTCCTCAGCCATCTTCTCTTCAATGACCTGATCCATCTTCCGCACCTCTGTCTGAAGTTGCTGCTTCTTGATCTGGAGCGTGGGAAGATAACGCTGGAAACGCGCCAGCGCATCCCGCTGGAACTTTAATTCGTTTTTAGTATATTTCAGCTTCGCCATCGATCAACACCACATCATCCGCTTACTCTTCTACGTCTTCTTTCGCTGCGACAGACCCTTCCATCGTCGGCATACCGTCCGCAGTCGGCAGTCCCGCTTCGGGTTCTGCCTCGGTCACCGCTTTCTGCTGTCGCGCCTGAAAGTCGGGCCAGAACTTGTCGAGCAACTTACTCGAAACACCAGTCTCTTCCGGTTTAAAACAGCGTGCCATAATCTGCCAACCAAGGTCGAGTGCCTCTTCGAGCGGCATATTGACTCCCAAATCCATCATCTCTGACTCGAAAAGATCACCGTATTTCAGCAGTTTCCCGTCCCAATTGCTCATTCTAAAGCCCATCGACTGCTTCTCAAGAGTCTCCTTATAGGATGCGTATAGCTTAATCATCGTGTCCATAATCGTGCGGTGATCTTCACGTGTGCGGTCGTTCACCTGTTGCTTCAAGCGACTCAGCGAGCCGAAAGGTTCAATGCGACCGTTCTTGAGATAAAACTGCCCCTCGGTGATATAGCCCGTGTTGTCCGGCACAGGATGAGTAACATCGTCGCCGGGCATTGTTGTCGCCGCCAGCACAGTGATTGAGCCGGCCGTGTCAAAGTCCACCGCCTTCTCATAACGCGCCGCCAACTGACTGTAAAGGTCGCCGGGATATCCGCGGTTCGAGGGTATCTGCTCCATTGTTATAGCAACCTCTTTCAAGGAATCGGCAAAGTTTGTCATATCCGTCAACAATACCAGCACACGTTTGTTGTCAAGCGCGAACTTTTCAGCAATCGCCAGGCAGATATCTGGAACCATAAGACACTCAACTGTGGGATCCGCCGCAGTGTGAATGTACAGCACCGAACGTGAAAGGGCACCGTTCTCTTCGAGAAAATCACGGAAGTACAGATAATCATCGTGCTTGAGTCCCATTCCTCCAAGTATAATGACATCCACTTCAGCCTGTAGCGCGATTCGCGCCAACAACTGATTGTACGGCTCACCCGCCACCGAAAAAATCGGCAGTTTCTGAGATTCAACCAGCGTGTTGAATACATCAATCATGGGGATTCCTGTTCGCACCATGTTACGGGGGATAATCCGCTTGGCGGGGTTTACAGACGGACCACCGATTTTGGTCAGATTCTCACTTATCTTCGGCCCGCGATCACGCGGCTCACCCGTGCCTGTGAAAACCCGACCAAGCAGATTGTACGAAAAGGGTACCTGCATAGGTTCACCCAAAAAGCGTACCTGCGCATCGGTTGAAATGCCCCGGCTACCGGCGAAGACCTGCAACGAAACACGGTCGCCCATCAACTTAATAACCTGCGCCAGAGAAACTCCGCGCTCCGATGTCACCTGTGCCAACTCGTTGTATTTCACCCCATCGGCCTTAACGACGATCACGCTACCCGCAATCTCTTCCACGTGATGATAAACTTTACGCATAATCAGCCACCTCCGCAACCATCTTATCAATTTTCTCTTCCTGCACCTTAAACTCCTCGCTATCCTGTGCAACCAAATTCCAATCCTTCGACAACTGTGCCAGTTTGTGGAAGAAAGAACGCGCTTCATCGTTATTATCAAACTTCATCCCGGTTCCAATGATCTTGTTGATCTTTGCGAACACATACTTCTGGCGTTCTGCGGGACAGGATGAGTCCACATCATCAAATGCATCCTGCTGAAGATAGACGCTGTCGAGATATTCAGCCTTTAAATGGATCAAAAAATCATCCACCGACGTGCCCTCCTCCCCGACAACCTTCATCATCTGGTTCACCTCATTACCTTGACGTAACAACTGGCGCGCACACTCAACCTCACCATCATCAACCACACTGACATACTTGCTCCAGCTTTCGAGCGGATCAATAGCCGGATAGCACCGCGCATCCGACCTCTCCCGCGAAAGACCGTGAAACGCGCCGACCACCTTAAGCGTTCCCTGTGTTACAGGCTCTTCAAAGTTTCCACCGGCGGGACTAACTGTTCCGCCAATCGTGACAGAGCCTACTGTGCCGTCGTTTAGCTTAACCAGTCCGCCGCGCTCGTAGAATGCGGCAATCACCGATTCCAGATATGCAGGGAAAGCCTCCTCGCCGGGAATCTCTTCAAGACGACCGGACATCTCACGCAATGCCTGCGCCCAGCGCGACGTGGAGTCGGCAAGCAAGAGGACGTTCAAGCTCATCTGGCGATAGTATTCAGCAATGGTAACCGCCGTATAGACCGAAGCCTCGCGGGCGGCAACCGGCATTGAACTCGTGTTGCAGATGATCAGAGTTCTTTCCATCAGACTCTTACCCGTTCGCGGATCGGTCAACTCCGGGAATTCCCGCAAGGTCTCCACCACCTCACCTGCACGCTCTCCGCAAGCAGCAATCACCACAATATCTACATCTGCGTGACGACTGGTTATCTGTTGCAACACGGTTTTCCCCGCTCCGAACGGACCGGGGATACAATAAGTTCCACCACGCGCCACTGGAAAAAATGTGTCTATTATGCGAATCTGTGTTATCAGAGGATCCCCCGGGCGCAAACGCTCCTTGTAGGCGTTGATGGGGGCCTTAACCGGCCAGGTTTGAAGCATCCGCACATCGACGCTCTTCCCGTCATTGTCCTCGATGGTAGCTATGGTCTCTTCAATGTTATAATCACCGGTTTTCGCAATCGATTTCACACTCCATCGTCCAGTTAAACCAAACGGAACCATAATAGCGTGATCGAAAATCCCTTCGGGAACCGTCCCCATCTTATCGCCGGCGATGACAGTGTCGCCCTCCTTCACAATCGGGGTGAAAGTCCACTTCTTCTCATGGTCGAGCGCGTGCAAATACTTGCCGCGTTGCAGGAAAAACCCACTCTCCTCCGCCAGTGCCGGCAGAGGATTCTGCAAGCCGTCAAAAATTTGTGTCAGTAAACCCGGAGCAAGCTCGACCGACAGCATCTCACCGGAGAATTCTACCTCTCCGCCGACCTTAAGATCTGTAGTATCCTCAAACACCTGCAACTCGGCATACGCCCCGCGCACTCGAATCAGCTCCGCCTTCAAACTAACATCACCGATATGCGCATACGCAACCTCGTTCTGCATCACCGCCTTCTCAAACTCAACGGATATCAGATTGCCGTTTACGCCGACTATCTTCCCCATATTCTTACTCATCTGTATTCTCCATACCGCTATCTAAAATAAATTTTTCTACACTCTCCGCGCCTTTGTCACGCTCCATTTTGCTCCAGCGTATCAGAATCCGCAGTTTTGCAGCAAATGCCAGAATTTTTCCGAAAGTGAATGACTCAACACCAGTCAGTTCATCCGCTATTTGCCAGCGGGCATGATCCAGCGCCATCTCACGCTCACGCGGATTTTCACGCGTAAATGCATCGACAACCATCTTCTCCACCCAGCTGCGAAACGCCGAATGCTCACGCAGAAAGGCGCGGGGGTCAACCCCTTTTTTAGATGCCCGAATACGCACAACAGCATTGCGTAACTGAGTCTCCGCGCTGACCAGATCACATCCAAACCCGCTCTCACACTCCCCTATCCTGCCGTTCAGCACTGAGGCAACCTCCTGCAGTTTCGCGTCATCGATTATTCCGGCACAACGCTGAAGAAACTCATTCCCATCAAAAGGAGGAGCCTGCCCGAACTCAAGATAAGGCAAACTCGCAACTAGATAATAACAGTCCATCAGGATCAGATATCCCCTTTTTCATTAAGATTCACGCCCTCTTGAGCGGCTCTACTGACCACCTCCGCCAGATGCGGACGCAAAAAGTTTATCAGTGCTTCGGCAATCGCCTCTTTAGTGAAATCTTGATATACACGACCGTTTGAAAGCCCAACCTTGAAGCCCTTCAATATCTCGTTGTCGGTATGAATCTCAATACCTTTAATCATCTTGTCCTTGTAACGACCAGCGAAAAACTTAATCAGATCCTTCTGATCCTTTTCGTTTATGAGAAGCTCGACCTGTTCATTCTCACAATTTTTGGCGTAGGCCTCCGCGATCGTCACCATCATCTTCTCAAGAACCTCAATGCCGAGCGCATCGTCAAGTGCCGCGCCCACCAGGTCGGAGAGAATATTTTCAACCCCCTGCCCAACTGTAATCAGCAAGTCCCGCGCCGCCTGATCAAGAGCTTTCGTGCTTCGCACGGTGTAAATCTCCGCATCTTTCTCCGCTTTGGCAAGCGATTTCTTCGCCGTCTCTTCCGCTTCCCTGACTATGGCGGCGGCCTTCTCTTTCGCTTTAGAGATTAGCGCATCCGCATTTTTTTTGCCTTCATCAACGGCCTCATCCCTGATTCGGTCAATAAGATGCTGTAATTCTTCGGCCATAATATTCTCCCAATTCCTTCTCGGTCACAACTAAATTCAAATTCATCAATCAACTTCCAACCATTCACATTCCATACTTCTGATTCAGCACTGCACGCGTCTCCTGCTTCAAACGCTTTAAACGTCCGGAGATCGACATTCTCTTCATTTTCGACACATGGTCAATAATAAGCAATCCCTTCAAATGATCCACTTCATGCTGAATGCAACGCCCCAGCATGCCGCACACGCTGATTTCGTTGCCAACACCCTTCCTGTCCAGATACTTCACGTCAATACTCTCAGCCCTCGTCACCATCAACGATATTCCAGGCAGACTCAAACAGCCCTCTTCGCCAGATAGCCTCTCTTCCGAAAAACGTGTAATTTCCGGATTGATCAAAATCAGAGGCATATTGATTCCTGGATTCATGCGAACACCGTGTTTATCCATATCCAGCTCTGCCGGCAGATGAACCACGCAGATCGCCTCTGTTCGACCAACCTGTTCCGCCGCCAGCCCTATCCCATTGCCGTCCCGCATAATCCCCAGCATTTCATCCGCCAGTTCACATATATGTCCGTCTACCCTCTCAACGGAAACCGCCACCTCTCTCAGAACGGGATCGCCATATCTTCTAACGTGAAGCATAACCCACTTCTCTCTTCTTTTCACTTTAAACACATCCGCTGAAAAGTACCATTTTTTATAAAATATTCAACTCCTAACCTGAATTATTCACCATCGGAGTGAATCCGTTTGCACGACAACAAGTCGCCCCGGCATGGAAATACGGTGTTCCTGCCAGCTTACACTCCCTTCCGGCCTATATCACGGCTGTTGTTATGAGTAACGCATAAATAAATACGACCTGAAAATCAATAATCACGGATTCGGCAGTTGATCTGGATGCAGATGTGCCATGCTTTCGTTCAGAACGGGTTGTGCGAACAAAATACCCCCGTCAGCACATAGAGTTCCATTCGCAACCCGTTGCCGGCAAAATGATTGTGCATATTCGCCGGGTTCAACTGCCGAATTTAGTATAACCCTTACTTTTTCTCTTTTTCCGGGCATTCCCTTTTTTCCCCATTTTTGCAACACCCAGATAGCGTTGCATACGACCCACATATTCACCGCCATCACAGGATTTCATCGCCTTCCTGTACGGCTCAATACCATCTCCAATCCAATCAATAACGTTAAAAACTGTCAACGCCGCGTAAGAATTGGTGTTAAGGAGCTCATTCCAGCACACTTGCGCAATCTCTTTGTGACCCGCCTGGTAAAATATCCACGCAGCCATGATACGCACGTGATGACATTCATCTTTGAGACACTTCTTCATAATCTTCAGATCAAGATCAACTCTCTCCCGCAGATTAAAGCAGCCCACCACCGCCCAGTAGCGAACACCTGAATCCGCATCGTTCAGATTTTCATAAAACAGCGGAAGATTTTCAGGACTCCGTTCAAGTGCCAACGCCGCTACCCGCTGATACGCTTTCAGATCGTAGAGTGCCGGGTCGCGAACCATATCATAAATTGTTTTACCGCACTCCTCGGAGCGTTTGACAACTTCGCTTTCGGGCAGTAGCGCAGAATCATAATAATCACGTTGCCATCTATCGAGGGCACTGCTCAGACGTTCAACCTCCCTCGAATATTCCGGGTTATCAATAAGATTGTTCACATTATCGGGATCGACAGATGTGTCGTATAGTTCCTCCGTCGGTTGCGTACTAAAGAACCGACCCGTTATCGCGTCGGTTTCCCCATCCCGATAACATCTCTCCCACGCCCGAGTGGCACACATTCTCCAGAGATAGCTCAAATGCTGCCCCCTGGGGGCATATGGCATATAATTTCGTATGTAGACAAAACGTGTGTCACGAACAGCCCGGGTATTGCCACAGCGCTCATCCATACGCCCGCGAAAACTGAAATGATATTCCCGCCACTCCACGTCAGGTCCCAAAAAAATCTTCCCCTGTAAATAATCCGGGGTCTCCGCACCGCAAATATTCAACCAGGTCTTCGTCATATCGATAAAGCTGACCAACCGCTCAACCTTGCCGCCAGGAACGCATGGACGCAGATGACGGAACTTTTCAGGGATTCGGATAATGAGCGGACAGTGTGTACCGCTGTCAAACAGGAAACGCTTACTGCGGGGAAGAACCCCTCCGTGATCTGAATTATAAACCACAATAGTGTTCTCATCAAGCCCCCTCTTCTGCAACTCAACCAGAGCGGCTCCTATATCGGCATCCATCTTTTTCACCTGATCGTGGTAGTGGGCATAATTTTTACGTATCTCCGGTATATCCGGATGATATTTCGCAAGCCGAACCTGTTCAGGACTGTGAATCGTGTGATCAATATCACCAAACGCCTTGGATTCATGGCTTTTCACATTATTAATCACCATGAAAAACGGCTGATGCCTCTTCAGCTCATCCCAATCAACCCTATCCGTGTCCCACGCATCACCATCCCTCCGTCCTCCAATGTTGTAATCGGTTTTGCGTGCATTTCCGACATAATACCCCGCCTCCTTCAAAAAATCAGGATAATATCTGATTCTATCATGCGGAATGAGGTAACGGCTACGCATGGGATATGTCCCCATCGACAATGCGTAAACACCCGTAATCCAGGTGCTTCGTGATGGCGCACAGACTGGCGCATTAGCGTAACAATGCGTGTATCGCGCTCCCTCCGCCGCCAGTTTGTCAATATTAGGGGTTTCCGCATAGGGGTTTCCGTAACACCCAACCCAGTTGACATTATTATCTTCACTTGTAAGCCACAAAATATTCGGTCTTTCAGCCCCAAACGCGACAAAGGTGAACAATGTCACAATATGGAAACTGCTTATAATTATTCGTAAAAGACTAAATTTCTTCATATTAACCTGAATTATTCATAAAAAGACATATATAGGAGGAGAAGACCGCAATCAGCTTGCATTTACAACCCTGAAATCAAAAAAAACAACTACAGTTCTCTGCCCCCTCTGGTGCATAACTCTCGCCATTATGCGACGCTACCCGGTTCTGTGCTACCGCGTAGTGCAGAGCAAAACAGAACACCCTGTCAACGCCCTTTACTCCCAAACCGTGAAAGAAGGAACCAGACAACGAATAGAAAGCACTCTCCTGCAAACAAAAAAGGTGTCAGCACGCCCCTTGCCTCATTTGAGCTTGCGTTGAAACCGCGCAAAGGGGCGCAAAGGGGTCGGTCCGCCTGAATCATTATTTTTTAAAGAGTAGAGCAGGATGGTTGTTCCACTTTGAACCAGTTCCAAGCATCGGACAAACGTAAAAAACAGTTGTCCAAGGTTTGAACGAAATCCCAAAACGGCACTTGCAACCATGAACGCATTCATCTACAATGACAGACAGTGAAATTAATAGGAGTGATCGTGATAGAGACGCAAACAGCTTATAGCGCGAGAGTAGTACAAGCTTCCAGCTTGTCCG
>CAYTQP010000018.1:0-32100 GCA_964440175.1 uncultured Verrucomicrobiota bacterium
TCTCATAACAATATCTCTTTCCACTATTAGATAAGGTTTGTCAACTCAACTTTTCCGGTATTTTCTGAATTTATTCCGTATATTTCACCTGTCCCTAAAAACTTGTCCCTAAAAACTCGCATCAACTTGCGGATTTCTTATATATTTCTACCGTTATCGATCATTTTCCAGTACAACCAGATAGTGCCGGGGTTCATGGAAGTCGCCTCTTTTGCCACTGCATTTCTGGCGGGAGGCAGAGAACCGCTCCGCTCAGGCTTCACGTAGCAATATGAAGTAGCGAACCAAACTCGTTAAGAAGCGTGGCACGTGTATACGTATGTGCATATGCTGTACAAGTTGGAAAAGAAAGAAAAATTAAATCACAAAAAATTCACGGGAAATGATGACGAATGTGAGTCATGAGTTATAAAAAGTATTTTTTACGGCCAGAAATCCTGATTCACCGGGTGATCTCCCCATGAGTGAGGACCTAGACTCGTTGTATTTGAACCTATCTTTATGGTGATTGTATAAGGCTTACTACTGTAATCCCCCGATGTGTCGGTTTGCAGGAAAAAGTTCCCGTTGGTATCGGTGATGGTGGTTTGTCCATCCAAACTCGTCCCCACTACGGCACCCGCCACAGGCTCAGTTTTAGTATCGTCCGTCCATACAGTCCCCCCAATACTCACTTTATCGACCACTTTATCTTCACCGAATTCCGTCCACTGCCCGCTGGTCAATCCGATACACCACTGTTCATCATTCGTATTGAACCAGGACCAGGCGTGCGTATCGATTGAGTATGAATATGGCCATGCATGATAATTCCAGCCAGTGGCATCAGTAAGTTTGTCCCACACCTTAGAATCGAGATTTACCCGCCATTGCGTATCGGTAGAATTAAAATAATACCATTCACCATCTTTAATGGAGTAAGCATAATCCCCCGCATGATAAACCCAGCCCTCCGGTTGCCATGCCTGCACCGAAGCACCGACCAACATCAATATCGTCATTACAAACAATATGACTCTACTTTTCATCATCTCGAGCTCCTTCTTGTTTGAGTTACCCATTAAACCATCTGCTATCTGGGAAACACAGATAGCATAGCAAGATAGCAAGCACAAATATTGACATGTATAGTGGTGAAATCCAAACAGCTTGTCAATACCAATTATTTTTTATCACTGCAAAACCACCGTGTATCACACGGGTCACGCTTATCTGGATTAAGGAAAAGACCGTCACTGTTTTCGGACCGTCCGCATTCAGGGGTTTCTATAAAATAAACTGAGTCTTGCGTCCCGTAAAAACGATGTTATACTACCGCCTATATAAACACGTTCCATGACAGGATTGAGGACAGGCATATATGGATAACAAGAACACGGATAAAGAGTGGCATTTGCGGCTGTTTCAGAAATCGTTACTGAAGCGGGCGAAATGGCGACAGATCGAGAGAATGATGCCACCAATGAATGGCGATGCGACCGGTCTTGACATCGGTGCCGACAACGGGGTTATAAGCCTGTTACTTCGAAAGCGCGGCGGTGTCTGGAGTAGTGTCGATTCTGATCCCCTGGCGGTGAACTCAATTCGTTGTCTGGTCGGGGACAATGTCGCTCTCATGGGAAACGGCAAACTTCCCTTTGGCGATGAAAGCTTCAATGTTGTTGTCATCATCGATATGCTGGAGCATCTGGAAGATGACGGCGCATTCATCAAGGAATGCCATCGTGTGTTAAAACCAGCCGGGCGCTTAATAATAAATGTGCCGCACATCAAAAAATATACGCTTCTGCGCCCTCTGCGGAATCTCGTTGGTTTAACTGACAAAGAGCACGGTCATGTGCGCTCGGGTTACACAAAAAATCAACTCTTCCATGTCATAAAGGACGGATTCGATGTCGAAGAGTCCACCACTTACTCCCGCTTCTTTGTGGAGTTTCTCGACATATTCATTCGCCTCGCGGCGAAGAAAAGCGGCGGTACAGATGAACGCTCATCAAGCAAGGGGCTGGTTATCGATGAGTCACGCTTTGAAAAAATGCAGAAACTTTTCCGGGTTTACTCCGTTCTTTTTCCGTTCTTCTGGATTGCGTCTCAGTTGGATCATCTGCTCTTCTTCACAAAAGGTCACTCGCTAATCGCCAAATCCCGGCGGCGACTATGGATTCCCCGCAAAACGCCTGTTTTGAGGGATGGTCGCTCAATAGCAGACGCGACACTCAACACAAAGATAGGCACCGCCAGCCCGTTTTGACCGGCATAGTTTAGAAAGGTGTTATACTGACTTCTGATGCGTCATTGATTATTTCCGGTCGGGACAGTTACCGCGTTGAACAGTTTCACTGGCTACCAGGAATGGATTGAAAGAAAGATTGATGCGAAAGAGTTTGCGATACCCAATGTCGCATATGATAACGTTACGCTTGCATTGCCAGATTACACAGATTGGTTGAAAGAAAATAAAATCCAGCAATCGCCAGTCACTGACGAATTTCTTTCTCTCGCATATAAAATCAAAGAATTACTGGACATCGAATAAAATCAATACCATCCAAAAGGTGTAGATGATAACGAATGTATAAAAAAGGATGGGTTGAGCAGGCAAAAGGAACCGACGGATTCCACAGCGGGAATATGGGCAATACTGGACTCGAACCAGTAACCCCCTCGGTGTAAACGAGGTGCTCTAGCCAATTGAGCTAATCACCCATCGGTTGCAAAAGCTTGTCAATGTAGCAATTCTCTGTTAAGAGTCAATCTTTTTTCTTGTCTGATGTTATTCCGATTGGTGTCGGATAGCGGAAGACCACGATATACGAAAATATCAGCATGGTGATGATGGTGGCAAACTGCGTCAGATGTGATGTTCTATCGCTCAACCTCCCATTTTCAACCGCCACCACAGCAATTATGAGCGCAAACTCACTAGCGGGCCCCAGCCGGGCACCAATCTCTTTGGCAAATTCGGGTTTCTCTCCGCTCATTCGCAAAAACCAACTCAGGCAAAGCGGACGGATGGCAACAATTAACGTGGCAAGAAACAAAGCCTGTATCCAGACGGTCTTAACAAGACGTACATCAAACTCCGCTCCGAGAACAAAGAAAAAGAACATCAGGAAGAAATCGCGCAAAGGTTTAAGTTGCTCTGAAAAGATGAGTGAGAGTTTCCATCGCGCCATAGCCACACCGGCCACAAACGCACCGATCTCATAAGAGAGTCCGATGTGTTCCGCCAGCACCGATATTCCGAGACACCAGCCCAGACAGAGCATAAGCAACACTTCATTGAACATCTCCACGCTCTTCATCATTCGCCGAAGCGCATATTGTTCCACCAGCATAACCAGCATCACAAAAAGAACTGCCTTCCCTGCCAGCATAGGAATAAAACGCCATAAAGATCCTTCGCCATCTAAACCAACTATCATGATCATAATAACGGCGATGATATCCTGCGCTATCAATATCGCGATACAGATTCCGCCCATACGCTTTTGGTGCAGAGTCGTCGTTGGCAACAGCTTGATCGCCAGAATCGTGCTGGAAAACATAAACGCAGCACCCATGATAAAACTTTCTGACAGAGGATTCCCCAGCAACACAAGAACACCAAACAGTAGCAACCACATAACAAAACAGCCGCCAAAGGTGGCTATCATTGCGACACGGAAAAATGATGCCAAGCGTTTCGGATGCAAGACAAGCCCAGCGAGAAAGAGTAAAAGCGTGACGCCAATGCGCGAGATATGTGAGAGCAGTTCAGTTTGATCGACAACCCCCAGCCCCCACGGACCGATCAAGACACCGCACAAGAAATAGCCGAGCAGAACAGGCTGTCGTAACCGACACGCCAACCACGCCAGCAGTGAGGCACTTACGACTATCACACAAATGATCTGAAAGTAACTGTCCATTCCAAAAGATTCTCATCGGCATATTGGGCTGTTATGTTCAACGATTTTACCCAATCGTGCACACTCATGCAATCAAAAAATGGTCGAACGTAAAAAGCGGAATCTGGTCAGCCGATTCTTTCTCTACCGCCAGAAACGACAAGCCACACACTGTTCTCAGTTCGACCGTTTGCGTATGACCGCCAATGTCTTTTTTCGATTATTCTCAATCGTGAATTTCTTGACACTCTCCGCTATCTTCACTGCGTCACTTTCGTCGCGCTCCATTCGCAACTCTCTCTCGACACCCGCAACCATGGCATCAATATCTGCGGGTGAATCGATCACTTCCCCGTTTCCGCCCGGCTCCACCACCTCATGCACACCGGCGTAGCGAGAGGTCAGGAGGGGGGTTCCGCAAAAGAGTGATTCAAGCCCGACGTTTGGGAACGGATCAAACCAAGATGGCAACATCACCAGATCCACCGCATGGAACCATGCCCTCAATTCAGACTGTGGTTCCATAAAAACGATTCGGTCAGAAACTCCCGCTCCCGCAGCCAGTCTCTTCCATTTCGTCGTTTTGTCACGTCCGAGCACAATCATCACGCACTCTGGAAGACGCGCCAGTGCGGCGATGCTTTCGTGCAATCCCTTGCGAAGAAACCCGCTACCAGCGAACAAAAGCATTCCACATTCATCGGATATTTTCAAGCTCTCTCTTATACGACGGCGGTTAGCTTCGCGGTCAACGAGGTTGAATTGTTTTGGATCAACACCATTGTATATCACTTCGATTCTGCCGTGATTATCACCGTAAACGGTTTCGATATCATTCTTCACCATCTCTGAGTTCGAGATTATAAGCGGGGTGTTTTGCACACAGTTCGCCTCCAGATTCAGCAACGTTTTGTGACGTGCAGTCCTGTTGTTCAGCAGTGTTTTAAACCGAGGTTGAAAGAGCTGACGGCGTTCCAACCAAACTTGATGCACCCCCTCTCCCGCACGCCACACATCCTGATGTTCGGTTCGTTCCAGGCTGAACGAAACATCAAAATCGCGGCGTTCGAGAACTTCCGCCGCTGCCCGGGAAAAGTTGCTCGCCCGCGTGCCCGGCGTACGCCCGCGACGGGGCACAAGATGAAGTTTGATCTTTCGATTCTCCTCCGCCTGCCATGCCGTTGTTATAAGATGAACCTCATCCCCCTCTGCGGCGCAAGCGTTCATAAGGCGAACGAGATACCCTTCGCCACCTCCAAATTTAACAAATTTCTGTTTGATAAAGGCTATCTTCACAGCCGGCTCCTTATTCGTCACCCGTCGTCTTTTCAGATTCGAGCAGATGCCGTTCCCACAGCTTTGTATATTTTATAAACACAGAGAACGAACTAATCAGTGCTATGAGCAAGCCCCTTTTCCCATCCAAAAATCCAGCCTTCAGAATGTAGCCTCTCACAAAACGCCACTGAGAACGAAAAAAAATACTGAACCACGAACAGCGCAAATTCTTTTTAAACTTCTCATCGGCGGCAATGGTTGTAAAATTGTTCACCGTCTTCAAATGATCTTCAATACCGGAATATGTGTAGTGGTTGATCGGATATTTCAGCGTCTTAACAGCACCATCAACAATCACATAGTCGTGCGGTTCGCTCCCCACACTTTTGCCGACATCTTTTTTAAAAAGCCGTAGCTTGATATCGGGATACCACTCTCCGTGTAGCACCCATTTCCCAAGATACTGAACTCTACGCGGGAACTGATATCCCACAATCTTTTCAGAATAGGACTCAAGCTGTTCAAAAATCTCCGTCTGCAGTTCTGACGACACCTCTTCGTCAGCATCGAGATAAAACACCCATTCACAGGTCGCTTTTTCACGGATCAGATTTCTCTGTCCCACGTACCCCATCCATTCGTTTTGAAAAATATTGTCTGTATACTCTCTACAGATATCCTGTGTTTTATCGGTGCTGAAACTGTCCAGTATCACTATCTCGTCACACCACTTTACACTTTCAAGACAGCGACGAATATTCGCCTCTTCATTGAAGGTAATTATACACGCTGATATTTTGACACGCATGACACCATTCCTAACTGCTTCCTTAATCATCCATCACTTCCTGCAACATTTCGTATACAGATTTAGGACTGATAGATTCCAGACATTTTTGCGCCAAAACAGAATCGCGTGCAATTTTACGACTGCGAACATCGCTGTTCTGCAACACCTTAATACGCCCACCAAGCGGTCCTGTTTTTCCAGGATCCGTGATTCCAAACAGTGCGACACCCGGAATATCGACAGCGGCGGCTAAATGCATGCCGCCACTGTCGTTCGCAACAACTGCCGCACAAGTTTTCATAAGAATCGCCCACTCTTTTATGTCTGTTTTCCCCGCCAGATTAACCGCCGAGTCACCTATCTTTTCAGCCACCACTTCACACATTTTCCGTTCCGCGTTCGATCCAAAAAGAAGTATTTTCCTGTCATCCGCCGCCAGCATTTCGCCGACATCCGCATAGTGCTCGACCGGCCAGCATTTGGACGAGCCGCGGGCCGCGCCGGGAATCAACGCAACCGCTCCGCCAGTCAGTGAAAACTTTTTTAGAACCGCCACAACAGCAGACTCCTCTATCTTAAGCTTAGGCGGCGGCAATTCTTCGCCTACGGACGAGAGTCCCAGCAAAACCGCAACCTCATAACACTGGTGAGTTTCGCGGTGCGACGATTCATCCTTCGCCACCATCTCATTGATCATAAATGAACGCCAATGACCTCGGAATCCGATACGCCTCGAAATTGCCGCCAGCCACGGGATGAGTGCTGACCGGAAGGAGTTAGGGATGATGCAAGCGGCATCAAAACGGTGACTTCGCAAAACCGCCGATGTTCGAACTGTTCCTCTCAGACCCGATTCCTGAACAATTATCTCATCCGCAACACCGCTAAGCTCCCAGAGTGGAATCAGCGGGGGTTTTGTCATGATAGTGAAACGATCATTCGAACGCCCGGCACACGCCACCTGCAAGGCAGGCAAAGACATAATCATATCGCCAATCCAACTGGGGGAGCACACTAAAACTTTGCGTATTTTAACTGGCTTCCCTGCCCTGTGTTCGTTCATTCCCGCCGCCCCTAAGTATCTAATCTGCGGAAACATATTCGGTTGATCCAATCGTTGAACGCATCGGTGCCGCTGAGCATCTCGATTTCAACGCGTAAATAATAGATTGGAATGGGCGGGTGTTCAATTCTAGGGAAACGCACCGCATCTTTCTCAGTTGTTACAATTGCATCCGCATCAAGATTAAGTCCCTCATTTATGACATCCAGCAACTCCTGCTGTGTATAGCGATGATGATCTGCATATGTTTCATGTCCCAGAATTTCTACGCCTCGGCGAAGAAGCTCATTCTCGAATCCACGCGGCGCGGCAATCCCTGAGACAGCAAACACTTTTTTACCCTTCAGAAACTCCAGTTCGACCTTTTCGCGAGTAATCACATCCTGGAGGTAGCGTGAACAGTGGCAGCACTCTGAAATTTCTGCCTTTGGATTCAATTCCCGCAAACGTTTTTTTAGTTCCGGCTCACCTGCCGGTTTTGATTTAGTGATAAAAATAAAACCAGCTCTTTTTATGTTGTGGACCGGTTCCCGCAAAATACCACGCGGCAGGACATGTTCATTACCAAACGGATTGGTGGCATCAACCAGCACAATATCGAGACGATGCTTAAGCGAGAGATACTGAAAACCGTCATCGAGAATCAATGTATCGCAGTCGAGCTTCTGAATCGCATAGCGTCCTGATTTAACTCTGTCCTTGCCAACGACAACGACAACGCCGGGGAGGTTTGTGGCCAGCATATAGGGTTCATCTCCACCGCTGTCGGAATCGATCAGCACGCGCTCGCCATCAGACACAACTATGGGCGGCGAGCGGCGGTTTTTGAAAGTTATCCGATTCACAATCCGTTCAACCAATGACGGCTGTTTCTTCTTATAGCCCCGGCTTAAAATTGCCACTCTTCTTCCCGACTTTTGCAACGTTCGGGCGAAGACTTCAACCACCGGAGTTTTTCCTGTACCCCCAACCGTCAAGTTTCCAACACTCAGCACTTGGCATCCCAGCGTTGTGTCCCTGATTATGCGGTGACGATACAGCCATAGCCGTGTTTGAGCTAAAAACTTAAACAGCATCGAAAGCTGATGCAACACGAGGCGCAGACAAGCAGCTCCGAAGCCTTTCTCTCTGCCTTCAATGACTTTTAGAACATAAGATTCAAGCCGTTCTAAGCGATTGTGACCCACAGGATCGCCTCCGTTAACACATTTATTTCAACCCGAAATGCTTTATTTCGGGACAAGATCCTTTTCCCAGCGGGGATAGTCCGTTAGAAAAAGCTGATCGTAATGGTTCAGCCGTTGAGCACTGCTCAGTGGAAAATCTCCTGGTATGTTCCCGTTGAGAACGGGGAACCAGCTTCGATATCTACCAATCATCAAGGTGCGCACAAACGGTTTATCGCGCGTGATGGTGGTGAAATATATAGCACTGATTTTATAGGTTAAGTCGTTTATTTTATAGAACTCATCAATATCACTTGGCAAAAGCAGTGAAACCTGATCCCCATACCATGCCGTCGCCCATGGCATATCCGTGCAGATTATCTCCGTAGGTTGCATCCAGGATGAGACACTGGCTATAAAAGGAGGATGATACGGGGGATATGGGAATCCGGTTCGCGGCGGAAGCATCACAAACACCAGTGGCATCGCCGACATAATCACCACAAACGAGATTAGCGCAAGTTCCAAAAGGCGGAATTTCAGCTGCAACCGCTCCAAAAGCAGGAAAAAGAAGGCCAGTCCGTAAATTATTACAAACGGCAGGAAAACGTGGAGTAATTTAATAGCACTCTTCCCCGCAAATCCTGCGAGTATAATCGCCAGAAGAATCCCGAGCGCAACCGACCAGCGCAAGCTCCGCACCTCGGCACGCACAAAGCTGTAAAAAAATGACACGAGGAAGAATGCTCCCATAAATCCCGCCCCTATCTGGCGAATATCGCTATTGTAGAAGCCGGCCATATTTTTCAGCCACAGACGGAAAAACGCGCCTTTGAAGAACTGCCCCACTGATAGTGATGCCTCAAACTTTGAGAGCAACATACCATCATCGTCAAACACCATGTAGGGAGCCAACCCCAGTAACTTTCCACAAAGCATAAAGTTTCGAGCCAGCCACGGGGCTATTCCCGCCAGAAACAATCCAATAAACAGCACTGTTAACAACCAACGTTTCTCTTTAAACCGAATCCTCACATAAAAAGCCAGCGCAGGCATCAGAAAAACTGTTCCATAACGAGTCAAAAAGGCAATCACACAAAAACCCGCCGCGAACAGATACGGCAGAAACCATTTGATGAACGGATACCCCGCATCTCTCGTGTCGGCCGACAGCACAATGGAGTAGAATGCCGCCACGGACAGAAACGTTACCAGAGGAAGATCAGTTCCCGACACACTCGATGCCCACACCACGTTGCTCAGGAAAAAGATGCTCATCGCCAGAAAACCAAGCCTTTTATCAAACAGACGCATCCCTAATAGATACACAAGAAGCCCGGTAAACAATGAGAACATATTGTTCAGAGGAATAATAAAGTACTGTTCCGGCTTATAGACACTCATTCCCCTTGTCGGAGCCGAGACCAGCAGACTTTTGCGCAACTTAAACACCCCTGCCAGCACTGCCGGATAAACCGGCGGACGTGTCAGCTCCGGGTGTGAGAGTACTTTCGGATCACCATGCGTGACACCCTGCATATATTTCATCGAGAGCGGACTAATGTTATAGGTGGTGTACCCACGCCCATACGCTAGATTCCGACCAAGTTGCGCGCTGTCCATCGCATCCGCGTCTTTCAAACCTTTAAACTGAGTCGCCGTATAGAGCAGTACCAGCACCAGAACTGCACCAATGTACAGTGCTGCCCTCAGAATGTTCAATCCCATACCCACATCGAGGTTGTAAACCACGTCCTGCAGTCCAAGTCCTGATTCTTTTCGAGCCATTTTACCCTCTGTCTCTCAAAATTAGATGTCGTGTTGTAAATAAAGCCGCAACTTTAGTGTTTGCCGCATAAATTTTCAATATCTATTTTATTGCGAATAAAAAAAGGACCCCGCCAAAAAGACCAGGGTCCCGCTATTTGAATTCTGAGTTCAAATTAAACTCAGAACAATCAATAATACTGGCTACCGTACTGCGCGGCAAGGTCGGAACGTGTCAAACCTCCTGCACAGTCAAGCCCATCCCAGATACCAACCACTAAATTAACTATCGGCACCAAACGAACCCATTCACGCCAGTGAAGCTCTTTGCCGCCATTGTAATCAACACCAGCACGCAATCCAAAACAGCATCCGGCAATGAAACCCATAAATCCACCGCGCCCTTCACCGGCGCTGGCTGCTGGTCCCACAATCGTCAACATCAAGATCGCGATCAACATAACTGCAATAATCTTTTTCATCTACTGATTCTCCTTAATCTTCAACTCTATCAAGTCAATGTTCTATATCAAAACCCGAACTCCGGATTGATCAATAGTACTGGCTTCCATATTTCGCGGCAAGGTCGGGACGCGTCATTCCGCCGCCACAATCAAAACCATCCCACAAACCAAATATAATACCCACATACGGTATCACACGACACCATTCACGCCAGTGAAGGTCCATGCCGTCGTTGTAATCAACACCAGCACGCAATCCAAAACAGCATCCGGCAATGAAACCCATAAATCCACCGCGCCCTTCACCGGCACTGGCTACTGGCCCCACAATCGTTAACATCAAGATCGCGATCAACATAACTGCAACAATCTTCTTCATTCAATCCCCTTTCCTGTCTTTATATTGAACTCACTCAATCGACACCCATCCAACAGACCACACAAAAAACACTGCCCTGCCAAACTGTCACCCATAAAGCTACCCCAATCCCACAAATCATTCAAGTCGAAAATAGGACTATTTGTATATCTCCTCAAAATCGTCAACAAACTTGACTTTTCTGAAATAATATTCGTGGTTAAAAAGGCTTTTCGCTATCGGTTTATTGACCGACACATTGAGAAATTGAACGGTCTCCCGGCTTTCAATCCCCTTAAAATTCAGCTTTGTCTCTTGATGAAGGGAAAACCAGACACCCGGCAACACCTCTTCGAACTGCTTGTATTCACAGCGTAGTAGAAGATTCTCCATCTTTGGTGTCTCGTAGTATTCGACCAGCTGAAGCTTATTAGTCGCCACCAGAGACAGCACAATATAGGGCTTATCCGTCTTGTATCCGCACCGTGCGAAATAACCAGTGCCAGCGGAGAGTTTATCCTCTTTCGCGGCACCTATCTTCAGCAGGTGCTCCATCGCCGTGGCGGGAACTTTCCGCAACGATATCAACCAATTCTCGTCGAGTTCATTAACAGGACGGGAGAAACCCAGCGGATCACCGGCAACATAGTAGTACAAGCGTTTTCCATCGGCCACATGGCGGCGCTTTATGGGCGCAAAACTGTCTACATGAATGCGATCGGGCTTCTGGTAATGAACCCGACTGAGCGACTTCATCTTTTTTTCCGACATCCAACTGGTTCGCCGCACCTCGCAACTGACGCTTTTGACGCTATCATAAGACGCGAGCAACTCGTCCACAAGCCGCGCCCTGGCAACGACTGGCAACGCCAGAATCAGAATATACAAAAATATCCGCTTTGTAGTATTCATGTTTTTATGGAACCCATACGCCCCGACACTACGCAATTGCACGCAATTTCGCAGCGGCTCTCTTTTTGCGACGAACAGCGGTGTTCTTTTTGATGATGTTGTGCTTGGCGGCTCTATCCAATGCCGAGCAGTACTTCTTGAACGCATCTGAAGCCAAGGCGTGATCCTTCGCATCAATGGAATCCATGAAAGTCCTGCGTGCGTTGTGAACGCGGGATTTCTTGCCCATATTACGCTTGGTCTCAATCTCTATCTGACGCGCACGCCTTTTCGAACTAATTAAAATTGGCATAAAATATATCTCCGTACTCTCTGTCCTTCCCGCCATTGATTGGTCGGGACACTTTTTTATTTCTTTTTTTAAAAGTTGTGCCATAGTATTCAAATGACGGATTAAGTCAATACTCGAAATTAAAAAAAGAATGTTTTTGAAAAGCCTTAAATTTGCTGTTGGACTCTTACTGTTGCCACTCTGTGTCGCGGTAACACGCACCTTTCTCTTTCTGCTGATCGAGATAAAACCTGAATCGGTGGCCGTGATCAGCATGCCAGTCTGGGGATTCTTTGCTGGATTCGGACTCTGGGTATTCCTCTTCACCATAATGCCCCACCCTGTAAAAACCTATGTTTTCGGACACGAGATGACGCATGCCCTCTGGGGGCTACTGATGGGTGCACGCGTCTCGGACATAAACATCACCGAAGAGGGCGGCAGTGTGCGCCTCTCCAAAACAAACTTCCTCATCGCCCTCGCCCCATACTATTTCCCATTCTACTCCGCGCTAACGCTTCTGATATACGCAGCCCTGTACGCATTCACCGACCTGCACGCCTACAAACCACTCTGGCTGGGTCTGCTTGGGTTGACCTGGGCGTTTCACATCACTTTCACCTTCCGAATGATGAGAGAGCATCAGAGTGATTTATCCTCCCATGGCTTCCTTTTCTCCTATGCGGTGATCTACCTTTTTAATCTTCTGGGAATCTGTTTCTGGATTGTGGCAGTGGGCTCGCCGGACACCCGTCTCTTTCTCTGCAAGCTAACCAACGAAATGTTGGATATTATCGCTTTTTTCACTGGTACAGCGGAGAGATGTGCGGTCTTTATAAAAAATTTTTTGCAATAAAAATTCGGTATAACCGTTGTACGTGGAAAGCGGAAGAGGCCGGATTGCTGGCAAAGTGTATGAACTATGGATGATCTGGCAGATAGATGTTTGCAAAGGTATCGGGACGGTGATGTCGATGCCATGGCAGAGTTAGTCGAGATTTATCGACGGCCGCTTTTCGGGTTCATTCTCAAGATGACGGAAGGGCGCGGCGATGCCGAAGAGATATTCCAAGAGGTTTGGTTTCGGGCTATCAAGCGATTCTCATCTTTCAGGAAAGGGAATTTTCTTAGCTGGCTGTTTCGCATAACGCACAATCTAATCATTGATATGGCACGCAAAAATAAGCGCTTTGTGGACGTGGTTGCCGACAATGACGATTCAAGCGGACGGCTGGAAGAGAAACTGGTGGACACCGAGGCGGGTCCGGGTGCTCTGGTTATGGACAGGGATACAGGTGAGCATATACGTAGTGCCATGAAGGTGCTTCCGCCAGAACAGAAAGCTGTTTTTCTGATGCGGGTGGAAGCTGAATTAACGTTTAAAGAAATTGCCAAGATACAGGGAGTTTCCATCAACACCGCCTTGGCCCGTATGCAATACGCGCTTGAGCGGCTGAGAAATGAATTGAGAGACGAATACGAAGTGAAGGGAAAAGTGCGATGAAACCCGAAGAGATTGAACGCAAACTACTGCTAAAAATGACGAACGAACTGTCGGCAAATCACACAAAATGCCTTGAGACGGAATTGGATCATAACAGCACCGCAGCCAGAATTGAGGCCGAGCTGGAAGCAATATTCTCCGCCGCCCGCAGCACGGAAAACGAAACACGCATGAGCGACACCACAATGCTGGCGATAAAGAACCATGCCCACCGAGAACTCCGGCGGAACGAGCATTCCCGACGCGGAAACAGACAACAGTCGCTCCTGAAGGTATGGCAACCGGCACTCCTGTACGCTACAGCGGCACTGCTCATATTGACTTTGAGTATCCCCATGCGCCACCTTTTTCTGACAAAAGACTCTATATTAGGTGTACCCCGAATCGCGGTGCTGGAGTGGGATGAAGACCTCGACAGTCAGTTGCTGGCACTTGATGAGGAGGTCACTTTCGCGCTGTTAGAATATTCCGAAGCGGCGGATGCCGACAGAGGTATAGATGCCCTTGTCGATGAATTCCTGAAAATAGAGGAGCTGGAGATATGAAAACGAAATGTATTGTTCTAACCGCCGCCTTTGCGTGTTGCGTAGCAACTGTTTCAGCGCAAAACGAACAGCGGCATGAAAAGCAGCAACGGCGGGGTCGGCATCACAACGAAGAGTTTGCCGTGCCACCCGTCGAAAGGCTCATGCAAAACTTCAAAGAAACACAACCGGATGAGCACAAAAGACTTCAAACTCTTCGCAACGAGGATCCCGACGCTTTCAGAAACGAGATCAGAACGCTTCTTCGGAAAGCGCGGCGGCAGAATCTCGGATGCACAGGAACACCTGAACACCCAAGCTGGCGTGCCGGCGGATCGGGACAGAATGAACGCGGAGGACCACCCCGTCAACGCAATCCCGAAATCAGGACGCTAAGACAATCAATCGCCAAACTCTCAAGATCTTATCAAAACACAAAGGAGATTGAAGCCAGAAAGCAGATTCGCTCAGAACTCAAAGGTGAGCTGGAAAAAATGTTTGATCTTCGTGAAGCGGAACGTCTCAAAATTATTTCGCAAATGGAGGAGAAGATCCGGAAGATAAAACGAATTATGGAAGAACGCAGATCAGAACGTGACAAAATCATAAAGAGACAACTCAAACAGATGACCGGAAACAAAAAAAGAGACAATCAGAAAAAATCCCGAAAGAGACAATGATATTCCGATTTAACACGCAAAACAAGATGATCCTTTTCTCTCAAACTTCAAAGCAATAACGATAAAATCGCTCATTTTTTATCTTTACACTTTAGGTAGATGAATGCAAGCATGGCGACATTATGAAATATAAAACTAAAAGACTCCGTCGATTTCTCGTCACAACAGTCACCGCGACCGTCATCTCCATTCTGTCCGCCGCCGCATCACCGACAGCCACGGACAGACACCTCGGTTACACCGGCACACCCGTCATGCTGAAACCAAAACCCATCCTGTACGACACCAACAGTGTCGCGCCTCTGAATAACCAACTGCGGATCGCCAGCTACAATATTGAAAACTTTCAGGACGGCGTAAACGACGGAGCACGGACAACAGAAATTGCGGCGAAACAAGCGCAAATAGCCGCCGTCATTATTGAGCGCATGAACCCGGATATAATTGTTCTGGAGGAGATCGAAAACGGGAAAGTCCTGAAACTTTTGAACAAGAACTTCTCAAATCCTTACCCGCTTGTGTACCTGTGTAAATTCGGATATGGTAAAGGGTTCAAACATCACATGGCACTGATGTCGAGAGTTGAACTGGAGGACGTGACAGTGATTGACTTTGGCGGACTTGAGGGCAAGACCCGCCCCACACGGGGTGTCGTGCGCGTTACAGTCGACCTTGGCGCAAACCATAAACTTCTGCTCTATGGTGTGCATCTGAAATCAAATTGGGGTAAACGCCACCTGAATATCGCTAAACGCCGAGCCGGGCTTCAAATACTGCGGGACAATGCAGACAAGACCATTGCGAAAACTCCTGGAGTATTCTGGGAGATCATCGTACTGGGCGACATGAACACTGATCCAGACTCGGCAAATTTTAAAGACGACAACTGCCTGCTTCCGCTGAAAGGGTGGGTGGACCTCTGGCGCGGAGAGCCACTGGAAGAACGCATCACCATACCCACACGCGTGGGGATTCCGAGCATGGAGTTCCCGCCCGCCACTTTCGATCGGCTGTTTATCAACAATCAATTAACAAACAGCCCGTGGACAGCGTCAGCTCCCGGCAGGATTCCTGAAGGGGTCTCACACGACGCACACATCAAACCCGGCGAGGGGTCACACGCCTCCGACCACTACCCCGTCTTTCTGGATATTACGCGCTGAAACCGCACCAGCTCACACATCTTTGAGATGCTTAATCGTCCTGAATCCGTAAAGAGCTATCACAATGAAGCAGACCAACGGAAGAAGAAATGAGACCCGCACACTGGCAAGCTCCATGAAGCCAAGGTCAAACGCCGGCATATCAATAATTTTGCCCTGCATTGGAGGCATAAGACACCCGCCACCAATAGCCAGAATAAGCCCGGCCGAACCAAGCTTGGCATCATCACCCAGACCCCGAAGGGCAATACCGTAAATCGTCGGAAACATCAGCGACATACAGGCAGATACACCAATCAGACAGTAAAGACCAGTGTAACCCTCAATAAACACCGTACCCGTGGTCAATGCTATACCGCCAACGGCAAGTGCCGCCAAAAGACCGCCGGGTTTGACATAATGCAGCAAAAATGTGCAGATAAAACGGCTGGAGACAAAAATTATCATAGCCAAAATGTTGCAATACTGCGCCGTGGCCTTCGATAACCCCAACTCCAACTCGGCGTATTGGATAATAAATGTCCAGCACATAATCTGAGCACCCACATAAAACGCCTGAGCTAAAACCCCCTCAATATAAGCAGGATTATCAATAAGACGTTTAAACGTGCCACCAATATCCAGCTCTTTGCTCCCCTCGTGCGAAATATTGGACGGCAATTTGAACGCAAACAATGCCAACACCAGCAGGAGAAAGACCCCCATCATCGCATAAGGCTTCACTACAACACCCAAATCCCTCTTCTGAATAGCCTTTAAATCGGCACCAAGCGCGTCATAATAACCCTGAAGTGACTGCGCTGGAATTGAACTTATTCTGACGGCACCGGCACTCAAGCTCTTCCTAACCTGCGCAAGAAGCTCCGCCGGATCACCATCAACCGCAGTCGCCCCCTCTTTGGGATTATACAGGCTGGAGAAGATGTCACTTAGTTGTTTGGCGGATGCCGCAGCAGCGGCGAACTCCGCCCGCGCCTGGGGGAGAATCTCTGGATCAATCTTGTCAATGGTCAGTGCCTCACGGTTCAAAACCAACGCCTGTTCGAGTCCGCTCGAATTAAAAAACAACTCATCACGCCGAACCTCAACATCCGCAGGCGGCGGCGGAGCCTTCATCTGTAAAACAACCATAACCGCACCAACAGACGCATCTATATAGGAGGGACTTGGAAGGGTCTTAAGTTCCGCATTCACCTCTTCCGCCTGTTTCGGCTTCGGATCCGCCATAACCGCCAGTGTCTGGTAAAGCCCTCCAGACAACTCCGCGCCTTTTTTGAGCAACTTCCTGCTTCCGCGCCACTCTTTCTCTTCCAAAATCCTCTCGATATCCGGCAAGGTTCCAACCTTCTTTTCCCCTTTTTTGGTCACTTCCACATGCTCCTGCTTCTCAACTATCTGAATGTGTGCCGTTTTCTGCTCAGAAGCCGCAGTCTGGAGGTAGCGGCGACCCGTCTCCGTCGTGCCATCGAGATTGGCGAGGATGAATGTGCCGGCCACAAACATCCCCATTATTGAACCCATCGGATTGAAAGACTGTGAAAGATTCAATCGACGTGTCGCCGTCTTTTCTGAACCCATCGACAGAACATACGGATTTGCCGTTGTCTCAAGAAACGAGAGACCACAGGTCATTATAAAATATGAAAGCAGGAAAGCGGGGAAAAGCATACTCACACCCGACGGAATAAACAGCAGGCAACCTATCGCATAGAGTGCCAAACCAATCAAAACACCTTTTTTGTAAGAAAAACGTTTGATGAATAACGCCGCAGGAATAGCCATAACTGCGTAACCGCCATAAAAGGCGAACTGCACCAGCGAACTCTTGAAGTTACTGATCAGCAAAATGTTTTTGAATGCCGCCACCATCGGATTGGTGATATCGTTGGCAAAACCCCACAGTGGAAAAAGTATCGTTATTAAAATAAAAGGCATTATAAACTGTGGCGAAATCACCTTGCTTGATTCCACGGACACGTCAATCTCTTTGCTCTTCTCTACACTCATGCGACTACCCTTTCATCAATTGTTTCTTCACTCTCTTTTATCTCTGCCAAATCCGCACCGACACAAATAACAAAAACACCGCTTATAGCTCTCCAGCTTGTCAATGTCCACATCATTGTACTGAAATTATCAGATCACCCATATCCGTTTTTATTCACTCCCTCACATGAAACCCGACACAGCGTGAATCGCGCTTTCGCTCTGGTTGCGGCGGACATATCCAAAAGTGACATCAGCCGTTTCAGTCTAATCCGTTCATGGAGTAAGCGTTTCACCTAGATTCGGTAGTTTATGTGGATGCAGATGTGCCATGTTTCCGTTCACAACGTGTTGCGCATGAGCGAAAGCACATCCGTTAGTGCATATAGTCCCAGGCGCAACACGTTACGGGCAAAATGACTGTGCATATGCATTGCATTCAATTGCCGAATTCAGGTTTCAGGCTAAGTATAATCGGTTAAGAACCACTTTTTCTCATAATTAAACCACCATTTTCAGGATTATGAGCAGTTCAGGCTGAAATGTCCTCAAAAAAAATTCCAAGATCCGGAAAAACCAACATCCGGATCTTGGAACTGTCACCACTTTTTCTCCCGCTAACGTTTCAGATAGCGACGCATTCTAATGAGAATGAAGCCCAATCCGGCAATCAAAACTGCGGATGTCGGCTCAGGAATGTTATGGAACACCGACACATCACTGCTATGACCGGGAGCGGGATAAGCACTTCCGTCATCCAGTGTCAACGGCTCCACCCAGTCACTGATCTTGAGCGAAGTTGTGCGGTTCTGAAGAATATCTCCCTTTCCTGGATCGGCACTGAAAGATGTCATAATGGCATTGTAACGCGGATCTGTCGGGAGCAAGCCCATGCCCTCCACCACGAACGAAAGTTTGCGGGTCGCGCTTTCATCAACAGGAATATCTCCGAAATCCCATGTCGGAACATAGAAGTCACCCTGTTGCGTGTTATAGCAATACCATGCCTCTTCATCTTCGTTCACCGCAATAAAATGCGGATCCTGATCCGTGTACGGCGGGTTCCAGATTGCTGGCTCCAGTCTATCCTGATTCAACGCAAACTCGGCCGTGAGCTTGGTTTTATACAGAGTGCCAACCCAATTGTCCGATGTGCTCAACGACTCGGTATGGCTGTTGTAGCCATCATCCCAATCGTCCAGTTCATGCCCGGTGTCATTATGGATGGTAGCATCAATGTCAAACGCGGTTATCTCAGAACCCGGCCCAAAAATGATGTTGCTGACCTTGCCGTAGATGGCATCCGTGCTGAAACCGCCGGTAGCCACTTCACCACCGCCAAAAAGCTCCATGTTGTCATAGAACTCATGGGTGCGAACCTCCTGCAAGCCTGTGGTTCTGTCGGTGAACCATTGACCTTGAATCGCATCGGGATCTATCGGTGCCGGTCCGGCGTTTATCCCATCCGTCACCGGTGGTTTCGTAATCGGTAACGACGGTGCCGCGCAGGCAATCGTAGCCACAAACAACGCCGCTAACACAACTAACACAATCTTCTTCATTGTCGCTCTCCTTTTTTTTTTCTGGTTGTCCTAACTCTTCTAGCTTACAGACCAACAGCACTCTCCCGAACCAAACATATTCACCCGCGCCCTAATTCGCAACGCGCCATCCAATCCGATCCGAGATAGACCGACGATCCCTGTCGACTCAAAATATTCTCAAAAATGATCAATCCTGTCAACTTATGTTTTTATGTTTTTTCTCAACAGAATTCTAATCATTATCCAATTGATAATTGAATGAATACGTTGTAGTATACTTCGATATTAATTTTTCACGAAAAAGGAAACACGGATGAAAGTTTTTGTAACGGGCGGAGCGGGATATATCGGTAGCGTAACCACGGAACTGCTACTTAATGAATGTCACGAGGTGACGGTTTTCGACAACCTCAAGCGTGGACATCGCGAGGCAATTGATGAGCGTGCGGAGCTTATCGAGGGTGATCTGCTCAATGCCACCGATATTCGCGACGCTATGCTGTCGGTAAAACCGGATGCCGTGGTACATTTCGCGGCACTAGCACTGGTCGGCGAGTCTATGGAGGATCCCATGCTTTACTACCGTAATAATGTGAGCGGCGGGGTGAATCTGATCGATGCCATGGAGACTGCGAACGTGAACAAAATCATCTTCTCCTCAACATGTGCAACTTACGGCAACCCTCAAGAGGTGCCGATCCCTGAAAACCATCCGCAAAACCCAATCAATCCATATGGCGACTCCAAAATGCTGTTCGAGCATGTTCTGAAGTGGTGTCACTCAATCAAGAAAATGCAGACGGTATTTCTGCGCTATTTCAACGCCTGCGGTGCCACCGCGAAATTCGGCGAAGACCACATGCCAGAAACCCATCTCATCCCGCTTATACTCCAAGTGGCACTGGGTAAACGTGAGAAGATATACATCTTCGGCGATGATTACGACACCCCGGACGGCACCTGCATCCGCGACTACATACATATCGCGGATCTGGCGCAAGCGCACATACTGGCACTGACCAAAGACTGCTCCGGCTCTTTCAATCTTGGTAACGGTGACGGCTACTCCGTGAAAGAGGTTATTGCGACCGCCCGCGAAATTACCGGTCACCCCATCCCCGCAGAGGTCGCGACCCGGCGACCCGGCGACCCGCCACGCCTGATCGGGAGTGCCGTTAAGGCTCGCAAACAACTGGGCTGGAATCCGAGACACGCCGACATAAAAACCATTATTCAACACGCATGGAACTGGCATAAGGCTCATCCTGAGGGCTACGGGGCATGAATCGCGTCGAGTTGGTTTCGACCGGCGATGAATTGCTGAGCGGACGCACCATCAACTCTCACGCCCAGACACTCGGGCAGGAACTCAGTGTCATCGGTTTACGTTTAACACGCGACACAACCGTTCCCGATGACCCGCAAATCATCCGCGAGGCAATTCAAGATGCCTTGAACCGCGCCAATATCGTTTTCTGCACAGGCGGACTTGGACCAACCGATGACGATGTCACCCGCGCAACCGTCGCCGCCATGCTGGGACGCAAGCTCACGCCCGATGCGCTGGCTCTGACCTCCATTCAAAAGCGATGCGAAACGCACGGGAACGATTTCAACGAATACAGGATACAGCAGGCTGACATTATTGAGGGAGCCACCGCCCTCCCCAACCGCGTTGGTGCCGCTCCCGGCGAACGCCTCAATCTCGAAAACAACCGGACACTCTTCATCCTCCCCGGTCCTCCGACCGAATTCACCGCAATACTCAACGATCACGTCCTGCCATGGCTGAAAGAGAACATCACCGGCAAATCCGCATTCATGGAAAAGATATATCTCACCTGCGGACTGCCGGAATCCGACGCACTCGCCCTTTTCCGCGCCAACGGCTTCCCCCCATCCGGCATCGATATCGCCTACTGTGCCGCCGCCGCACGCCTGGAGATCAGGCTTGCGTCACAATCAGGAGATCTCGAACTGCTGAATAAGGCGGACGCAAAACTCCGCGAATTACTAGGCAGCAAACTCTTCGCCGACAAACGCACAACCATGGAAGAGATCATCGGAAAACTGCTCACCGAAAATAACGCCACACTCGCGGTTGCTGAGTCATGCACCGGCGGACTGCTGGGGGCGCGTATAACGTCCATACCAGGCAGTTCAAAATATTTCATCGGAGGCATCCTCTCCTACTCCAACACCGTCAAAATCGATCATCTCGGAATCGATCCCAACACACTGGAAAAGGACGGAGCGGTGAGCGCGACCGTTGCCGGACAGATGGCACTCGGAGTGATGAAAAAATTGAACGCCGACTATGGTCTCGCCATCACAGGAATCGCAGGACCCGGCGGCGGAACAACCAGGAAACCCGCCGGACTGGTCTATATCGGGTTGGCCAACACAGAAAAGGTTCAAACGGAGAGACACCTCTTCGGCAACGGTCGCAGCCTCGTGCGCCTCGCTGCTACCCGGATGGCACTTGATATGTTGCGGAAACACCTGACCAAATCAAGTCAGCGCGGATAAACCCATTGACAGTTTTTTTGCGTATAATGTGGATTCCCCGCGCTATTCTATGTATTCTGTCGCATGTTTTACCAACGCAGTCGGTATATTAGGCTCGTTTTATCGTTTGGAAACCATGTCTTTTTTATATGCAGTTCATATTTGGAAGACATTTAATCAGAAAGATAAATTATGAAGATAAATCAAATTCTATTGCTTCTTTGTCCTCTGCTGACTTTCGGAGCGTTTCAGATGAGCACGCAAGGTGCCGCAAACGGCGTGTTGAATAAGACTTACCCCAATGGTAAACCGCATAAATTCACGTTTGGTGGACCGGAAGGCGAGACATTTCTACTGGACAACAAGCCTTTCCAAATCCGATCCGGCGAGATGCACCCGCAACGGATTCCCAGAGAGCATTGGCGCAACCGCATTCAAATGACCAAGGCTATGGGCATGAACACCATCGCTTTCTATATTATGTGGAACGATTTTGAGCGACCAGACGGTTCATTCGATTTCAAAACTGGAAACCGCGACATCGCCACTTTTATGAAAATTTGCCAGGAAGAGGGCATGTGGGTGCTTTTCCGTCCCGGTCCCTACGTTTGCGGCGAATGGGACTTTGGCGGCATTCCTTCTCGGCTCCTCAAATATCCAGACCTCAAAATCCGCACGATTGAGGATTCACGTTTCATGGAAGCGCAAACCCGATATCTTGAGGCGGTGGCATCGATTGCCAAACCGTTTTTAGCCATTAATGGGGGACCAATCCTGATGACACAGCTCGAAAATGAATATGGCAGTTATCCGCGCAAGGGTCGCGCCTACATGCGCTGGCTGAAAGATTTTTGGACCGGGAAGGGATTCGGACCCTTATATCACTCCGACGGTGCCGGGAAAAAATATCTGGAAAAAGTAACACTCCCGGGCGTGGCCGTTGGACTTGATCCCGGAAAAAATGAGGGTGCGTGGAAAGTGGCGCGAGAATACAGCGACAATGTCCCCATCTTCTCATCAGAAACCTACCCCGGCTGGCTTCGTCACTGGGGTGAAGGAAACTGGCGTCCCACCAATCTTGAAAAGACAATCAAATGGTATATGGAAACGGGCAAATCATTCAATATTTTCGTCATCCACGGAGGCTCCAACTTCGGCTTCACTGCCGGTGCCAACAGCGGCGGACGGGGATATGTACCCGATCTCACAAGCTACGACTACGGTTCCCCAATAAATGAACAGGGACATCCAACCAAAGAGTACCACAAATACCGCGCCATTATTGGAGCTGCGCTCAAGGAAAACGGGCCACTGCCCGCCATTCCCGAACTGCCGCCCGCCATGAAAATCCCCTCGTTCACCCCTGAGCGTTTCTCGGGGATATGGGATCTTTTCCCCTCCCCCAAACCGATCGCCGCCAACGCCATGTGGTTCGAGGCTCTGGGACAAAACCAGGGGCTGGCCATTTACAGCGTCACCCTGCCGCCTGGCATCGCCGCCGATTTCACCTACCAAAACTTTCACGACTACGGAATGGTCTTTTTGGACGGGAAACTCCTCAAAACCATCGACCGACGGAAAGGTGGAAAACGGGCTGTGCAAATCCCCGAACGCAAAAAGCCGACCAAACTCGAAATTCTGATCGAGGGAATGGGGCATATAAACTTCAGCGGTGCCATGGAGCGTGACCGCAAAGGTCTTTTCGGAAAAATGAAGCTGGACGGGAAAAGACTCGATAAATGGAACATCTCCCTTCTCCCGCTATCAGATGAAAGCATCGTGAACGCCAAAAAACCCACCATCCCATCCACACGCCCCGGCTCACATTTCAGGGGAACATTTGTGCTGGATGAGAAGCCTTTAGACACCTTCTTCGATATGTCAAAATACGAAAAAGGTGTCCTCTGGGTCAACGGTCACAACTTGGGTCGTTACTGGAGCATCGGCCCACAACTTCGCCTCTACTGCCCCGCATCCTGGCTCAAACAGGGCGTGAACACCATCGATATCGTGGATCTGACCATGAAAAAACCACGTCCCATCCGAGGCTGCAAAACCCGCAATTATGACATGAAAAATAAAGACACCAAAAACCTCGACAACGTCTGGTAGCTTTCCCGTGTGCGGGAGTTGCGTTTTAGCGAGACGCATTCCCGCATAAGTTTTTCAGATCAATGGTTATCGGTCAGCCGGAGAACGGCTGGTGAAGAAAAAACGCATAAAATATACACCTTAACTTTCTCTGTTTCGTGTATAACAATCGGTACGCACCTCAACAGCGAACATCGATGGCGCATCACTCAGCTCCGCAGTGAGAAACAATACTTTGCCCCCCACCGTAACACATGTTTTTCCGCCCCCTCCTCTAATCCGCCACTCCTCCCATAGATTGACCCAAAAATCGGAACGCCGCCACAGATGGGTAACGTTCCGCGCAATAAACAGCGAAAACTTCTTCGCCGAGATAAAACCGCCAAGAGAATATCATCGATAATTCGGCGATTTAGTCGCTTTACACAATTCTTCGTTTTTACACAATATCAGCCATGCCGACAACGAATGCCTGGATAAAAAATTCAAGCGTTTATTTCACCGTCCCTATCCGTGTATTGTTTCAAATTTTTAGAGGGGGTGTCCGGCAAATTATTCGTCCTTCGAAAAATCGGACGCGAGCAGAGATGCTCGTCAAACTCAACGGTACTCTTGTTAGATTTTTCGGCTTGCGGAAAGGCGTGTGGACTGTTACTCTGCCAAACATTTGAAGCGCTGTCTCGCAAAGACGACGCGCAGATGTTGAAATGTATGAAAGGGATCGTGGTGAAAACAAATAATCTCAAATATGCGTTGCTGTCGGGCTTAATCTCGACTTTTCTTGCGCCCGGAGCAATCACCGTCAACGCAACACTGCCGGGGCTGGTGCCCTTGCCGAAAGATGTGATAGCACGCGAGGGATTTTTCACGCTCACCAGTAAAACGGTGATAGTTGCGGAAGGCGATGCCCAGACTGAGGCGGAGACGCTGGCAGAAACGCTCCGAACTGCGACAAAATTACCGCTGAAGGTGGTGAAACACAACTCAACGGACGGCGCGGTCATCGAGATGCAGATTATGCCGGCTTCAGCCGTAGCTCGGCTGGGAGAGGAGGGATATATGCTAAATGTCTCCCCGAACGGCGTTAAAATCATCGCTGCGGGCACCGCCGGACTCTTCTACGGCGGACAGACACTGTTGCAACTCTTGCCACCCGCCATATACTCAGACATCGCGGAAAACACCGAGTGGAAGGCGCATTGCGCCATCATCCGAGATCAGCCACGCTTCAAATGGCGTGGCATGATGCTGGATGTCTCCAGGCACTTTCTCGACGCGGAGTTCGTTAAACGCTACATTGACCTGCTGGCCATGCACAAGATCAATATCTTTCACTGGCATCTGACCGATGACGACGGATGGCGTATTGAAATTAAGGCCTATCCAAAACTTACAGAGGTCGGTGCCTGGCGCGGCGACAACGAGGCACTTCCGCCATCACGCGGTTCGGGTCCAACCCGCTACGGAGGATTCTACACCCAGGAGCAAATTCGCGACATTGTGGCATACGCCACCAAACGACATATAAATATTCTGCCGGAGATCGATGTACCCGGTCACACACGCGCCATCACCGCCGCCTACCCTGAAACATTGCCCGCGAAATTTAGCGGCGGCAAACAAAACGTTCCGGCAAACGCCATCTCTCCCGCCAGCGAGACCAATTACACCATGATGACCGCCATCTTCAAGGAGATTGCGGAGCTGTTTCCTTTTGAATACATTCACATCGGCGGCGACGAGGTAAACTATAAACTCTGGGAGAATGATCCTGAAATAAAATCACTAATGAAGAGAGAGGGCTTGAGCGACCTCAAACAAGTGCAAAACTATTTCACCCGACAGCTGGACGGCATTCTTGCGAAACACGACCGCAAACTGATCGGCTGGAATGAGATATTGAACGGCGGAAGTCTCCGCAATGAGACCGGGATTATGGCGTGGATCGGAACCGCACCGGGAATTGCCGCCGCCCGCAAGGGACATCCCGTGGTAATGGCACCCGGACCTTACAACTATTTCGATATGAAATATCCGGGACCCGGCGAGAGAGGTCACACGTGGGCGGGCATTGTCAGTACCGAAAAGACCTATTCATTCGATCCGCTCGGCTTCAAGGAATTGAACGCCGAAGAGCGTAAACTTATTATGGGAACTCAGGCCTGCCTCTGGACCGAATACGTCGAAGACGGGAAACGTGCGGAATATATGACTTTCCCGAGACTATGCGCCCTGGCGGAGGTGGCATGGACACCGAGGGAAAAGCAGAGCTGGTCAAAATTCCAGAACCGGCTCGGCGATATGCTCGCCCGCCTGGAGGTTCGCCAAGTAAATTTTCATATCCCCATGCCATCTGCACAGGCAAACAATGGCACAGTCAGTATCATGCTCCCATTTCGCGGAGCGCAGGTGCGCTACACGATAGACGGAACAGACCCCGGTCCAACGTCCACGCTCTATTCGAAGCCATTCTTCGCTCCAGACCCCGGCAAGGTTTTCATGCGCACCTTCATTGGAGATCGCCGAAGCAATGTCCAGCACGGAGCCGAAAAAAAACCTTTTGCCAAATGGTCGCCGGAGAACACGAAAGAGACTTTTCAGAATCTCTCATTCGATGTCAGCCATATCATTGACCGCCCCGGCGACTGGAAACTGGAACTCATCCACACTGACGGACGCGGCAAACTCACAATACGCTCGGCGACTCTGCTGGAGAACGGACGCGAGGTGAGCATTGACAAGTGTCCGGGGAAAGTTAACAGGAAACGCCCCTGCAATATCCACACGCTTAAGTTGCCAGAATATGACAAACGCGCCACATATACCGTGACGATTGATGTCAAGACTGGCGGTGGAAGCGCATCTTTCGGGAATCTGGTTCTCGAACACTCCAACCTATCAACACCGGACACAACTAACGATGCCGAATAGGATATGATTTCAATACGGACTGAATGGCGGTGTTTTTGCAAAATATTATTCGCCCGTAGCACAAAATCGAAGGATTTTGAAAGGATGTGTACGCTTATGAAAAAAACCATACTAACAATAGCGATAATCGCATGGACTATTATCGGGTCATGGGCTGCAGGAACCGGCACAAACAAAACTTTCACTTCGAGACTTTACGGATTTGCCGAACAGTTCGAATGGGAGGAGCATTTAGACGGGCGACAGCTCGTTAAAGAGTCGGGTCCTCTCTTCGGGGCGGGCGGAGAGCTGGGCTTTCAAATTGCCAACCCCGTATGGCTGGAAGGTCGTGGCGAACTGTTTTTGGGGGACGTTGATTACGACGGCTCGATAATGACGAAGAAAGGAGAGTTCATTCCTTACAAAAGCACGACAAAATACGTCGGCATCAAGATTGAGGGTGATGCGGCTCTCCGTCTCCCTGTCAGCCACACCGTATATATCAAACCTTACGCAGGTCTCGGCATACGGGTTTGGAGAAGAACTCTAGACACCAAAACATCGGATACTCAGATTGGAAAATACGGATACATCGAAGACTGGGTGACGGCTTACGGACGTCTCGGCTGTGAGGGGGGAATCACTATAAGCGGGGCAAGCGAACTGTTTGCCCGTATTGAATGGCGATTGCCAATAGACAACTCCATGACTGTCAATTTGACAAATGCCGGCGGACCGTCGGATGTCGACCTTGAACCCGGAGAACGCGCATCATTCTACGCTGAGGGCGGTATTAATGCCACCCCCATAACAGTGTCAGTCTTCATTGAAACACTGGAATTCTCACAATCCTCGCTGGACGCAAAATATCAAGGCGCGCTCCAGCCGGAATCAGAATCCACAATGATCGGGGCAAAACTCGGTCTCACATTTTAACATGATCCATTCATAAACATCGCCAAAATATGATCTTCAAGGTTGCCGGTTGCCCTATTCATCTCGCGATCATAGAGATGCGCCCAAAAACGGTCGGATGCCATATGCCCGGATGATTTATATTCTGCCATCCCGGCGTAGAGTTCCACATCAATCACTCCTTTATGCGTTTTCTACTCTTCCCCGTACTAACTTTTTTTCGCAATTATCCTGTTGTGCAGTATTTCGGTCTTCTTCGATACCTTTTCCTGTCACTACCTCCATCTGTGGTTCCAAATTTTTGGAGGGTATGTCACCGCGAATTACTGACATTCACCCAATCACCCGCATAATACGCAGTCAGGAAATGGCGCGCCCAGCAGGACTCGAACCTGCGACCCTCGGATTAGAAATCCGATGCTCTATCCGGCTGAGCTATGGGCGCGTTTGAAAGTATGTCACGGTACTAGCTTCAAAAATCCACGTTTGCCGACTCGAATAATTGTATCCACTTTCGGGGCGACATGCAAAGAGGAATCACAAATCTTCTCGTCATCGATCTTAACTGCGCCCTGTTGAATAAGTCGGCGTGCCTCTTTATTGCTGGGGGTCAGACCAGCGTTTTTAAGGAGATTCAAAAGCCCGATCTTCCCATTTTCGAGTTCAAGTGTCTCTATGGAAAGAGTCGGGATATTATCCGGTAGTTTATTTCCGGAAAACACACGTTTGAACTCTTCAGACGCAGCCAACGCCTCATCCCTGCCGTAAAAGCGGGACACAAGCGCGCACGCGACCTCGTCTTTAACATCACGTGGATGTTTTTCGCCTTTTGCCACAGCACTCTTCAACTCGGCTATCTCCGCATCCGGCGTACAGAGAACCAGTGACATATAACGCCACATCAGCTCATCACTGATCGACATAGTCTTACCAAACATATCTCCGGGTTCATCGGTCAAGCCGATATAATTATTCAGGCTCTTGCTCATCTTCTGCGTGCCATCCAGTCCTTCAAGCAGTGGCAGCGTCATCACCACCTGCGGTGGCTTTCCGAAAGTCTGTTGAATTTCGCGACCAAGCAAAAGATTGAACAACTGATCGGTGCCTCCCAGCTCGATATCGGCCTCAACCATAACCGAGTCATAAGCCTGAATCAGGGGGTAGAGAAACTCCACTATGGATATCGGGGCATTCTTCGCGTAGCGCTTCGCGAAATCGTCACGGGCGAGCATCTGCGCCACTGTGACATGGGAGCATAACCCCACAACCTCCGCAAACCTCATTGGTGAAAACCACTCAGAGTTGAAGCGTATCTCCGTCCTGTCAGGATCCAAGACCTTAAAGACCTGCTCCCGATAGGTATCCGCATTCCTCTGAACCTCCTCACGAGAGAGTGCCGGACGCGTCGCCGACTTACCGGAAGGATCTCCTATCATCCCCGTAAAATCGCCAATTATGAACACCACTGTGTGTCCAAGTTCCTGAAACTCACGCAACTTATTCAAGCCAACAACGTGGCCTAGATGGATGTCGGGGGCGGACGGATCCGCCCCGTATTTAACCCGCAGTGGTCGGTTGCCCTCCAGAGACTCCTTCAGCTTCACCGTCAACGCCTCATTCGAGACCAGATCAACACTGCGGGAGGTCAGGAGGTCAAGCTGCCGCTTAACCTCCCCGCTCATTCCGAAAGACTCTTCACTGCTCATGATTCCTTTTTGCCGACCTCTTCTTCGACCTCCTCCGATTCCTCCTGCTCCTCCGTAGCGGGTTTCTCCTCGGCAGGCTCGGACTCATCCTTGGGAGCCTTCTCTTCTTTCGGCTTCTCCGACACCTCTTTAACAGGCTCTTCCGCCTTCTCCGCAGATTTCGGCACAGGCGCGGATACCGCTTCAGGCTTCTCCTCCACCTTCTTGGCGGCACTGTCACCCGGATGCCACTCTTCGAGTTCCTCAATGCCGAAGGCCTCATCAAACGCACCTGCGAGATCGACCAAATCCTCCCCCGCTTGTAGTCCTTCGAGCATATCATCACTGACTTTGAAATCGTCATCAGAGATTTGGGCAGCCTTGATACTAAGCCCTATCTTGCGTTCGACAGGGTCAATCTTAACAATACGAGCCTCCACCTCTTGACCAACGCTCAGGACATCTTTAACTCGCTCAACCTTTTCATCGCTGATCTGGCTTATATGCACCAGTCCGTCAATACCTTCCTGCATTCCAACAAATGCGCCAAACGCTGTGATCTTGGTCACCTTGCCCTTAACAATTCCGCCAACCTTGAAGGTGTCGCCAATGATCGACCATGGATCATCCTGAAGTTGTTTAAAGCCCAGACTTATGCGCTGATTGGTAGCGTCCACTCCCAAAACCACACACTCAACCTCTTCGCCCTTGGTCATCATCTCTGACGGATGATTGATCTTGCGGGTCCAAGACATATCCGAAACGTGGATCATGCCGTCAATACCCTCGCACAATGCGACAAATGCGCCGTATGCGGTAAAGTTCCGCACTTCACCCTTGATACGTGTGCCAACTGGATACTGCGCCTGCACTTCTTCCCACGGATTCATCTCTGTCTGCCGAATGCCGAGAGACATCTTCTGCTCGTTTTTGTCTATACTCAGTACCACGGCATTGACCTCGTCACCAATTGAGAGAACATCTGAAGCCCTGGCAATTCGCTTAGTCCAAGAGAATTCCGACACATGCACAAGACCCTCAACACCCTCTTCAACCTCAACAAACGCCCCATACGGCATAAGATTGACAACCTTACCTTTGATGCGAGCACCAACCTGATAGAGCTGATCAATATTCTCCCATGGATTCGGGGTTAGCTGTTTCAGACCAAGCGAGATGCGGTCTTTCTCCTCGTCGATATTGAGGATGACAACATTCACCTCCTGCCCAATTGAGAGCATCTCAGACGGATGATTTATGCGACCCCAGCTCATATCTGTTATATGCAACAGACCGTCCATTCCATTGAGGTCGATAAACGCGCCGAAATCGGTGAGGTTTTTCACAATCCCCGCCCGTGTCTGTCCGGGATTTATCTCTTTCATCAGAAGTTTTTTCTGCTCTTTGCGTTCTTCTTCGATCAGTTCACGACGTGAGACCACTATATTCTGACGTTCCTGATTTATTTTCAGAAGTTTAAAATCGTATGTTCGACCCAGATACTCTTCCCGATCACGCACAGGAATAACATCTATCTGTGAGCCGGGCAGGAACGCATCCACCCCGACATCGACAATCATGCCGCCTTTGACCGCGCTCTTTATCACGCCCTTGATTGTTCCGCCCTCTTCACTGGTGGCGATCAATTTTTCCCAGCTGCGCTGGACTTCGGCCTGTTTTTTGCTGAGAACGACCATTCCGTCTTCATCTTCGAGCCTTTCCAGTAGAACCTCCACAACATCCCCTGAGTTCATGGACTCCACATCTTTGAATTCCGATTTAGGGATAAGGCCTTCAGATTTATATCCGATATCCACAAGCACATTGTTTGAGCGAACATCTATCACTGTGCCGGTTATGATTGAACCCTCGGTGAAATCTTTGAGGGTTTCCTCGTACATCCTGGCCTCTGCGGCCTTCTGGTCTCCTTCAAACTGTGAAGGGTCTATGCTAAGGTTGATCTTCTCTTGTGTCATAATAATGTTTCAACAATTAGAGCCGTAATTAATTAACCGGTGGCGAACGGCTCCCCTGTTCGACTGCCAGTCGGCTGAACCCCAGCCTTAATTCAGCGAAAGACTTTCTGTGTTTCGCTCAAAAACGGTGGAAAATACAAAAAAATGCAATGAAACGCAATAACAAAAACTGCCTTTCTTTATTTCGAGAAGCGTGACAACACCTGTCACAAAAGAGACAAACGATAGAATTCGATAATGTAAATTGTTTTCTGTAAATTTTAGAAGTACCGAAAAAACTGTCATACCAGATGCCTGCGGAGCCATGAGAACCAAGAGGGACCTCCAACCTGCTCCAGTGACACTGTCAGAAATTTTAAATGTTCGCAATTGTTTTATTCGTTTAAACCCGCTCCCGGCGCAAAGCAATGCGAAGGCACGCCACTTTGATGCCATCCATTATGCTTTCAAACAAAAAATTAAACAAATAACGAAACGTTTTATAAAACTGAGCGAGCATTTCACCTGTCCCTGAACATTTGCTGATGAAGTGATAAAAATAATATTCGCAGTTCAGTAGATTCCTCCCATCTGCGTTTATCTGTGGTTTCAAATTTTTAGCGAGTGCGTCCCTGCAGATTTTACCTGCAGATTTTAGAGAGTGGAGCATTTCACC
>CAYTQP010000018.1:32200-33435 GCA_964440175.1 uncultured Verrucomicrobiota bacterium
GAGCATTTCACCTGTCCCCGGCAGAGAGTGCGTCTGCTCCACAGTTTGTTCAAATCCACAATGGCGTAAACATAAACAAAACAGCAAGGATAGACACTATGAGCGTGAAAATGTCGTCAAGCGGCAGAAAAGCCAGGAAAACCAGTTTGAAATTAAACTGAGGCGGCAAATGAAACATAATACGCTTCCCTCCGCAATTTTGCGCCAAATCCTTGATTTGACGCAACCTCACTCTTTCCCGTCTGCTACACAAACGCCGCGAAGTTATGAGATCAGGCTAAAATAAAAACGACCCCGCTCATCTGCGGGGTCGTTTCCCTGGAAGTCACACTGTATTATAATGCGTGACTGGCAACACCACTGTTACACGTTGGATACGCAGGAACAGATACGGTTCCAATATTGCCATAGGTGTAATCCCCTGTCGAAACCGGCGAAGCTGGACAATCGGGAGGATCACCTTTTATATACCCATTTACCGCATCCTCGTCACAGGATGCACCACCGGGAATACTGTTCTCCATTGCCCACTCTTCCTTAGCTCCGGCAATCTGACGGAGATTGTTAATACAGACCTTTTCACGCGATCTGGCACGCGCTTTAACAAAAGCGGGCGTAGCCATTAACGCCAACACACCAATAATCAACATGACGATCATTATTTCAACCAGTGTAAAACCTTGCGTCTTTCCCATACCACTCTTCCTTTCTGACTGACTTCTCCAGTCACGGCAGAGCGGCCACACATCACTTATTATCGTTCTGTCACCTGAGTGAACCTGCTTTCTCGAATCTGATACTCATTATGCAAAATCAACCAAGGGTCAGCCAGCTCGAACCACTAGGAAGCCTAATCAACAAAGTTTAATATGTGCAAACGAAAAGGCGGTCGCATTGTTGCAAACCGCCTTTTCGAACACCGCGCAAAGATTACAGCGCGTGTCCAGCAACGGTACAAGTCGGATCATCAACGAGCGCACCAACGGCGTATGTGCCACTGGCCGGACATGTCGGCATCGTGGAACCCTTGATGTACTCAATGACATTCGCATCAGTAGGAGTAGCTGTAGACGGCTGATTATTCTCCATCGCCCACTCTTCTTTAGCTCCGGCAATCTGGCGGAGGTTATTGATGCAGGCCTTCTCCTGCGAAGTCGTTCTCGCCTTGAGGAAAGACGGGATGGCAATCGCTGCCAACATACCAATGATCAGTACGACGATCATGATCTCTACCA
>CAYTQP010000019.1:0-32443 GCA_964440175.1 uncultured Verrucomicrobiota bacterium
GAGATTACATGTATGATTTGACACGATTTCACCCACAGATTTTGCGGAAGACCCCCATTTGTTAAGCCGTGAATAAGCGCGAATGAAATGGAGCGGTTTCAATGGTTGTCCGATGTCAGGACAATCGCCTGAAAGAGTTGTCCGAGGGTGGGACAAACGTAGAATGCACCATTGCAAGTGAATGGTGGTAAATACCTTTCATAATCTGAGTGAAATCAAATCTGAATTCATGGAGCATCAGAATTAACGCTGGAGACTATCGCTTTTTCAGCGACCATGCTGATTCTCAAAATATATTCTCTGTGTTCCTCTGTCAAAAAAACACAGCAATCAACTGCTGCGTTCATGTTTTCCTGTCCGCCCCGTTTTCCTGACGTTTCAGCTTTTGGGTTTCGTTGCTGAAATCTTTTCAATTTCTACAGTGGTGGCAGTGTAGATGATTTTAAACTGTTCGCCTCTTCCTTTGACTATACCGTTGGGGTTACTGAAGACACCATTGATAGAAGTGGCGGAGAGAATCGCGTAGTGTTCTCTTGCCGCACCTCGAAAGATTACAGAAAGTTTACCGTTGAGCGTTGCGATGCCGTTGACTGTTAATGGCGAGTCGCTTCCAGTGGCGACCCGGAGTGTTGCGTATAGGGACTGATTATAATTGCCGTTGATGACAATGCCCGTAGCATTGTTCGGAGTGATAATCAGCTTTCCGGAGTTGTAAAGAGTTGCGTTGATGATTCCTGTCCCTCCAAGAACGGAGTCGTGAAGCATATTTATCCAGCGGGCGGAGTTCAGTGTTCCTCCGCGAAGTCTGATGATGGCGAATGGGGAGAGCCGGATTTCGTTGCGACCACCAAGTGTTTTGCCGTTTTGAACGAGAACAGTTTGCGTTGCGTGTGTCGTTGTATTTCCTGTGATATCGATGCCCAGCGTATTTATGTCGGTGTCTAGAATTGCGGTTTGATTATTTGTCAATGTGTTGGATAGAGTGGCGATCCAGCGTTCTCGTGGTTCGCTGTTTTCAGAGATGTAAATTGTGTCGTTGTTGGAGTATGTGTAGTTTGACCAGTTGTCGGCGGGGCTGATCTTTGCGCCGTTTGTTCCTGTCCAGTGGTGATAGGTATTGGCGAAGGTGTCGGGTTCTGTGACCCGTTCTGCTCTGGCGATAGCCAGTAACTCGTCTCTCCAGCGCAGATATGTTTTGCGCATGGGGGCGCTGGTGTCAGCCAGCAGATTGGTGGATTCATAATTGGTATTGCTACCGTCGTTGATTCTGTAGAGTTTTCCCGTGCCGAGGAGTTTGAGTCCGTCTTCACGAATGAGTGCCCAGGTTTTATTGGATTCATAGGTGAACCATGGGCGACGGCGTTGTTTGCCTTTGCCTGTCAGCAACGGGGCGATTGATACACCGTCGATTCCGACGGGGGGTGCGATTCCTGCCAGTTCGCAGAGGGTTGGCAGAATATCGCTGACGCAGGTGATATGATCAGTTGACTGCCCCGGCGCAATTACTCCTCGCCAGTTGAAAAAGGTTGGAACGCGAATGCCCCCCTCCAGGATAGAGCCTTTGGTTCCACGCAGGTTACCGTTGGTTTTAAAGAATTTGTGAGGAAGCCCCCGTTGTCCGCCGTTGTCGGAGGAAAAAATTATCAGTGTTTTGGCGCGAACGCTGTCGTTGGTGTTGCCGTCTCCGTTCGGGTCGTCAAGCGCGGCGAGAAGTTTGGCGACGTGACTGTCCTGGCGACTGAGCATGGCGGCGTATTGTTTGCACTCCTCACTCCAGGAGCTGGTGTCGGTATTTTTGTAGGCATCGAACCATCCAGCCATGTTTGTAATATCATCCAGCGGTACGTGAGGTATCTGAAATGCCACCTCGCAGAAGAATGGGTTTTTGTCATTGGCGTGGGTGCGGATGAACGCCTCTGCGGCCTGCGCGTAGAGATCGTCAGCGTACTCTTTTTTGTGACCGCCTTTATTGGAGTTGTATTTAAGAACAGTTTCCCCCCCGTATTTGTCAATATCGTTGAACCAGAGTGATGGCTGAAAAAATGTGTGGGCACGCACATGGTGTAGCTCCGCAAGTACGTCGGTATAGCCGTGATTGACTGGCAGAGTTTGCGGATTATTGATTATTGGATCAATTAGGGCGGAGGTTGAGCCGTATCCCCATTTGCCGTAGTATCCCGTGTGGTATCCTGCGGCGTGCAACATATCACCAATAGTTTTGTCGTCCGCTCGTATGGCTTTTGATGCGACGGGGGTGTTGCGGTCTGTCCAAGTGTGCCCCTGATGGAATCCGGTCTGTTGCGTGGAGCGTGCCGGTGAGCATACGGGGCATCCGTATCCGCGCCGAAAGTTTATTCCGCCTGCGACGAGTGCGTCAATGGTCGGCGTTTTTGTGAGTGTCTTTACTCCTGTATTCACGCTGAAAGAGCCCCAGCCCAGGTCGTCGGCGTAGATGTACAGAACATTGGGTTTTGATGCCGCCTCGGCGAGACAGTGGAAGAATAAGATTCCCGTCGCAAGCAATAGCATTGTTTCTATTTTTTTCAATTTCATCTGTTAAGTCCTTTTTGTTTAAGAAAGAAGACTTTTATTATGGAATAGGGATGAAAGTCAATATAAAGTGTTTCTCAAAGCAAGGGAAGACAGAGAAGAGATGCGAATTGTATATATTATTCCAGGATCGGGCGGCACATTTTATTGTCAGAATTGTATGCGTGACGTAGCGTTGGTTCACGAACTTCAGTGTGCGGGTCATGAAGTGCTGGTGGTGCCGATGTATCTGCCGCTATTCACCGACGAGAAATCCATTGATGACGGCGTTCCCGTATTTTTCGGAGGAATAAATGTTTATCTTCAGCAGAAATTTAAATTTTTTCGTAAAACTCCGCGCTGGGTTGACCGTATATTTGATTCCAAATGGGTGTTGCGGCGGGTTGCCTCACGGGAAGGCGCGACATCTGCGGCAGGTCTTGGGCCGATGACTCTCTCTATGTTGCGGGGTGCTGACGGGAATCAGCGCAAAGAGCTTGCCCGTCTGGTGGACTGGCTGACAGAGAGGGAGCGTCCGGACTTGGTTCATATCTCCAACGCTCTGCTGATAGGATTGGCCTCCGCCCTGAAAGCGAAAATGGACATTCCTGTTGTGTGTACATTTCAGGACGAGGACACCTGGCTGGACGCGATTGATCCGCCTTTTAACGAGGCTTGCTGGACGGCTGTCGGCGAACATTGCGGCGTGATTGATCGTTTCATTGCTGTCAGCGAATGGTATGCGGAACGGATGAGTGTCAGGCTGAATATTGAGCGTAAACGTATTAGTGTTATTCCTGTTGGCATCGATCTTAACGGTTGCCACCCGGCAGCGTTGAATTTTGATCCGCCGACAATCGGATATCTCTCGCGGATGAGCGATATCTACGGATTGGGAAGGCTTGTGGAGGCGTTTATTGAGCTGAAACAGAAGGACGGTCTTGAAGGATTGAAGCTGAAAGCGACCGGCGGGATGGTTGGTGCGGATCGTCGGTTTGTGGCGGGTCTGAAACGGCGTCTTGATCGGGTCGGATTTGCGGATGATGTTTGTTTTGTCGAAGATTTCAGCAGGGAAGAGCGAATTGCACTCATCCGTTCGCTCTCTGTGCTCTCCGTTCCTGTTGAACGCGGTGAGGCGTTTGGCACATACATCATTGAGGCACTCGCTTGCGGTGTTCCGGTGGTACAGCCACGTGCGGGCGCGTTTCCTGAACTTATTGATGTTACGGGTGGCGGCATAATTTACGATGATTCGCTTAGCGTGGCACTTGAGCGCATGTTGCGTGATCCGGAGTGTGCGGGTCGTATGGGGAGTTGCGGCCGCGAAATTGTGCATAAAGAGTTTGATATCAATGTTGTGGCTGAGAGGATTCTTGCGGAGTATGTCTCGCTGACGGGAGAGAGAAAGTGATGAGAGTTTTTTTGATATTGACACTGTCTATTTTCCTTATAGCCGTCAGTGCGTCTGCCGATGAATGGGAAACTTTTCATGGCGCAGCATCCCTTTCCGGGGTGTCATCGTCAGAGATTCCTGCAACGCCTTCCCTGTTATGGAGGTTTGATGCAGGTGCGCCAGTGTGCAGCACTCCTGTTTCTGGTGGCGGATATATCTTTTTTTGTAACCGCAGGGGCGAGATATTCGCCTTGAATCGCGCTGGACAGAAAGTGTGGATGCAAACACTGGTAGAGCGACCCGTGGCGCAGCGACAGGGGGGGGGCGCAAAATTTGATGCGCCGCTTTCTTGTTTTGACAAACTCGTTCTGGCCGTCTCGCGGAAGGGGAAGCTTTATGCGTTAGATGCGAAAACCGGCATCAAAAAATGGAGCTACGATATGAACGGTTCGGTTCGGGCGTGTCCGAACATGGTTCCCGATGTGGGGGTGATTGTGATTGACCAGTCAGATGGAGTCTTGCACTGCGTGAATATTGAGACTGGAAAGCTCCGCTGGGAAACCGATGGTGTCGAACGTTCCGATGGAACTCCGTCGTCAGATGGAGGCTGGGTAGTCTTTGGCAGTTGTGCGGCGGCATTGCACATCTATTCGGCTTCAGACGGCACGCATATCGGAGATATTGAGATTGATGAGGAATCACAAATCGCGGGAGGGGTTGCGATCAGTAAAGACAGTGTGTTTGCGGGCACATACGTTGGCGCACTGGTTCGGGCAGATTTAAAATCCATGAAGATTGTATGGCGAAATACAGATGCAGGAGATCAGTCCTTCGCGACCCCTGCAGTGACAGATGATAAAGTCATCTTCAGCGCGGATGATGGATTTGTACGAGCACTCGACCGTGCAACCGGTAAACAGATATGGAAATTTGACACAGCGGGTTTGCCGACTTCGCCAGTCGTGGCGAACGGGAAGGTGTTGGTCTCTGCCGATGGCGTTCTTTTTTTACTGAGCATAAAAGACGGACGTAAGATTTGGTCAAATGAGATCAGTGATGAAATAACATCGCCGGCTGTTGTGGACGGGATGATTATTGTGGGTGCGGATGACGGCACGGTGACAGCGTTTGGCAAAAAGGATGAAAGGTGAGTAAATGGCATTTCTGGAGTTGGCTGGAATTGTAAAGAGATATGATGAAAATACCCCCGTTCTCAACGGTCTGGAGTTGAGTGTTGAACAGGGCGAGAGTGTTGCTATTGTGGGACCATCGGGTTGCGGAAAAAGCACACTGCTGAATATTATAGGCACACTGGATCGCCCCGATGCGGGAACGGCGCGGTTTGATGGTCGTGATTTAACGCAACTCAACAAGGCCGAGGTTGCCGAATTCCGCAATCTGGAGATAGGGTTTGTATTTCAGTCCCATCATCTGCTGCCGCAGTGCAATGTCTTTGAAAACGTATGTCTGCCCACACTTGTGAACAGGACAGCAGTTGGCGTGAAAGAACGCGCTTTGCATCTAATCGAGCGCGTTGGTCTCTCTGAACGATTGACGCGGCGACCAGCGCAGCTTTCCGGGGGCGAACGTCAGCGTGCGGCAGTTGTGCGTGCGCTGATGAATCGACCGCGGCTGCTTCTCGCTGATGAACCGACCGGCTCTCTCAATCGCAAAGGCTCTGAGGAGCTTATTCGGCTTTTGCTGGAACTTAACAGAGAGGAGACATTGACCCTGCTCCTTGTTACTCACTCAATGCAACTTGCTGAAATGATGGATCGTGTGCTGGAACTACGCGCTGGACTCCTGGTTGACGCGCAAACCGATGATTGCTGACAAAGCCGATGAGTATTGTTCGATTAATTGGAAAAAATCTCTCTTATTTTTGGCGTACACACCTGAGTGTTCTGTTGGGAACTGCGCTGGCGACTGCCGTTTTGACCGGAGCGTTGCTTGTCGGTGATTCTGTGGACTGGTCGTTGCGTCAGTCTGCTTTGTCGCGTCTGGGTGGCATTCATTATGCTCTCAATTCGCCAGACAGACTCTTCTCTGCTGATCTTGTCGCTGATCTTGCGCAGATGGTTGACAGCGACGTGGAATCTGGTTTACAACTGTCAGGAATGGCTATATCGCAGAGGCATGAAAAGCGGCAGGTGAACAAAGTCGATGTGCTGGGTATAAATTCCAACTTCTGGAAATTTGCCGGCATAGATTTAAACCTGGCCGGCAATGAGGTTGCGATCAACGCCAAGCTGGCCACTGCCATTGGAGTGGAGGTTGGTGCTGAACTCTCTCTGCGCATAGAAAAACCGAGCATCCTGCCACGTTCTGCACCTCTTTCCGCACAGAATTTAGCGCAGACAGTACGCGGGCGTTTCACGGTGCGGAGAATCCTCAATAATACGGAACTCGGAAACTTCAACTTGTCGGCAAGCCAGATCAGACCATACAACGCATTTGTGAACATGGAGTGGCTACAGGAGCGTGTCGGACTCACTAATCGCGTAAATGCAATATTTGCGGGTGCGGGAACAGATGTCCAAAGTCTCGATCAGGCTGTTTCATCTGTTTGGACCCCCCGCCAGCTCGGATTGCGCATTCAAAAGAGAACGGATATTATTCAGTTAAGCTCAGAAAGAGTGTATCTCGACTCCGAAACAGCCCGCGCCGCAATCTTCTCTGGCGACGGCACAGGGTTGCTGGTTTATCTGGTTAACTCGATCTCGTGCGGGGAAAAACGGACTCCTTACTCATTTATGCTGGCTGGCGGAGTCTCGACCGATATGCGGGATGATGAGATAATTGTCAATCAATGGCTTGCCGATCAACTCGACATATCAAAGGGCGACAGTGTTCGTGTCGAATATTCGGGACTGCTTTCATCCGGCGGTTTTGAGAAGCGGACTCGATCATTCACGGTTCACAGCGTTGTGCCCATGGCATCGCTTGAGGTGGAGCGTGTACTGATGCCCGATTTTCCCGGTCTTAGCGACGTGGAGAGCTGTAAAGATTGGGACGCAGGAATACCGATGGATCGTGAGTTGTTGAAAGATCTCCCCAATGAAGAGTACTGGAAACAGTATGGTGAGACGCCCAAGGCGATTGTCACGCTGGCGGCAGGGCGGTCGATGTGGGCGAACCGGTTTGGAAACCTGACGGCGGTGCGCTGGGATGGGCGCAATTTTTCAGATATGCAAATTCGCCGTCAATTACGTGCGGAGTTGGATCCCTCTAAAACAGGACTCTTCTTTCGACCTGTATACAGGCAGGCACTTGCTGCGGTTTCGAACGCCATTGATTTCGGTCAGCTTTTTCTGGGTATGAGCTTTTTTCTAATTGCGGCATCACTGATGCTGACTGCGTTGTTGTTTGTCTTTGGTGTACAGTGTCGTGCCGAGGAGATGGGGACGTTGCTCGCATTGGGTTGGAGACAGCGTCGGGTGCGATCACTGTTTTTGGGTGAGGGCGGAGTAATAGCCCTGCTGGGCTCTGCCCTTGGGGCGTTGTTCGCGACGGGTTATACCCGTTTTCTGATCTGGGGGCTGAATAATTGCTGGCGGAACGCCGTCGCCAATTCAACCATTCAGTATCATGCGGAAACGGTGACAATTGTCACGGGTACTGTTGTGAGCTTTGCCTGTGCTATCGGCGCGATTGCTATTGCGCTTTTTCTTCAGTCCCGATGTTCAGCACGTGACCTTCTGACGGTGGATCAGACAATAGACCGGGCAGTTTCATCAATTAATGACAATGACGGAACCCGGCGGGGACGAAATGCTGTGAGCTTGTGTCTACCGGTCGTCACATTGATGGGCGCAATTGGAATTGTTGTCCGGGCATTACTTGGTGATACAGGGAATATTGTCATACTTTTCTTCGTGGCAGGTGTTCTCCTTCTCATTTCAGGCATTGGTTTCATCCGCTTTACGCTGGGGCGTGTCTATATCAGGAGGAAAGGGGAAGTTCCGACACTCAACGGCTTGGCCGTGCAAAACGCGGAATATCGGCGCGGACGCAGCTTGACTGTTATTGCGTTGCTGGCATCCGGGTGTTTCATCATCTTTTCAGTCTCATCTATGCGGGAGGATATAACAGCCCATGCCCGTCAGTCCTGGGCGGGTACTGGTGGATTTGAGCTTTTCGGTAAATCAACGGTTCCAATCCCCGGACAATCCGGCGGGGAAATATTCCAACCCTTGGACAGTCTTCCAATAAAGGTGAGGGATGGCGACGACGCTAGCTGTCTCAATCTCAATCGAGCGCAGACTCCTCGATTGTTAGGGGTTGATCCGGACTCTATGAGTGCGCGTCGCGCCTTTTTCAAAAGAGTGGATGTGTGGAAGTTGCTCAAGAAAAAACTGCCGGACGGAGTGGTTCCCGCGCTCGTTGGCGATTCGGATACAGCGATGTGGGGGCTGGAGAAGAGGACGGGGCTTAAGGACGGCGAAATTTTGAGTTATCGTGACGAGTCAGGCACTGAATTTTCGGTGAAGCTTGTCGGAGAACTTCCGATGCGGCTCTCTGTTTTTCAGGGAAGCATACTCATTTCGAACACCGATTTCACGCGCCTTTATCCATCGGAAGCAGGATATCGAATGTTTTTACTGAACGTGCCCGCAGGCGAGGAGGAAAAGACGATTGTGAAATTGAACTCCGAGTATGAACGTTACGGTCTGGATATGGTTCCATCGGTTGCAAGGCTACTTGAATTCTACACAGTTGAATCTACCTATTTAGGGATGTTCCTTATTTTGGGTGCTTTAGGTGTGGTTGTTGGAAATGTTGGAATGGGAATTGTGGTTTTGCGCAATATCCGCGAACGGCAATCAGAGATTGCGCTTCTGCGTGCCATCGGTTATCGTCGCAGTATGATTCGCCGTCTGTTGATAAGCGAACATGCCTTACTGCTGGTGGCGGGACTTGGGACAGGCGTACTGGCATCCATGGTGTCAATTTTGCCAGCCATTGTCATTTTGCAAACATCGGTCAGCCCTGTTTCGCTTGCAGTGTTACTTTTCTCTATTGCCGCAACGGGTGCTGCTTCAATCATTGTTGCTGTTGAGATCGGGAATTTGGACGGGGTGTGACATAAAGGGGAGCAACACCTTGAGAGTGCCTTTTTCAGGTACACTTTTGTGACGGCATCTCAAATTGCGTTTGGCATGATGTTTAATACTCGTATTGGCTGCCACCGATGAATTCGCGTATCAATGAATCTGGTGGAATGGGACTGTCATTGGCAACTTCCCTCAGGGGTGTCAGCATCTCATGTACGCGTTTGGCACGCAGATAGGCATCCTGGCGTTTGGGGTTGTCTTTGAATTCGAGCATGGCATCGGGGAAATAATGAAAGAGGCGGTTTTTCAAGATGGGCAGTTCGTAGGGCATGGCACTGTTCAGTACAAAATCGACATTGGCGATGAACGGTATAATGTTTTTCATTTCGCTGGCACGGACGTAGTGCCAGTGGGTTAATGTTTGGTTTGGACGCAGGTTTCGGAAGAGGCTGTCCCTTATCATTCTGCGCATTAAACGGTTGTCCGCCCAGCGCATGAAGATACCGTTATCATTGCTTAACTGTCCGAGTGTTTCGACGTAGAGCTTGAACTTATTTTTAGAGGGAACGCTTTCCGTCATCCCTCCATAGAGTCCGTGGAGACTGTCAATAAGGAGGAGCTGGTGCGGTTCTAATTTCAGCTCGTGAACGTTCAGTTCACGTTTTCCGGTTTTGAAATCGTAGTTGGGGGTTTTGATGGTATCGCCGTTTAGAAGTTGTTCGAGGTGTTTATTTATCAACTCCAGATCGAGGGCCTGCGGAGTTTCGTAGTCGTAGTCACCGAATTCATCTTTCGGGTGCATTTCGAGATCAAAAAAATAGTGATCAATATTTATGGCAACCAACTCTCTTCCTGCCGTGTTGAGATGTTCGCTGATTTTTATCATAGATGTTGTTTTGCCGGAGGATGATGGTCCGGCGACAATTACGATGCGCACATCGTCACCGCGTTTGAGGATATGCTTTGCGGCACTTGCGGTTTCGTCACTGTAACGTTTGTTGCAGTCTTTAACCAGTTGAGGGAAACGATCCTCTTCGATAATTTTGTTTATTCCCTGAATTGAGTTGCAACCATGAATCATATTCCAGCGCAAAACCTCGTATATCTTTTTGTAGGGAATGTTATCGCTGAATTCGCCGGTAGTCTCGCGATTGCGTCGAGACATCGCCCTTTCGTGGCGATATTGAATATAAGAGCGTGCCGTTGTGACGTGACCGCGTGCGATCAGGACAGCTTCGACGACATCCTGAATATCCTCCACGGTTGGAATGGAAGCCCCGTACATTTCGCAGAGGCGCGTCTCGACGATTTGACTGAGTTCTTCAGCAACTCTGCGATCTGATCCACCTGTTGACACAATGGCATTGAAGATGGCTGTGTCAATTCTGTCTCTGTCGTAATTTACGACAGTGCCGTCACGTTTAATTATCTGTTTTAGTGGGCATAGCTTCATCTACCGTTTCCTCTGTGAGTGTTTTAAGGGTGTCAGATTAATCAATCCACTTATTTACTTCATAGTCACGTGCGCTGAAGTATACGTCCCATATCGTTAATTTGTTCTCCAGTATATCGACATCATCGCTGTAATAGCGATCTCCTCCGCGCTGGTCGAAAACGACTCTGTGTTCACCGGGTTCCAGGTCGTACGCTTGTTTGGAGCTATATGGCGCATGCGTGGAAAGGTGTCCGTCGATATAGATATATATGTCGTCTTCGGTGTTGTTGTCGATTATCAGAGAACCCTGACCTTCAGGGGGATTATGGTTGTATTTTTTGTCATCTTCGCAACCGGATGAAAAGATAAGAAGCCCGGTGAACAGAGCCGTAATTGTAATTTGTGCAAACGGTTTCATGGCAATCTCCTGTCGCTTAGTTTTACATCGACATCTTCTTAAAGATGAATTCGGGTATATGGCGAATAACAAGCATAATATACCGCCACATCCAAAGGGTGTAAACGGTGTTTTTTCTTTTCTTGAAAGCCTTGTATATGTCGGCGGCGGCCTGTTCGGGTTCCGCTGTGACGGATGCCGGCAGATCCAGGTCGGCGGTCATTTTGGTGTTTACGAAGCCGGGTTTGACTGTCAGGACATGAACGCCCGATTTCGCCAGGCGATTGCGCAGTCCGGCGAGATATATGCTGAGGGCCCCCTTGGCACTACCGTATATATAGTTGCTTTGACGTCCTCGGTCGCCAGCGACGGAACTGATGGCGATTATGACCCCGCTTTTGCGTTTTTCGAAATCGGTGGCGACGATGTTGAGAATTGAAACCGCGCCGGTGAAGTTTATATCAATAATCTTGCGGGCTTCGGTGAAATCTGTTTTCGATCCGTCTGTGTCTCCCAGATAACCGAAGATGCTGGCTGCAACATCCGGCTTAGGATTTAGCTTGTCGTAAAATGTGTGGTGGGTGTCGGTTTTCAGGGCATCGAATTCGAGTGTTTTTACCTTGATTTTGAAACGAATTTTGAGATCTTTGACCGTGTCTTTCAGCAGGTCTGTGTTCATCGCGGTTAAGGTTAAGTCATAGCCGTCGGCGGCAAAGAGGCGGGTTAGCGCCTGGGCTATATCGGAGTCAGCGCCAAGTATCAGTGCATTTTTCATATTGTTATTCCCAGCCGGTCGGATTGAAGCGACCGGAACGTGTTTTTTGGATTTATCTCTTTTATGCGAGTGATGAAAGCGTTGGCGTTCGGGTAGCTGTTTCTGAACATATCGCCAGTCATACGAACGTCTTTTGCAAGGTAGATGCGCCCTCCGTAATTGAGAACAATACGATCGAGTTCTTCCAGTAGCGGGAAGAGCTTTCCTGTGATGGGGAAATCGAGCGCCAGAGTGTAGCCCTCCATCGGGAAAGAGATGAAGTCATCCTGTTTACCGAAGAGCTTCAGCACGGCCAGGAATGAACCCAACCCGCTGTCGCTGATGCGGGTGAGAATCTTATGTATTCCCTCGCGGCTGGTCTCTTTGGGGAGGACGCATTGGTATTGCGTGAACCCCTTTCCTCCATATATGCGGTTCCAGTTATCGATAGAGTCGAGTGGATAAAAGAATGAGTTGTAGTTTGATGTGAAGGTTTCGTTCTTATATTTATGGTAGATCAGGTAGTTGAAGACGGAGACGGTAAACTTGTTGAGAGTGAAGGAGGGGAGGCTGACGGGGACATTGAGGTGTATCCCTTTGTTGAGAATCAGCGGGTTGTCGCTTTGTGCTGACGAAAGATCTCCTGTTTCCGCATGTTCTCCGCGCATCATAATGCTACGTCCGAGGTTTGATCCCTTTGCCAGGCAGTCTATCCATGCGACTGAATAGGTCCAGTCGGATGATTCTTCAAACATTGCCATAATTTCGTCTAGATTGCGGGCGCGAATAGTCTCTTCTTTTATGTAGGCGGTCTTAATCGGTTTCAGTTTAAAGGATACGGAGAGGATTATTCCGGTCAGCCCCATTCCTCCGCAGGTGGTCTCGAAGAGTTTTTTGTTTTTTTTGCGTGAACAATGCGTCGTGCTACCGTCTTCCAGCATAAGTTCAATATTGGTGACATGTCGGCAGAAGCTACCGTCCTTGTGGTGATTTTTACCATGGACATTAGCGGCAACGGCCCCCCCGACTGTTATAAATTTTGTGCCGGGAGTCACCGGCAGGAACCAGCCACGGGGAACCAAAAGGTTGAGCAATTCCTCCAGGCTGACTCCGGCCTGACAGGTGATGGCTCCAGTCTTTTTATTAAAAGCGGTAATCTTCCTGCACGGACGCATATTCAGCATGAATGGAGCGAGCGAAGAGTCGCCGTAGCAACGACCCAGTCCCCGAGCTATCATATTCTCCTTATCCTTCAATAGCGGCGGTAGTTGCACGCTACTTGCAATGCGGTGTGATTTTCCCTCCACCACAGGATAATTTCCCCAGTTGCTAATCTTCATAATTCAGTCCGTTGTTTATCCATTAATGTCATCTGGGAACACATATTACAGGAAAGGTTCTTTTTCTTAAATAATAATATCCATTCAATTCGTTTTTATGATTTTCGATATTTTATACTTTTAAGTGTCGGGCAGGATTGATAAACTGATTGCATGATGGATGTGAATGCAAGAGGATTACAAGTTAAAAAAAGTGGAGTGGAGATTGAATGCGGTGCTTGCGGTTCTGAGTCGTTGCTTATTCGTAAACCTGTATACGAGGGGTTGAAGAAGCTCGGAGAGACTTTTTCATGCGCTGGTTGCGGGCATATTTTTGAATCTGAAGAGGATATTCCATTTAAGTGCGATGAGTGTTTCGAGGTGTTTGACAAGGCGGAACTTGCCGGGGCAGATAAGGTGTTCAGAGAGGATGAGAGGGGAGTTCTGTGCCGATATTGCAGCCATTACGTTGTCAATCCGTTTACGCAGTGGTGTGATCTGCACAGAAAAGAGGTGGCAGCCACTGATGTGTGTGATGATTTTGTCAGGCAGGAGGATGAGGAGAAGGGTGTTATATGATGATGAGACAGAAGAGAATGTTGTGTTTTTGCGGACTCTTGAGCCTGATATTGCTTGCGCCGGGCTTTGCCGCCATCAGGACGTGGACAAGTGTCAGCGGAACTGCGGTCGAGGCGGAGTTTGTTGAGGAGGCGGATGGGTATGTGGTGCTTTCCCGCACTGACGGGGAAAAAATAAAAATCAGGAAATCCAGTCTATGCGCGGAAGACAGGGAGTATATTGACCGGGAAACTGTATCGGATGAGGATCGGCAGTTGAGTACGCGGGAGCTGGAGGAAGAGTTTCGCGGAGCGGCAGGTTCAGATGAATTGCAGGCATTGGTCGTACGGGAAAATGATGAGATATCGGATCCGGTGCTGGAGGACGTATCCGATAGCGACAAGCCACTGTTTCACGGCGATTCGTTTGCCAGTCCGGGCGGGCTGGTTGCATCAAATTTCCCCGCGCTCAAATTAACCCACCCGCAGGAAAGCGTGTTTATTGGTCTGCAGTATGGTCCCGCCAGCAACAATGTTGTCTATCTAGCATTTGATCGAGAATCGTCTGAGAAGCTGCCTGAGCTGAATGCGTTCATATACAGTCAGGGCATGTCGATATACACAAACGGCGCGACGGTTCGTGGGCGAAAATCGCGGCGTGAGGATGATCGCACAGTTGAGTTCAAGAATATTGAGGTTAAGTCGCATTTTGGAGAGGTTCTGGTTAAAGCGGATATCACCTTTATTTTTGGCGTTCGTCGTCCCGATGTTCTTTATGTGACGGCGGATGTTATGATTGAAAAAGGCGGTCAGGCTGCAAAGTTTATGATTGGTCGCGAACTGACAGATGCTTTAACTTCTGTTTCTGACGAGATAAAGGCGGTTCATCTTTTCGGTGAACCGCGAATGAATGTCGTGGCGAGGTGGCGCAATGTTTACGCTGGTGTTTTTCTGGGGGACTGGATGCTTATTCCCGTCAAGGGGATGGACAGGAAGATGGTTGTGTATGTGAAAGACGGTAGCGGCAAGACACAAGAGGACGAGAGGGTGAATTGGGGGGAGTCGGTTATTTTCGATGTCAGGCACACATCGGACTGGCACTGCTGTCGACCGAAAGCACTTCAGAAAGAAGGAGTGTACAGAGTTGGGGTGGCAATTAATCTGGGAGACATTCTTGGTTCGCTGGAGAAAGAGACGGATTATACCGTGAAGCCGTAGTTTAAGGTCTCTTTATTTGCTCAAGACCTGATTTAATGCGGTGTTGTCGCAAATTCTGTCATAGAACTCATTCTCATCTTCAGGATATTTCAGTATGTTATTTTTGATCTTCCAGTGAATAACGCCGGGGACTTCTTTCAGCCATTGCACCCGGTTTTTCAGACAACGACTGTTTCTGATATCGTAATAAAGTCCGTAGCTCACAATATTTGAGCTTAGTTCGTCGCGCATCTGCGGGGTGAGATCAATCTTGTCCACCATGGATGCAAGTGTCTCATCCTGATGGGTTTCAGCATATTTTTCAGCGCTTATCAGTGCTCGTATAATAGCGGTTTGCTTTTCTATCGGGAAGTTTGATTTGTGGCAGACGACACCATACTGCTTTGTTGTTTTGCGAATCTCTTCTTCCAGATTGTTGAATAGAGTGAATTTAGTGTTTTTCGACATTACCTCCAACGCTATTCGGTGCGGGAGTACCGCCGCTAGGATTTTGTTGCTGAGCGCAGATTCCTGCACCTGAGAGATTGTTGTTAAATATTGAACATCGAGATCGTGTATATAATGTAATTTGCGCAGTTTACTGAAGAGTAGGTGGGCGGCGGAGTAGCGTTCCAGCGAGATGGTCATATCTTGATTTCTGTCTCTTGCCGGATAGTATGAATCGGCAAACCAGTCACTTATTTTTGCGCTGTTTATGATGCAGCTCATATTGTTGATTTTACCAAACGATGCACTCATTACAATATCGTTTCCCTGCAGGTTTTCGGCGAGGAACGGAAGGAGGTTAAGAATGGCGACATCGAAATTGGCTCTTCGGAATTGGCGTAGGAGTTCGCGGTCTGTCTCGAAGTACACTATTTCCAAATTTAATCCCTCGTCTTTGAAGTATCCCTGTTTCTCCGCTAGAGTGAAAAGGGAGAGAGCTGGGCATAATTTGCACCCCACAGTTATTGTTGTTTCAGTTTTATCATTGTTGACTATTGTGTTTTCGCTACGTTTCGTAAGGAAAAGGTGCAACGCAATTATAATGGTCAGTAGCCCGGCGATGAGCATCCATATTCGCAGGAGAGTACTTTTGGGGTGGTTTGACCGGGAGGAATCGTCTGGCGGTTTCTTGTTATTCCGGGGGTTAGACTGATGCAACCCGTAGATATCGTCTTCGAGCGATTCCTCGCCGGGTTTGGATGTTTTTTTGATCTTCGACTGATTCTGTTCAAGAACGTTATCTCTGAATAAATCGTCAGAATGTATATTTTCGTTATATATATTATCGTCCATACAGTCTCACTAAAGATATTTGTTTTGAGAGGTTTAATTATCCTCCTGGATGTTTTACAATATTCTGTTTTCTATAATAGAAATTTGAGAAGTTTATGCCGAATTCGTTTAATACGCAAGATTCGATGTAAAAAAGTTTAAGGGTATATGAAAGAGAGATCAGAGATAGTTCGTGCGGCAAAGGAGATAAGAGCCGGCAGGCTGGTAGCGTTTCCCACAGAGACGGTGTATGGTCTGGGTGCCGACGTTTTCAATTCGGATGCCATTGCACGCATCTTTGAGGTGAAGCAGCGTCCGCATTTTGATCCATTGATTGTGCATGTTGCGACATTAAACGAGTTGCGTCATCTTGTGCGGCGGGTTCCTGCTGGTCTTGACGAGATGATCGCTCGCTTTTGGCCTGGACCGCTGACGATGGTCTTCCCCAAAAAGGAGGTTGTCCCCGACATTGTGACCGCAGGGCTTGACAGTGTTGCGGTGCGCTGGCCATCGCATCCGATTGCGCTGGAGCTGATCCGTTTGGCGGGAACCCCGGTGGCGGCACCCAGTGCGAATTTGTTCGGCAAGCTCAGCCCGACGACGGCGAATCATGTGCGAGAACAGCTTGGTGACAGTGTGGATATGATCTTGGACGGTGGGCGTTGCGGGGTGGGAATAGAATCAACTATAATTTCATTTACGGGTTCTCATCCGATATTGCTGAGGCATGGGGGCTATTCCCGTGAAGAGATTGAAGAGATTGTCGGGCCGATAGAATGCGCGTCATCTAATGATTCTGCGCCGAATGCTCCGGGGATGCTGAAAAAACATTATGCCCCGCATACACCGGTGGCTTTCTGTGACGGCTATGAGGGGGATGACGGAAGGGTTGGCATATTGAGTTTTCGAGGGGTTTCAGAGTCGCGGAGATATGCCGCAGTGGAGGTGCTCTCTGCTGACGGAGACTTGCGCGAGGCGGCGGCGAATCTTTTCACCGCCTTGCGCCAACTGGACAAAGCGAATTTGGATATGATTCTAGTGGAACGTGTTCCCGATGAGTGTTTGGGCCGGGCCATAAACGACCGGCTTGAGAGAGCTTGTGCCGCTTTTTTGCGTGACAAGTCTGTACGGGTTGAAATTTGAGGTGATATAATAACTGTGAAGAGATCGTTTGTAGAGATAGACTTAGAAAGGCTGAGGGAGAATGTCCGCAATGTGCGTGCCGCGCTCACTGAGGGCACATCGCTGATATTTGTTGTCAAGGCCTGTGGATATGGGCACGGGGTTGTTCCTTTGGTTACGGCTGCGGCGCGGGAGGGTGTTGACTGGTTTTCGGTTGCATATCTGCACGAGGCTTTGGAGGTGAGGGATGCTGTGCCTGAAAGCGATATACTTGTACTCGGCGTTGTTGAGCCAGACGATGTGCCTGTGTTGCTGGAAAAGAGAATCACTCCGATTGTTGTCAGCGCGGAGCATGGTCGTTCACTTGCCCGTGTTGCTGCGGGGTTGAACAGAAGGTTGCGGGTTCACGTTAAGGTCGACACAGGAATGGGACGTTTAGGAATACCAGTTTCATCTTTTGCCGGAGCGGCGGGGTTACTGGCGGCGGAAAATGGTTTGGAAATCAGTGGAATATGCAGTCATTTCTCGATGGTGGAGCCGGATCATCCAGAGGCGGCAGAGAAGCAGGTGCGTCACTTTCGCAAAGCGGCGGATATCGTCGAAAGTCTCATCGGGCGGAGTGTTATGAAGCACATATCCAGCAGCAGGGCGTGTCTCTATATGCCGCAGTGGGATTTTGATGCGGTCAGGCTGGGAATAGTTATGTACGGTTATGGTGCGTCCGGGACGGAAGGGCGTTTTAAAACACGTCCTATTTTACAGTGGAAAACCTCTGTTATGCAGGTGCGGAATGTGCCGTCTGGTTTTTCTGTCAGCTATTACGGCACATACGTTACCGAAACAGATACCAGTATTGCCATAATTTCGCTTGGTTATGCCGACGGTTATTTGCGGACGTTAAGCAACCGGGGTTATGTTCTGATCCGTGGGCAACGGTATCCGGTTGTCGGGCGCGTGACAATGAACTGGATATGCATTGATTTAGGTGCCAATTCAGATGTTGAGCGGGGCGATGAGGTGGTCATGATTGGAGAGCAGGGTGGCGAAATGGTTTGGGCCAGTGAGCTGGCGAGATACTGCCGAACAATTCCGTATGAAATTATCACCGGCATTCATCCTGGAATTCCGCGCCACTACCTCACTTCACAAGAATAGCCTTGCGGAGGGTTGTGTTGAGGTTGTTGTAGTTGTATGGCTTTTGGATGAGATCTTTCAGATGTTCTGTGGCGAAGTCGGGTTTCTCGCATAGCTGGTCGCATCCGCATGAGAAAACAACTTTTACGTTGGGGTTGAGTTCTTTTAATTCAAAAAATATCTCCTTCGCCGTCATTCCTTTCATTGTCATATCCAGGAGGACGCAATCTATTTTATCGGAGTATCTCTGATACAGTCCGACGGCTTGAAGACCGTTTGATGCGGTTAAAATTCTAAAGCCGCCCATTTCGAGCAGGCGTTGCGCAATTTTTATCACAACCATCGAATCATCCACAACCAGAACAGTTTTGCCGCCTTTTGTTTCAATTTTTTCCTGAGTGGGGTCGGACAATATGACCAAGGGGGGAGTTTCATCGCATTTTGGCAGTAGCACGGTGTAGCTGTTGTTACCGCTGTTTTCACCACTGGATATGACTATGCCTCCGTTGTGTTCACGCACAGTTTCGAGGACGTGACTCATTCCCAGCGCACGATTTTCAAGTTTGGCGGAGTGGGAAATATCATTTTGTCCGGTGTTTTCCTGTGGACCGAAATCACAAGTCGTTATTATTTGAAAATAGACGTATTCGCCTTCATCTAGCTTGTCTGCATTGACCAGAGATTGCTGAAGATAGTCATTGCTGAAAGCCTTTATATTGGTTCTTATGCGAATATTTCCATGGCGTTCTCCTATTATCTCAATGGCGTTATTTATGAGGTCAAGTATAAGTTCCTTAATTTGCGCGGGGTTGGCTTTGACATAGGGGGTGTTTTTGGATAGGTCGAAATCTATCTCTATTTTATCGGGTGTTTTGGGGTCAAGCAGGTTGCGCAGGTCGTTGATTTGAATTGCGAGATTCAGCGGTCGGATTCCGGGCTGTGCGTGTTTAGTCTCCTCCAGTATTCGGTGGCTCAGTTCGCCAGCTCGTTTCGCAGCGTATTCGATCTCGGCGAGATTAGCGAGAACATCGGATTCTGCTGGCAGGTTTTTCCGGGCAAGATAGGCGTTGCCAAGCATGGTTGTGAAGAGGTTATTGAAATTGCGAGCAATTTCACCGGCCAGAGCAGTGAAACAGGCTACCCTTGTCGATTCGTTTTTTGATGACTTGTTTTCTTTATTTTTGTGGCGAGAATGGGTGATGTCGCCAGTTGCTGTTTTTCGCGCATCAATTTTCGATGGCAAACTGGCAGTGGTGTTTGCGTAGGCAAAGGCGGATTTTTCGGGAAAGATGCACTGGGGAAGATTTGTGAACAGTGCCTGATATTTGCTTTCGTTCTCTTTAATGCAACGCTTACTTTTGTTGAGGGCGTTAAAGAGAGGATAGAGTCCTCCGAGACAGAAGAGGACGAGTATTGAGATGTAAAAAACGGCGTACTCGCTGTATTGGCGGTAGACATCTGCGTTGGCAGTGGTGTATGTGAGAGAGAAGAGCGAAAAGAGGCGCTGAATGGCCACAAGAAAGACAGTAACGGAGATAAAAATCCAGATGCGCCTGTTCTTAGAGACGCGGGAGAGATGCAGAGCCAGCACCGCTGCGAAAATTTGCAGTATCACCGTGAATATTCTTGGAAGTAAAATGTTCATGCGTTTTCCGTCAGTTTAATCTGCGTTGATCATATCATGGAGGGCGGTGCCAAGCTTTCTGTAGCTGTACGGTTTTTGAAGGAAGCCCACCGGCTTGTCCACTTTAAGATGAGCCTTTACGTCTGCCTCGTTGTATCCACTGGAGAGAATTATCTTCACGTCTTTATCTAGCTCCCGCAATTCGCGTAGAACCTCTTCTCCTGTCATCAGCGGCATTGTCATATCCAATAAAACACAGTCTATTTTGCCTGCGTATCTTTGATACAGCCCAATAGCTTCCAGCCCGTTGGATGCGCTCATAACCGTAAACCCGGCCATCCCGATGAGGCGTTCGGCGACCTGACGCACAATTCGTTCGTCATCGACAAGCAGAATAGTGCCATTGCCTTTCAGTTCACTCAGGTCTCTTGTCCGGTGCGGTATAGACTTATTTGTCTCATTCAATTCCTCACTTTCCCGCAGGAGAATTGTGAAAGTGCTACCTTCATTGGCTTTGCTGGACACAATGATGCCGGCTTTGTGCATGCGTGCAATTCCAAGAACAGCCGCGAGTCCCAGTCCTCTTCCGCCGAATTTGGTGGAATGGAATGGCTCGAACAGTTTCATGGTGTCTTCCTGATTGAAGCCGCAACCCGTGTCAGCGACCTGAATATAGATGTATTCACCCTCTTCAAGATGTTTTATATTGATCAGTGATTGTTGGAGGTAGCTTTTTACGCATTTCTTCCTGCCGACTGCTATACGGATTATTCCTTTGTTTTCCCCGATTGCCTCTGCTGCGTTTGTTGTGAGGTTGAGAATGATCTGCCGAATTTGGGATGGATCGGCATTGACGCTTGGAATGTTGGGGGAGATATCGAACTCAATCTCTATCTTCTCTGAGATCGATGCGTTAATCAAATCGCGCAGGTCACGCATGGTGACACCAAGGTTCACCGGTTTAAGCATGTACTGCGCGCGTCCCGAGTACACAAGCATCTGATTCGTAAGTTCGGCGGCTCGATTTGCCGCATTTTCGATCTCAATAATACTTTCGCGAACGGGAGAGCTTTCTGGTAGATCCTTGACGGCCAGATAGGTGTTACCAAGGACCCCCGTGAGCAAATTGTTAAAGTCGTGCGCAATGCTTCCCGCCAGCACGCCAAGACCATCAAGTTTTTGCGCTTGGTGCATCTGTTCCTGAAGTTTTTCATGTTCCGCCTGTGATTTTTTCTGATCTGTTATGTCACAATAAACAACCAGAAGCCCTGTTATTTCGTCATCGGAGTTTTTGAGGGGGATTTTGGTGGTGTGGATAAAGCAAGTCTCTCCGTCTTTCATAAATTCGAGTTCACTATCAACCATAACTCCATGAGCGAACACTTCCAAATCGTTTTCCCTGATCCGTTCCGCGACATCGCGCGAGAAGAAGTCGAAATCTGTCTTCCCCTGAACCTCTGAAGGGTTAATGCCAACATCGCGTGCGAAATTGTTATTTGAGGACATATAGGTCAGATCCGGGTGTTTCAGGAATATGCACTGGGGAAGATTTTCGAGAAGTGTGCGATACTTGTTTTCGCTCTCTTCCATCTTGTGATTGCTTTTGTTAAGACTGTTGAAGAGAGGATACAGCCCGGCGATACCGAAAAGCATGAGAATCGCTATGTAGAAAGTAATGTATTCACCAAACTGATAAGGGGTATCAATCGTTTTGGTGTTTAGCATGATGTAGAAAGAGAATGAGCGCTGTATTGCCATCATAAAAACGGCGGTCGAAATAAATATCCATACCCGTTTGCTTCTCGTAATTCGAAATAATCGCAACGAAAACACGCCGGCAAGTATTTGTAGCAACACCGTAAATATTCTCACCATCAAGATGGTCATCTGTTTCTCCGCGCCTGCACTTTCTTGTCAATACGCCTGAAAGTAGTGTTCAAATGTTTTTATAACAAGGAAAAAACACACCGAATAACACTGCGTTAATAAATATGGTTGTGACTTGATGAGAAAAGGATGTTCAATTAAACTCACCGGATATATAGTTGTCACTGAATTGATTGACACCCTAATGAAGAGGTTTTGATGCAGAAAGATAGTTTATATGAAAGGTTGAATGTTCTCGAGGACCGTATTCAGAATGCGTGCGACCGGGCTGGACGTGAGCGGTCGGAGGTTCACCTGCTGCCGGTTTCAAAGACGCGCTCCCCGGATGTGATTGCGGCGGCGACAGATTGCGGTCTGAACGTGTTCGGGGAGAACCGCATACAGGAGGCCATGGCGAAAATACCGCGTTGTCCCGGATTTTTGCAGTGGCATCTGATTGGTCATCTTCAGACAAATAAAGCCAGGCACGCGGCACGCATTTTCGATATGGCGCATTCCGTAGACTCGGAACGGGTGATGGACGCGCTCGAAAACGCCTGTGCCGCCTGCGGAAAGGTTATGCCGATTTTGCTGGAAGTCAACGTGGCGGGCGAAGGTAGTAAGTTCGGAATGATGCCGGAGGAGGTCGTCAGTGTGGTCGAGCGGGCGGACGGGTTGCCGCATGTCGAACCGGTTGGACTTATGACAATCCCGCCGTTTGCGAATGACGCAGAGAAGGTTCGAAAGTATTTCAGAGCACTACGCATCCTTCGTGACAAATGTGAAGAGCAGACAGGAATAAGGTTGCAGGATCTTTCAATGGGCATGTCGAATGATTTTGAGATCGCGATTGAAGAGGGGGCAACCTGGATAAGAATTGGAACAGCATTGTTCGGGAAGAGAGGTTCACCGTGGAAGCCGACAGAATAAATGAGATCAGAATAACCCTTATAGGTGCCGGTAATATGGCTGAGGCACTGGTTAACGGTATTGTAGAGAGCGGGACTGTCCCCGCACGGCAGGTGTGTGTCTCAGACATTAACGAGGAACGGCTTGAATATTTCGCTGAAAAATTTGGTGTCCTGACGAGTGGTGACAACGCTGTGGCTGTTGAAAGAGCCAATGTCTGCGTATTGGCGGTAAAACCGCAGGTAATATCCGAAGTGCTTGCCGAGCTTGAAGACTTCCTGAACGCAGACTGTTTGGTTATAAGCATTGCCGCTGGACTCCAGACGAAGCGATTGCAGGCGATGCTACCCGCGAAACAGCGTCTGGTGCGTGTGATGCCGAACACACCAGCCTTGATAGGGCTGGGGATGTCCGCGCTCTGCAGAGGGGAAAATGCGACCGATGATGATATGAATATTGCGGAGTTGCTGTTTGGTGCGGTTGGAAAGACCGTGCGTATTGAAGAAGAGGATATGGACGCGCTTACAGCCGTGAGCGGCAGTGGACCGGCGTATGTGTTCTACCTTATGGAGAATATGATCAGGGCTGGCGTGGATATGGGGCTTTCACCGGAGGTTGCGCGACTGCTGACTTGCTCAACGGTTGAGGGCGCGGTGCGCTTGATGATTGAGACCGATTCCGCCGCATCCGACCTGCGTGCAAGTGTCACATCGAAAGGGGGAACAACGGCGGCCGCGATTGAATGTATGGATGCCGGCGGGATGGACACCATAATTACCAATGCTCTTAGAGCCGCCAGGAATCGCTCGGTTGAACTGTCGGAATAAAAAGCTTGCCTGAAAGACGACGAAGGTATAAACTTTAAACTCGCCAAGTGATCCATAGCTGTGAAAACCGCTTAAAAAGGGAAAGTCATATGAGTTTGATTGGAGAGGTGTTTGGAGCGTCGCCCTTTACGGGGATGTTGCGGCATACGGAGAAAGTGTGCGAGTGTGTCCGACTGGTCATTCCTCTGATGAGGGCGGTAATTGATGGCGAATATGAAAAGGTGCGTCAATTGCAGGACCAGATATCGAAACTGGAGTACGAGGCGGACAAGATAAAGCATCAAATAAGGGAAAATCTGCCGCATCGTTATTTTTTGCCAGTGTCACACGGTGATATTGAGATGTACTTAAGTAAACAGGATGAGATTGCGGATATGGTTGAGGATCTTGCGGTTATTATGATAATACGTCGTACCGTTATTCGTCCTGAATTGGCGGGAAAGTTTTTGAAGTTTGCCGGTCATGTTGTCTCACTGAGTGAGACGCTTATGGGAGCGGCTAAGGAGATGCAAAACCTGGCGGAGACATCGTTCGGTGGTGCCGAGGCTGAACAGGTACTGCAACGTATAAGCGGGTTGTGCGAAGGAGAATGGAAGGCTGACCGTATGCAGCGCGAGCTGAGTATAAACATATATGAAAACGAAGCGGACATGGATCCGATCACGGTTTATTTCTACGATAAAATTCTCATGGCGCTGAGCGGAATAGCAAATGCAACTGAGAATACCGGTGATGTTTTACGAATGATGATCGTTAAATAGGTCGCGCAGGCAGAATGCAAACTTACTATTGACCATGATTACTATTGTACTTCTTTTAACCGCCATGCTGGGATTATACATGGCCTGGAACATAGGCGCGAATGATGTGGCCAATTCGATGGCAGCTGGTGTGGGTTCTAAATCCTGTACTATTCGGCAGGCAATTATCGCTGCGGGAATATGTGAATTTGCCGGGGCAGTGTTGGTTGGCGCTCACGTAACAGATACCGTTCGAAAAGGAATAATCGATCCTGCTGCGCTTGTGCAGCTTTCGGGGTCGAGTGAGATTCAGGGCGCAGCACTGCTGGCACTGGGAATGATATCCGCGCTGTTGGCCGCCGCCATCTGGTTGCATCTTGCCACATTCCTGGGCATGCCGGTATCGACAACGCATTCAATTGTTGGCGCGGTGACCGGTTTCGGAATTGTCGCCGCAGGCTGGAGCGTTGTGAGTTGGGGAAAAATGTCACAGATAGTCGCGAGCTGGTTTATCTCACCCGTTCTTGGCGGTGTTCTTGGATACATTTTGTTCAGGTTGATCAGCACGCTCATTCTACGTAAATATAAACCTGTAAAAGCGGCGGTGAAATATGCGCCGTGGTTCAGCTTTATAACCTTTTTTGTAGTGGTCATGGCTATTGTTTTTAAGGGACTTAAGCATATTCTCGCCACGGATGCGCTCTTCTGGCTTGATGGGCGAATGGCGATTGTCATTGCAGTTGCCAGCGGGTTGCTGGCGGCATTTGTCAGCAAGACCTACTTGATGCGGATATTAAAGGCTGGGGATAATTTGCCGTTGCCGAATCAACTGAAACTTGTTGAGCGTAGTTTTCGCCCATTGGTTTTCATTGCATCTTGCACGGTTGCCTTTGCTCATGGAGCTAATGATGTCGCCAATGCTGTGGGGCCCCTGGCCGCCGTTGTGGACATCTTTCGTAGCGGAAGTGTTCAGATGAAGGTTGCGGTGCCGATATGGGTGCTGATGCTGGGCGGTTCAGGAATCGTGATCGGGCTGGCCATGTTCGGATACCGTGTTATGGGGACAGTTGGCACAAAGATTACCGAGATTACTCCGTCGCGCGGGCTGGCGGCGAATATTGCCGCGATGAGCACGGTTTTGCTTTGTAGCCGTATGAAGCTTCCTGTTTCAACAACCCATACTCTAGTGGGGGCGATTCTCGGTGTGGCGCTTGCACGCGGGCTGGGCGCGGTGAACAAGAATGTTGTGAAAGGAATATTCACGTCATGGATAGTGACGGTGCCCATTGCGGCATTAATGGCGGCGGCGATATTCCTGCTGGCACGCTTTTTCCTGATGGATTACGTTGTCGACCTTTTGCAGTCAGTAAGCTCGGGTGGTTGAAAAGTACGCATCATCCCGGACTCAACTGACGAATTCGGGATAATTCGAAATCGTGCGTCTGCTCGTCACCATGCTCATCATAAGGACGATTCGGAAATTTTTCGGTACTCGTCTTCGAAGAAAAACTCATCTTTCCCGAATGCCGGTTTGAGATGGTTTATCCATTTGGCATCTTCGCTGTACTCCGCAAAGAACGGACGATTAACCCAGTCGGGATTTCGCGCCTGAATAAAACGAAGAACGAACACTTTCTCCCCGTTTACTTCCGCAATACCCTGGATCTCAATCTTGCCCGGACCGCAACTCATCGAGGGACCGCGAACTGTACGCGCCAGTCCCGAGACAGCCTTTATAGCTTGGCGGTATATCTCCAGTGCTTGATAGAGCGGAACCTCAAAATAGGTGTGTGCGCCAGTATTGCGTTCAATAAACATATAATAAGGGATCATTCCGAGTTCGACCTGTTTTTTCCACATGCGGTTCCATACCTCAGGATCATCGTTGATGTGCGCGACCAGCGGACCCTGACATCGTATCTCTGCTCCCGTGCCACGAATTCGACGAATGGCTTCGCGGCATATCGGTGTCTCCATTTCGCGCCAGTGGTTGAAGTGGGCCATAATAGCGATATGCTTGCCGCGCTCAATCATCTCCACGAACAATTTCAATATTTCGCCGCTGTCGGAGTCTGTCACAAATCGTTGCGGCCAGAATGTGAGGGCTTTTGTGCCAATGCGGATATTTTGCACATGATCCAGCGCGGGAGCAGAGATCGGCTCGATGTAGTTGCGTAGCAGTTTCGCGCTCATGACCATCGGGTCTCCACCGGTAATTAACAGGTCTGTGACCTCCTTGTGCTGTCGGAGATAAGCGAAAAGCTCTTTCGATTCTTCGGTGGCGATTTTCAGCTTTTCATCGCCGACAAACTGAGCCCACCGAAAGCAGAAAGTGCAGAAAGAATGACAGACCTGTCCGCGGCGAGGGAAGAATAAGAGTGTTTCGTGATATTTGTGCTGTATACCTTTGAGATCAGAATTGTCGATCTTGACAACATTGAGATCCATCTGTCCGGCAGGATGTGGATTGAGTTTTCTCCTCAGCTTAACCGCCAGCGTCCGGATATCTTCGTCTGTTGCTTCAGCCTTGACCAAATCTGCCATTTGAGAGAAAGAGTCACTTCCGATCATATCCCTCTGCGGGAATGTCATCTTAAAAATCGGGTCATCGGGAATATTATCCCAGTCTATCAGCTTTTCTATGACATAATTGTTCACCCTGAAAGGAAGAACCATTGAAACCACCTTCATCGAAAATTGCAAATCCTCAGGCAGTGCTTGCACTTGCTCAATCTTACTGAGTTGTCGGGGTGTGTATATTTTCAGTCTGTATGGTTTTTCAATATCGTTCATAACATGTTTTTTATGTAACTGACAAACAAGGGAAAAGTGCTTAACCGCGCCCAGTACGAATATCCGTAAAAAATTCGAACATATCCGTCAATTGTAGCATTTCCGATAAATAATAAAAGAATAAAAATATGAGAATAACGGTTTACCGGCTGAGCATAATACAGATAATTGTCAGTGTGGCAAAGATGATGACCATGAGGATATACATTATTATATGATCAAAATTGGTTTTGCTCCTCCTCCGCAAAGGAGAGACACATTTTTTTTCAAACATTGTTGTGCTGGATTCCCGGGAAGCTCTTGACTCCTGTTGATGTTTGGCGAAGAGCGAGACTTCCGAGCATGGGGTAAGTGGGAATTGCCCCGCCAGCACAAGATTTATGTCGCGTGCAACCTCCGCCCAGCTCCCTTGGCGGTCACTCTTCTCCTTGGAGATCATTATCTCAAGAAGAGCGGCGCAGGCATCTGATATTTTCGGATTGAATTTCTGGACAGGTTGCGCTTGTTCCTGAATATGTTTGTTGAGAATCTCGACATGACTGTTTGCGCGAAAAGGAACGGTTCCCGCAAGCATATGGTAGAGGCTGCATCCCAGCGAATAGATGTCGCTTCGAAAATCGATGCCGGCTTCTGTGCGTGCCTGCTCGGGACTCATGTAATAAGGGGTTCCAACAAACTGACCGACAGTTGTCAGGCTGTCTTCCTGTGAATCCATATATTTAGAGACACCCAAATCCATGAGAAGTGCTATGCCGTCAGTATCAATCATGATGTTGCCGGGTTTAATGTCTCTGTGCATGATGTTATGCTTGTTCATGGCGTACATCAGTGCCTCGGTAATGGAAAAAATGATGGAGAGTGCCTCGCTTTCGGTTAATCTTCCCTCTTTCCGTAAAACCTCTTCCAGATTTTGACCGTCGATATAGTTTGTTGCCAGATAGTGGAAATTACTATCCACTCCCGCGTCGAAAGCGGTGACAATGTTGGGATGACTCATCTTCGCGGCCATCCTCACTTCCCTGTGAAATCTCTGCACAAATAGATCGTTACGTGTGAGAGCGGGGGAGAGTATCTTGAGGGCGACTTTGCGACCCCTGGTGGTGTCTTCAGCAAGCCAGACTTCTCCCATCCCTCCGACCCCCAGTCGTTTTAAAACCTTGAAGTCGGCGATAACGATGCCTGCTTTCACACCGGGCATAGGAATAGAAATCGAGTTCTCGCAGTGTGGACATTCGATGGTGTCACCGCACATGTCAAGATCACTGCGTATCTTGCCGCCACAAAACTGACATTTAAACTTATGGGTATCCATGCCGTCGTAATTTTAATGTTCCAAAAACTAAATAATGAAATCTATCGTCTTCTGCGGTCGCGAGCCCGACCTCTTCCCGAACCGCTGCCAGAATGCTTTTTACGGGGAGATCGGACGGCAACCTTTGGCGGAGCTGAAAGCCATTCATCTTCTGGCTGAATGCAGGAGAGATCCTGTCCGAGAAGCTCCTCGATGGCGGGAAGATAGAAAGACTCCTCCTCGCAGGCGAATGTTATCGAGATGCCTTCGCATCCAGCTCTGCCAGTGCGTCCGATACGATGAATATAGTCTTCCGCATCATGCGGAATGTTGTAGTTTATAATGTGCGAAACGCCGTCAATATGAAGTCCTCGTCCAGCAACATCAGTGGCGATCATAATGTTGAATTTGCCTGCGCGGAAGTCGTCAAGAGTGCGCATGCGTCTGTTCTGAGGAATTTCACCAGAGAGCATGTTGCACTTGAATCCGTGAGCTCTAAGTTTGCGTGTTACCCGCCGGACACCATCGCGACGGTTGGCAAATATTATGGCCCGCTTGGGCTTCTCTTGCTTTAAGATATTGTAGAGTAGCGCGTATTTCTTCTTCGCGGTTATTATATAAACCTTTTGATCCACACTCTCCGCCGCAATATGCTCGGGTTCTATCTCGATGTGGACAGGATCATCCATCCATGACTTCGAGAGGTTTATAACCTTTTCATCAAGTGTGGCACTAAAGAGCATTGTTTGACGTTTTCCTTTTGGCGGTGTCGCCTGCACAATGCGTCGAACATCAGGAATGAAACCCATGTCGAGCATGCGGTCCGCTTCGTCAAGAACAAGATATTCAACATGTGAAAGATGAATACTGCGTTTTCTGAGATAGTCGATAAGCCGCCCCGGAGTGGCCGCCACAAGGTCGATGCGCTTATCACGTAGTTGCGCCTCCTGCTTGGCGTAGTTAAGTCCGCCATACACCGCCATGGTTGTGAACGGCGTGTACTTGGTGAGCGCATCCGCATCTCTTTTGATCTGCACCACAAGCTCGCGGGTAGGAACCACAATGAGCGCACGCGGCGTGCCGTTACGTGGTTTCTTCTCCAGCGGATTCCGCAACATCCGGGTGAAGATACCCAAAAGAAATGCGGCTGTTTTGCCGGTGCCTGTCTGCGCCTGCCCGGCGGCGTTTTTGCCATTTAGAATAGATGGCAGAATCTCCGCCTGAATCGGCATGCAGTATTCGAATTTTAAATCCGCAACAGCGTGCATAAGCTCCAGGGGGAGATCAAGATCGTGGAAACGGGTTTTGCCATCTTGTGGCTTGATCTTGAAATTATCGAGAGACCAGTTTTTATTGGCATCTGCCTTCCTTGCCGTTTCATGATCCTCTTTTTTATGAGTCACCGGCTTACGTTCCATCGGTTTACGCTCCACCGGTTTGTGTTCCACTGTCATTTTTCTCGTCGCTTCTTTCCCACCTTCGGTCTTTTGCCGGGTTCTCGGTTTAGAGACACCTGGCTTCCGCTTGACCGACCCTTTATCTGGTTTACTTTTCTGAGAAACTGTTGCGCTCACAGCCTCTTTCTCGTTTTGCGGCTGCTTTTTTTTGAATGTGATCCATCTAACCATACTTTACCTGTGACTCTTCCATAAAAACTAACTTTACTCAATAAGACGCTTGTCAACGTGACAGAACTATACATAAATATGCAGATTTGTAAACATCAATTAGCATCAATTTTTCTTTCATTATTCAAGCTGTTCTGTGTACAATGCAAACGAGGTTATTTTACGGATAAACCAGATTGGTGGAAGTGAACAGAACAATTGATGCATTGGCGACGGGGTCGGTTTTTAGAAAAGAGAGACCGTTGGTCGGTCTTGCGCTTTTATTCATTTCGGGAACGGCGACAGCCCAGTGGCATCCGTTAACTCCGCTGTGGGGAATATACCTCTCAGCAGCGGTTTTGACGGTTGCCTGGATTGCGAGGAAGTACCGTTTCTCGTCGCCCATCATATACATGGCAATTTTTCTGCTGGCTTGGACTGTGGCAACTCTCTCCCTGCCTGACAGTTCGGTTGCGAATATATCTTCACTGATGAAAAATTCCCGTGAGCATCTGTCACTGCGCGGCATCGTTGCTTATGAACCAGTGCAATACAACAGTAGCTGCGAAAGCGAGAAGATAAACTGTTATTTCCCGCTGGAGGTTGATGGCGTTTTGCGCTCCGATGGGTGGCATAAGGCTTCGGGGAAGGTGCGCGTACGTCTTAAAATGAAGCGAAATTCGTCAATAGTCCGTTACGGAGATTATCTGGAGATGGACGGGTTGCTTTTGCGGCAGAGCGAAGGGGGCGTGTTTTCGAGAAGGCGACCCCCTCTTTTTCGTGTTGCCGTAGGAGATTCCACGCTGGTTTCCAGCGGAAACGCCAGCAGAGTTCTCTCGCTCTGTCTGCGTACACGCCGTGCCGCCGCCGCTGTGCTCACTCGCGGGATTGAGTCCTACCCACGGCAGGCGGCACTCCTCAAAGCATTGTTGCTTGGCTACCGCGAGGAACTGGATAGAGATACATACAACTGCTTCACTATGACTGGCACAGTTCACATACTGGCGATCTCTGGGTTGCATGTGGGGCTGATAGCCGGGATAATTATATTTCTACTGCGTGCCGTTGGTTTGCCGCGAACGCGCTGGTTCCTTTTTCTTGTCCCTCTGCTTGTCTTCTATACGATCAGCACCGGCTTGCGGGCGAGTGCGATGCGTGCCTGCCTGATGGCCGTCGTCTACTGGTCTGCACCAGCATTGAAGCGAAAGCCCGATGCCCTTTGCGCCTTGGCAGTCACCGCAATTCTGATTCTGCTTGTATGCCCCGGTGAGGTGATGGACCCTGGATTTCAGTTCTCATTCCTGATTGTGGCGGGGATTATACTGATTCTCCCTGTTGCCACCAGTCTCACTGGTGGGTTTTTAGAATCAGACCCGTGGCGAGTGCAGGGAGAGTCCCGCTGGATCCTATTCTTAAGAGCTAACGCCAAACGCGCTTACCTTTTGGTTGCGCTGACCGTTGCGGCCTGGATTATCTCGGCTCCGCTGGTCATCTTCTACGGCAATCTTTTCTCTCCGATAGCACTGGTTGGCAACCTTCTTGTGGTGCCGCTTGCAGGAGTGATCGTAAGTATCGGTTGCATGTCGCTCTTGAGTGGCGCGGCAGTAGGATTGTTTGCCGAAATATTCAACCATGCCAACCGCCTGTTCCTCACCCTTTTGCTTAATGTTACGGAGGCAATGGCTACGATGCCCGCTGGACATCTCTTTGTGGAAACTCCGCCGTGGTGGATTATTCCCATCTATTACATTCTGCTTTGGCGACTGTTCGCCTCGCGTAAACTTTTGAGTCGTGTCGTGTCGTTTTCCGGATTACTGGCATTTGTCCTCTTTTTTATCTATGCCTCCGACAGAGAGCCAACTCACGCAGATATTCGACAACTGGCTGAATGCACCTGCATGAGGCTGGATCTGAGGCGCGGCACGGACGTACTCGTCAACTGCGGTTCTCGATACACCGCACGCGATCTGAAAAGATGGCTGCGCTCGGAGGGCGTGAATCGGCTACGCCTGCTTGTTTTAACGCAGGTTGACAGTCGTCACGTCGGGGCCTTCTCCGAGTTGATAGCAAGCGTAAGGATTGATGAAATATGGATTCCCGAATACAGGAATCGTTCACCCGTTTACGCCGAACTGTTCAAGATCGCCGCCAGGCAAGACGTTCCAATAAAAACGCTCTCGCACTCTCTTCCCCGTCAACTGGCAGATGGGGTTGAGCTGGAGGTTTTCAGTCCGGCATTGAAAACTGAATATGCCAGTGGGGCGGAGGCGGCAATGGTCTTTAGACTTGCGCGTGGTCCCCGTGCGGCAATCTTTGTGGGTTCCGAGCAGATTCCGCCCGGCCTTTTTGAACAGCCAAAAGATATCGAAGCACCCGTCTGGATCATAGAAGGCGGTCGTCGCCCGGCGGCTGTCAGCAGAGAGATTTTAATGAGAAAGTCACAGACCATTGTTGTCGGTGGTATCGTCGAAAAAGAATGCGGTGTCTGGAGCCTGGATCAGGACGGAGCCTTTGATATGACCCTGTAGTTTAGAGCCTGTCCCATGTGAGGCGTTTTTAGAGAACAGGAAGAAAACGAGATTTTCAACTATGAGAAAATCGGCACTTTTGATTATCC
>CAYTQP010000020.1:0-32345 GCA_964440175.1 uncultured Verrucomicrobiota bacterium
ATCGAGGAGATCCCGACGCGTTCAAGCGAGGAACTTGAGTCGCTGGCTCCGGCATCATCGGGTGAGTGTCTTCCTGAAAAGGGGAATGTGGTGATGTTGAAGACAGACAAGGGGGTGAAGGCACTTGCGTTTGACAGGATTCTCGATGTCACTTTTGTTGGTGACCGGAAACGCAAAATATTGGACGAGGAGTTTCGTAATCTGCTCACGCTTGATCTTAAGTGGCGTGGGAAACCGCGTTCGGAGGCTGATGTGGGAATGATATACCTTCAGAAAGGTATACGCTGGATTCCCAGTTACAATATCGCCATTGGCGACAATGGACGGGTTGCAATCAAGCTCGAAGCCACGCTTATCAATGAGCTTGCCGACATAAGCGATGTCACTGCCAACCTGGTTATAGGGGTTCCGTCTTTCACGTTTAAAGATTCGGTTGATCCGATATCACTCCGACAGAGTATCGTGGCGTTGTCTTCCAACTTTAGATCTAACAGCCAAACCGCATTTGGATTCTCCAACAGTATCATGTCACAGCAGATGATGCCCGGCAGAATGAGCAATTATGATCAGGATGGCACGGAGCCACTGAATCTGGGACCGGAGTTTTTGAGTGGCAAAAAAAGTGAAGATCTCTACATGTTCACTGTTAAGGACATCAGCCTTCGAAAGGGCGAGCGTCTTGTCATGCCTATCGCCGAATATGAGCTTGCGTATGAGGATATTTACGCATTGAGCGTCCTGGTCACTCCGCCGTCGGAGGTGATGAGCAATCTTGGGAGTTCGCAACGAAACGATCTGTTTCGTATGCAGAACGGACTAAAGGTGAAGCACAAGATCCGTATTTCAAACAAAAGTGAGAATCCGTTCACAACTGCGCCGGCCATGATAATGAGAGATGGACTCATTATCGCCCAGGGAATGATGACTTACACTCCAGTTGGCGGGGATGTTGATGTCGAGCTGACAACGGCGGTGGATATCAGCGTAAAAAAGGTTGATAATGAGACAAAGCGAACCCCCATCAAGTGGGACGGTAGTAAGTATGCCCGCATCGATCTTGACGGGAAGATAACGCTGGTGAATTACAAGAAAGAGCCCGTCACCGTTGAGGTCACGCGCTATGTTCTTGGCAATGTTGATGCCGTTGGGCAGAATGGGGAAAAGGAGATGTTGAATCCATTTGAGGATAGCTCTTTCCTGTCCGACAAACACACTGCCGGGTGGTGGTACAGTTACTCATGGCCGTGGTGGTGGTATCATTTCAATGGAATTGGAAAAATTAAGTGGACAACAACCATAGAATCCGGGGAATCGGCGGAGCACACGTACAATTGGCATTATTTTTGGAGATAAAGGTTGCTGTTCGTTTCGGATGGGAATATAATTCCGTGTTTTAAATATTAACATGGGAGGGATTGAATAATGTCCATGGTCACCTGTCCTGAATGTGCTAAAGATGTGTCCAGCGAAGCGAGCAGTTGTCCGTCGTGTGGGTATCCTCTTAAAACACCGCCGCCTATTCCTGTGCGTCCGCAGTCTTCGTCCCGAACCCCTGTTCAGTCCATTCCCGCACAGAAGACGGGAATTCACTGGGGTGTTGGCTGTCTGATTGCTACGGGGTTTATATTTGTGTTGATTTTTGTTGTTGGAATGTTGGCGGCCATTGCCATCCCGACTTTTGTTAAGGCGAGAACGGCTTCGCAGGAAAAGGCCTGCATCAATAACCTTCGTCAGATTGACGGAGCTAAAAAAGAGTGGGCACTGAGGGCTGGTGTGAATTCCGGTTTCGCCGTTGATGAAAACGAAGTGAATAAATTTATTCCAGGTGGAACGACACCGGTGTGTCCGGTCGGGGGCAGTTACACCTATGGTGTCATCGGGGAGGCTCCTGAGTGTTCGGTACATGGGAGTTTGGGTTTACAGATAGAGACCGAGAATCAGGTTCGAGGCAATGCTCAAAGGGGGGAGGCTAGAGGTCGGAACCAGTAATTTGGTTGGTCTCGCACCACTTCAAATCCTGGGCGTGGGCACGTCGGCTTTCTGTCCGGACGCTGGAACTTTTCTATGGTCGATTGTCCGAAGCTTGGACCGTCTATTTTGTCGCCTGTCCGAAAAGGGGAGTCGTTACTTTCGTCGTCACAGTCTCTTCAGATGTGGTTGATATGTCAATTGTCCGAACTGCGCAGACGGTAGTTGCGCTCGCGTCCGAGTGGGACGTAATCGTCGGCTTCCATCATTTGTCCGGTGCCTTGTACATTGATATGTCCTGTCAGCGGAGTCCATTTATCCACAGGGCTACCGCTCTTTTCCGTGAAGAGAATTGTGTAGCTCCGGTTTACGCGGGACTGCCATGACATTTGAACCTTTGTGCCACTGCGGACTATAACCAGCGCACTTCTGTCGGTTCCGAAGCTTGAAGAGTGCTTGGTTGCGCAACCGCAGAAAAACAAGGCGGACAGGAGAATAAGAATCGACACGCTCACCTGGCTTTTATTTTTCCTTATCTTCATCAGCGATCTCCTTCACGGTCTCTTTTGCAATATCATCATTCCCGGTTTTGTCATCAGTTTTGATCTCCGTCGTCGGCTCTTTGGGCGGGGCATCCGGTGTGACCTCGGGGATTGTTTCAGCGTTTTCTCCATTGGTGTTCAGCATGGCGGCGTTTTTGAGCGCGTTCTTTTCGCGTTGTTCTTTCTGACGGAACTCGCTTCCTTTTTGATCGTACCAGCTTTTCTCGATCTCTTCCCTGTTCAGAATTTTGAGATTGCAACCATAGCGTTTCGCAAACCAAACCCATTCATCCTCAGAGAACGCGAAGGTTTGTCCGAGTTTGTTCAGCAGTCCTTCGACATTCATTACCTCTATCGACTCGATCTGCGGGTGACCGCCAGACATGTCAGACAGACGCTGTGTGAGATCTTCATCACCGACGAGCACTATCCGCGCTGGTGTAACCTTCATAAAAGCGGTTGTTTTGTAGTCCTCCGGGGTTATAGGTATCCACGCGCCACCGTTCCAGACATGCATTCGCAATGTGTCTTCTTCGCGTTGATAGGCGATGAGTACGGCTGGACGTCGCGCAATGACGTCGTTGGCGACTTGAATTATTGTGTAGCGTGCCGGCACGACTAGTAGTGTTGCGGGGAATTTGGGAGCCGACATCGCCAGCACTCCAGGTGAAAACATAAGCGCGATAAGCGCAACGCCTGTGAATATCTTCTTCATTTTGTCTCTCTTCCTCTTCTTCAATTTAAGGTTCCGCAGTCAAAGTAAAACAAGCACTCTTCATCTCTGTTTCCCTATCATATTTATTACAATTGCTGAAATTTGCAAGCAATTTTAATCTATAAAATTAATTGGCGCTCATATTGTGCGGGTGTGGCGCGTGTTTTTACCGGATTTTGGAGTCGCAGAGAAAAAATCGTAATGGGGTGGACAATATGACGTACAGTGTGCGACAATGCGCGTCCGGGAAGACGACGAAGAGTCCATGGCTGTTCATGGGTGGCGTTTCAGGTTTTCAATGATGCGGGAATGAGGATATGGTAATGATAAAGAGAGTTTTTGTGGCGTTTTTTTTGGTTTTGTTCACAGTGACCGCCTGTTTTGGAAGGTTGTCTGAAGTATCGAACGGACGCGAGGTGTCAACAGGGAGGAATGGCGGTGTTTACGGAATGATCGGGCGTGTTCTTCCCGGACGACAGCGAGAGTTTGTTCTGGAGACGATTGCCAAACAAGACGGGTGCGATGTTTTTGAGATCGCCGGCGTAAATGCCAGGATAGTCATTCGGGGCAGTAGCCCGATCGCGCTGGCATCCGGGTTTAACTGGTATCTCAAGCATGTTGCCAACTGTCACGTGTCATGGTGCGGGGATCAGCTGAATCTTCCCGCCTCTTTGCCCCGTCCGGAACAGACGATCCGCCGGCAGTCTCCTTACAAGCACGGGTGTTGTTTCAACTATTGCACATTCAACTATACAATGTCCTGGTGGAACTGGGAGCGCTGGGAGCGGGAGATCGATTATATGGCACTTTGCGGTATCGACATGCCGCTGATGGTGATAGGCTCCGAGGCGTTGTGGATGAATGTCCTGAAACGTTTTAACTACAGTGATGCCGAGGCCAAGGCGTTCATCGCCGGTCCGGCCTACACAGCCTGGTGGATGATGGGGAATCTGCAGGGGCGGGGTGGGCCTGTCACCGACCAGTGGATTGAGGAGAGAACCGTCCTGGCTAAAAAGATTCTGGCGCGAATGCGTTCCCTTGGAATGCATCCGGCGGTGCCGGGCTTTGTCGGATTGGTGCCGGGCAATTTCGCGAAGAAAAATCCAGGTGCAAAAGTTATTCCGCAGGGTAGCTGGGTTGGTCTTCCCCGTCCGTTTGTGTTGCATCCAGATGACCCGATGTTTGGAAGGTTTGCCCATGTCTGGTATGAAGAGATGGAGAAAATCTACGGGAAGGCCGATGTCATTGCGGGTGATCTTTTTCACGAAGGGGGAAGAACGGCAGGGTTGGATTTGACCGAGGTCGCAAAACAGGTGCAGGGGCACATGCTGGAACACAATCCTGACGCTGTCTGGATAATTCAGGCTTGGGGCGGCAATCCCAAAAACAAACTTCTGGCCGGATTAAAAAAGGAGAACACCCTCGTGCAGGATCTCTGCTGTGAGTTTTGGCGTCGCTGGGAATCCAGAAAAGGGTTTAATAATTTCCCGTGGTGTTTTGGCACAATCATTATGTACGGCGGCAATGTCGCCCTGCACGGTCGCCTTGATGCCATAGCCGACAATCTAAATGCCGCACTGAATTCCTCAACGCCGCCGGTGGCATTGGGGACGTTTTGGGAGAGCATCGAGGTCAACCCCGTGGTGATGGATTTTCTGTGGGACGTACGCTGGCGCGATCAATGTCCTGATCTTGACGAATGGATACAGCAGTACGCGGTGCGTCGGTATGGTGTTGATACCCCGCAATTACGTGAGGCCTGGCTGAAAATACTCAACAGTGCCTATGGCTCATACAAAGGGCAACGGAGACCGGGCGAGTCTCTTTTCTGTGCCAAACCATCAATGAACGTTAGAAAGGCATCCCCGTTTGCCGCCTCAATTAAGGTTCGTTACGATATGCGTGAGTTGCGCGACGCGATAGGATTGCTGCTGACAGCCTCGAATCAGTGTGGAGACGTTCGCGGCTATCAGTTTGATATTGTTGATATGACCCGTCAATTCATGGCCAATACGGGACAACTAGCCTATCGCGAGATGATTGCTACTTTCAGAGCTGGAGACAGGGCTGCCTTTGATATGGCGGTAAAAACCTTCTTTGAGATGTTTGATGATCAGGAGCGTCTGCTCTCCACTGAACCGCTATATATGCTTGGTCAGTGGCTGAAGACAGCTCGCGACATTGCCGGCAGCGAAGCCCAGGCCGACATAAACGAACGTAACGCCCGCTTACTCATCACCACATGGACTACTGAAAAGAGCAGTCTGCGTGACTACGCCTGGCGCGAATGGGCGGGACTGCTGAGCAGTTATTACCGCCCACGCTGGAAGGCGTTCACCGATGACCTGAGTAGCCAACTCGATGGGAATCCCGCAAAGAATCTTGATTATTATCCAATGGAGGCCGAATGGGCGAAACGCAAATGGAAAAACGACAGCTATCCCGTTAAACCTCAAGGTGATCCCGTCGAAGAAGCACGCCGGGTCTTCAACAGATGGAGTCCCTGGCTGGACAGACATTACAAACACACCGCCGCGCCGAGGTCCAAAACCTTGCACAAGGAGACTGGTAAAAACCGGGAAGCTGCCGCCGCCAGCAGATAACGGACAGCCGGGAACAGTTTATCTGTCATCCACAGGGTTTGTCCCTCATAATCTTTCAGACATCTGGCTTCCATTTTCCAAATGATTCATGTATGAGCAAACACTGTCGGGATGAATCGGCATCCGGCGGAATTAGGCGTAAAGATGGATATAGAGACGGAATATATATATTTTCCTGTTCGAGCGGCTCGTAGCGAGTATGTTGCCAGGCGTTTCAAGGAATACTTCGATGGCGAACTTCTAGACGTGGGTTGCTTTGAGGCCCCATTGCGGAAATTGCTGCCGGATACAAAATACACGGGCGTTGATGTGGCTGGCGATCCGGATATAGAGTTGAATCTGGAGAGATGCGAAAGGCTTCCGTTTGACTCTGCCAGCTTCAACTGCGTAACTTGCATCGATGTACTCGAACATCTCAACAACCTGTATCTCATATTCGACGAGCTGATTCGGGTCTCAAACCGATATATCATTATTTCGCTTCCAAACTGCTGGCGCGATGCTCGGCGACCGATAGGGCGGGGCAAAGGAGATTTCCTGCATTACGGACTTCCTGCCAGTCCGCCGGTCGACAGGCATAAATGGTTCTTCAACATCACCCAGGCAAAGGAGTTCATCGAGAAACATGCCGTAGAGAAAGATTTGAAGATAGCAGAGCTGTTTGTCACCGAAAAGCCCAAGAATCCGGTGAGTCGGCTTGCGAGAAAAGTCTTCTACCCCGGATACAAATATATGAACCGTTATGCCCAGACATTGTGGGTCGTCTACGAGATAAAGAAGCGGGGATGAATTCGGCTTCAAGAAAAACAGTTTTTAACCAACTACATTCGGTTATTAGCGGTTGAACTGTTCGGTAATAAAGGGCATCTGGCGTTTTATGGCCTCTTTCCAGTAGATCCAGTTATGAATTCCTGGTTTTTCGATGTAGCGGTGTTTGATTCCGTCGTTCTGGAGCTGTTTGTGCAGGGCGCGATTGACTTTCAGGAAGAAGTCGTGATCGCCGCAATCAATGGAGATTGCTAAATCCCCGTCTTTCAGTGTCTTTGCCAGATTTATGACGCTGTTTTTTTCCCAGTTTTCCCGATGGTTCTTTATGGCTCCGATACGTTGCTTTATCTTCCATTTGTTGGGGAACGGACGCAGGTCTACGCCACCGCTGAGTGGCACGGATATGCTGAATGCGTCGCGATGCCGGATTGCCAGAAACATCGCGCCATGTCCGCCCATGCTGTTGCCACACAGCGCACGGTGCTGGCGGTCGGCTTTTGTTCGGTAGTTTTTATCCAGATATTCAACACACTCTTCAGCAACAAATGTCTCATATTGATAATTTGTATCTATGGGGCTATCAAAATACCAGCTGGTTCTTCCTGCGTCAGGGCACAGCATAATTACTCCGTATTTGTCTGCCAGCTCTGCCACATCCGTCTTGATGTTCCATATAGTGCAGTCGTCCCCGGCTCCGTGCAGAAGATAGAGAACAGGAAAGCGCTGTGAGTCGTTTTCACTGTATGCGTCGGGCAGTATCAGTGTCGCTGGAATCTCTTTGCTCATCTTGCGACTGGGTATTTTCAGGGTTTTAACAATTGCGGCATCCGTCGATACCGCCACCGCAATAATCAATGACAGGGTTGAAAGTTTGATTTTCATTGTGTTCATCATTCTCTCCTTACTGTGGTTTCGCTGTCGGCGTGATGTGAATGGCCTGTCCGCCGTTGTTTGCCATATCTGCGTGAATAATAGTGTCTGCGGTAACATCCATGATTGTGATTTTTAACTTTTTAGATTCGGGATTGCCCTTACCCCTGGGACTTGGGTCTATCTCCACCTCCACTTCCGGCGTTGGGTCCGCATAGATTGTGGCGGTGTATTTTCTTCCGGGGTCAAGGAAGGTGAGCGGTATCTGAGCCTCGCGGTGTTTGATGGCGTTCATGGTGCCGACAAACCATGAGTCTCCTTTGCGACGTGCCACAGTGATGAATTCGCCGATCTCTCCCTGAATGACATTCTTTTCGTCCCAGACGGTTGGTAATGCGCGGAAGAATGCCAGATACTCTTCGTCGCCGCTGAATTTTTTTGGTTCATCATACCAGTACAGGGTCTGAAGCGGACTGTAATAGATGATTGATGCGGCCATCTGATGCGCCCAGCTCATCTTGAGACTGGATGCCTGCCAGCACATCGTGAAATCTGCCGGACCGCACAGGCTACGCAAAAAGGCGTTGTCTATGTCCACTTTCGGAACGGGCTTGCCCTCATTCCCCTGAATGCCTTCTGAGGTCATCCAGTTAGGATAGGTGCGCTCAATTCCGGTCGGTCGGTATTCGTCGTGAACATCCACGATCATGTGAAATTCGCCCGCCTTGCGCATTGAGTCGTGCAACCATTGAGTCCACTCCTGGGGACCAGTGTTCACAAAACCAAATTTCATGCCCGCAATTCCCCATTTCTCGTAGAGCGGCAGTATCTGATCGATCTGTTTTTCCAAATGGCGGCGGTTGACGTAAACAATGACCCCGATCCCTTTCGATTTGGCGTAGGCGATGAGATCGTGGAGGTCCTGTTCGGTGAAGCCGCCACGTGAACGTGAAGGTGTAACGGTTGTCGCATCGACGGCATCATTCCGCTCGTCGCCGTACCAGCCGGCATCGATCTCCACGTAATCGAGTCCCGCAACGGCGGCGAAATCGACAATGGCGCATCCGCCTTTCTTGGTGATTGTGACATCCCGCATCTGTTTGCCGGGCTTAATCCATGCTGTCTTGGCAAGTTTGCAGGGCGGGCTGAGATTCAGAAACATATAGCTGTGTTCAAGAATTTCACCGGGAGTACTTTCGGACATTACCAGACGCCACGGGGTGGTATGAGGCGTTTGGATCACTGCCGAACCTGAGAGGCGACTCTTCACCGCATGCGACGCGGATTTGTCGAGACCAATGCGCATACGCGGGAAATCGAGATTGCCCGCCTCGGCAATAGCGATATAACGTCCCGCCTCAGTTTTCATCATAAAAGGTCGTTCATAATCGTGTTTCGGATTTAGTTCAGAGAGTTGTTTTGTGCTGTATCTTCCCTGTCCGTTACGGGTGATCCACGCCTTATGGTCGCCGGTTAAACGAAATTGTGTGTTTTCCGAGGATATCGTCAATTTTTCAAAGGCCTTTTGTTTTGGGAATATGACGCGGTATGCCACGCCTTCATCGTAGGCGCGGAAGTCAAGCGTGAGAATTCTCGGCGGGGTTTGCCCGTCTTTGACTGTCACACGAAGCTCATTGTAGTGATCCTTGTACTCCGAGGCTTCGCCGTAGACGGGTTTCCATGTCTTATTTTGAGAACCGCGTGCTACACTCACGATCTTGAAGTTATCCATCAGGGATGGGGCATCGTCCAGGGTAAAGCCCAGACGGGACTCTTCCAAAATTGTTTCACCGCAGCATTTCACGCTCCAGAAGAGACCGCCTTTGATCTTTTCTGTGTCACGCACTGCGAAATGAATGGCGAATTTGCCGCGGGGAGACATAACAATGTTCTCGCCATAGACCGTCGCTCCGCACGTAATCAAAACTGACAACGAAATTGCAAAAAACCTGTTCATATTAAACTCCGTTTCTCCGCTATTTCCATATATTATTGTTCAAAACTCACTGTTTGTCCGGGTGTAAGGGAATATCTCTTTACTTTTTCACCATAGCGCACCACCGCGTTTTTCCCGCTGATCGATTTAATCGTAGCGTTCACGAGTTTAGAATCTTTCCATTCGATATCAACCTCTAATCCGCCGCGTGCACGCAGACCGGTGACGCTACCGGTCGACCATGCCTTCGGCAGTGCCGGGAGAAGTTCAATTTCGTAACTTCCATCCTCAAGCTTGACGTGTGACTGCATCAGCATTTCGGCGATCCCGGCGGGGGCACCGAAGTTGCCGTCAATTTGAAACATCTGCCAGCGTAACGGTTTGGGGTCATCCTGAGGCTGTTTACGGTGAGCGTCAAACAGGTTTGGATATGTCTGCACACGCAACAAGTCTGCGAAAATGGCGTAGGCGTGTTCGGGTTGATGAAAGCGTGCCCGGCAACACATATACCACGCTTTGGACCAGCTGGTGGAGCCGTCGCCGCGCAGATCCAGTGATTTGATGGTGGCCTTAAGCAGTTCCGGTGTCTGATGCGTAATCTGGCTTCCGGGGTAGAGCGCGTAAAGGTGCGAGATGTGTCGGTGCTGTTTGCTGGGCACTTTCATGTCCCAGTCATCGAGCCATTCTTGCAGGTAGCCACCCGCGCCGATCTGGAGCGGTGGTAGACGTTCACGCATTGAGAGTAGTTTAGCACTGAAATCTTTGTCAACCCCTAGAATCGCGGCGGATGCCGCGCATTGTGTGAATATATCGCGGATCAGCTCGCAGTCCATGGATGGACCAGCGCAAATGCTGATATTTCCCTTCATGTGACGGTTTTCCGGTGAGATGGAAGGAGCGGTGACCAGCCATTTTTTATCGGGATGTTCGACGAGAGTTTCCGCAAAAAACTCAGCGCATCCCTTGAGGACGGGATACATTTTCCGCAAAAACTCTTTGTCGTTGGTGAATTCGTAATGACTCCAGATGTCAGTGGAAAGCCATGCTCCGCCACTGGGCCATAATCCCCAGGTGGCACCGTCATGCGGCGCGGTTGAGCACCAAATGTCGGTATTGTGATGCGCCACCCACCCCTTGTCAGCGCCCCAATGGATTTTTGCTGTTCGCCTTCCCGCAACAGATAGATTTTCAAGGTAGCGGAAAAGCGGTTCATGACATTCGCCCAGATTAAGGGTTTCCGCAAGCCAGTAGTTCATCTCAAGATTCATGTTGATGGTGTAGTTGCTTTTCCATGGCGGTTTCAGATTGTCGTTCCAAATTCCCTGTAGATTTGGGGGAGGCCCGTCAAAACGCGAGCTGGCAATCAGCAGATAACGTCCGAATTGAAAATATAGTGCCGCCAGCGCGGGATCTTCGCCGCCGGCTGAAAAACTTTTCATCCTTTCATCTGTTGGCAACGCTGATGCCGCATTTCGTCCCAAATCAAGCGTAACTCTGCTAAACAGACGATTATGATCCGCAATATGCGCGATGCGCATATCCTCGTAACTGCGTGTCAACGCCGTATTCAAGCGTGCCGTGGCATTCCCCGCCGCATCGCCGGACACGTCCTGGAAATTGATAAAACTCGTCTCCACAGCCAAAAAGAGTGTTGCCGAATCGGCGGCACTGATTTTGATGATGCCGTCTTTGGCGGTCAGCGTTCCACCGCTGTTCCGCACAGCCAAATTGGAGCTGAATCGCACGCGCCCCTTAATGCCGGCTTTGTCCGGCGAGATGCCGGAAAGCGCGAGCTGTTTGTCACTGTTAAGAACAAGCTTAGTGTTCTTATGCGGGCTATCCAGTGTCACGCTGAAATTGACGGCTCCGGGACGGCTGGCGGTGATGTGCATCACAAGCAGATGATCAACCGCTGAGACAAAAACTTCACGGTGATAGGTTGTGTCACCTATGCGATAGGTTGTCTCTGCTATGCCCGTTCGCAAATCCAGGCTGCGTCGATACTCTTTCGGTTTGCCGTTGTCTTCAAATTTTAAACGCAGATCACCAACAGGCTGATACGCCATTGAGGTTCTCGGATTGCCTATCACCATCTTATTCGCGAGTTCGTGAGCTTCGGTATATTTGCCTTCAAAAATAAGTTTACGCACCTCCGGCATGCCCTTGGAAGCGTTTGGGTTGTCTGCGTTGAAGGGACCACCTGTCCAGAAAGTCGCTTCGTTAAACTGAATCTGCGCATCTGGAACACCGCCAAACACCATGGCTCCAATATGTCCGTTGCCGAGCGGTAACGCCTGTTCCCAGACATCGGCGGGGGTTTTGTACCAGAGAGTGAGTGTCTCTTCCGCTCGTAGCGCGTTGTATATCTCCCGTGCTATTTTTTTATGACCAGCAACACTGGGGTGAATCTTGTCCGGGAAAAGTTCCCGGTGGTTTGTGAGCGGTGTGTAGAGATCGATAATTCGGCAACCAGTCTCTTTCGCCACCTGTCTGATGGCGGGAAGCAGAATGGAGGGATGCACAACTTCACGGCGACCGATATCGCCCGGATAGGCAGGTGTCGGCAGGCACAGATAGATTTCAGAGCGGGAGCTGATAGCCTTGAATTCAGCGATCAAATCCTTGTAGTCGCTCACGAAAACCCTGCGTCCGGGCCACTGTCCCTTATTCTGGCAGGCATCATTTGTTCCGAGCAGAATAATTATAATGTCGGGCTGGAAATCTGACACCTTTTTCATCTTCGCCGGTTTGTTGTAAGAGTTGGCGCGGTTTTTGGTGACAACATTCCCGCTTCGACCGAAATTGCCGACAATATATTCACGCCCCAGTAAATTCCCGAGTTGCGTTGGAAAACAATTTTTGACGCGGTTTTTTATTCGCGCTCCGAAGGTTATGCTGTCACCCACACAGGCGATTTTCACTGGGTTTTCTTCCGCATTCACCCCAAATGCGACTGACAATCCAAATAACAGAGACAAAACAGTTTTTTTCATAATTTCACTTCCATGGTTTCAATATCCATCACACAATTGTCTGGCGACTTCACCTCGCAACAATCATTAATCAAAATCGCCGATTTGCCACGCTGGAAACAGAACTTGAAACGCGGGCGGAGAACGGGTGTCACGCTATCCATGCTTTTCAAGAATCTTTTTCCCTTTTTTCCCTGTCACCTCCACAGAGTAATCACCCGTGAAGCAGGCCGTGCAGAAATTGCGGCGGTTTTCAAATGGAGCGAGAAGATTTTCAACTGAGAGATGACCCACTGAATCGGCACCGACACGTTCACACACCTCATTGGTATCTCTGTTTCCAGCAATAAGTTCTTCCTTTGTCGGGAAATCTATTCCATAGAAACACGGATGAGTGATAGCCGGACAAGATATTCTCATATGCACCTCTTTGGCACCGTTCTTGCGAAGCGCGTCAATTCTGCGTCGTGCTGTTGTTCCTCTGACAATCGAGTCATCCACAACAACAATGCGTTTTCCTTTCACCACCTCGGCCAGCACCGCCAGCTTCATGTCCACCCCGGCGGCACGGGCTTTCTCGTTGGGCATGATAAATGTCCGTCCCACATAGTGGTTGCGGATAAAACCGTAGTCCAGCGGTATCCCGCTCTCACGCGAATAACCCAGAGCGGCCGAGTTTCCGCTGTCGGGAACAGATATGACCAGATCGGCATCAACCGGATGTTGTTTGGCCAGCAAAGCACCGTACTGAACCCTGACTTCATGGACATTGCGTCCAAAAACAAGGCTGTCGGGACGTGCAAAATAGATGTTTTCAAATACGCACTGCGATAGATTTCGTGTGCGTTCCGCGAAGAAGCTGCTGTTCAATCCGTTTTTGTCGATCACCACAAGTTCTCCAGGCTCAACGTCGCGCACATATTCAATATTTGAATGCCCGAACGCACAGGTTTCACTCGAAAGAAACCATTCATTCTCCTTGCGCCCAATGGAAAGAGGTTTGAATCCGTGCGGATCGCGTGCGCCCATGATGCTGTTTTTGTTCATGATAAGAAAAGCGAATGCGCCCTCCAGCTCTCCAAGTGTGCGCCCAACACGTTGCGGTCGCAGTCGGAACATCGGATCGGAGAGAAGGTGAACGAGGACTTCGCTGTCTGTGCTGGTCTGAAAAATTGCGCCTGCCTTTTGATACATGCGACGGATTACGGCGGCGTTGGTGAGGTTGCCGTTATGCGCGACCGACCATATCCCGTCGCTACACTCCGCCACCAGTGGCTGAATATTCTGGATCCTGTCGACACCCGTTGTTGAATAACGCACATGTCCTATTCCGAGATGTCCGGAAAGACGCTCCATTGGATAGCCGGAAAAGACCTCGCTGACCAATCCGCGATCCTTATGCGAGCGCACTTTTTCTCCGTCACTCACCACAATTCCAGCTCCCTCCTGACCTCTATGCTGAAGGGCGAATAACCCGTTGTATATTTCGGATGCTGCGTTCTCAGTGCCGAATACGCCGAAAATTCCACACGCCTCCCTTAATGCGGGAGAGTTTTCTTCATAGTTTGCGTCCATTTTATCAAGGATTCCTTCTTTTATGATCTGTGTACGGGGACTGTATCATTTTGACCGCTGAAGATAAAGAAGAATATCTTTCGCCGCCGCCTGCCCGTCTGCAATGGCGCGGACAACCAGAGATTGACCGATACGCATGTCTCCCGCGCTGAAGATGCCATCCATGCTCGTCATGCGCTGTTCGTCTGTCCATATCCCATCGTGCGGATCGCGTTTCAGCTCCATACCTTCGAGCACGTCATCGTTTAGACCTGTGAAGCCCATGGCGAGCAGAGCCATGTCTGCGGCGACATCAAACTCTGTTCCTTCCAGCACTTCAAAGACCATGCGACCATGTGATTTTTCCCATGCAACCTCTTTGCAGTGTATGCCGGTGAGGTGTTCTTTGTCATCGCCGGTGAACTTCACCGTGCTGACAGACCATTTGCGGACTCCGCCCTCTTTATGACTGCTGGACGTACGCCGAATGTTCGGCCATTCCGGCCAGGGATTGCTCTCCGCACGTTTGCAGGGGGGTTCCGGCATAATCTCAAACTGGTGAACCTCTTTCGCGCCCTGTCGCAAGGCCGTGCCTAGGCAGTCGGAACCGGTGTCTCCGCCACCGATAATCACAACTTTCCGGTCTTTGGCGGTTATTAGCTCGCCCTTTATATCCTCACCAAGCAGGAGTTTGTTCTGCTGAACAAGAAAATCCATCGCGAAATAAACGCCCTTTAAATTACGACCGGGAACTTGCAAATCGCGTGGTCGCATCGCACCGCCACACAGGCAGACAGCATCAAATCGCCGATTTAGATACTCCAGAGATATGTCGTTTCCAACCGAAGTACCACTCTCAAACACGACCCCTTCCGCGCTCATAAGTGTGATTCTGCGATCCAAGATGCTTTTGTCGAACTTGAAATCCGGTATGCCGTATCTCAGCAGTCCGCCGACGCGCTGCTCTTTTTCAAAAACAGTGACATTGCAACCCGCCCGGTTTAGTGTCTGCGCCACTGTTAGCCCTGCTGGTCCAGACCCCACCACCGCTACGCTACGGTCTATTCGCTCCGCTGGTGGTTCGGGCTGCACAAAACCCTTATTGAAACCCATCTCGATAATCTCTTTCTCAATTTGACGAATGGTTACAGCATCATCGTTGATGTTTAATATGCAGGCGGTTTCACACGGTGCGGGGCATATTGCCGATGTAAATTCGGGGAAGCAGTTTTTCTCCAACAACAGATTCAGGGCATCTTCCCAGCGTTCCCTGAAAACCATATCGTTGAATTCGGGAATAATGTTTCCCAGTGGACAGCCCATCGAAAAACAGAATGGCGTTCCGCAGTCCATGCAACGCGCTGCCTGTTTTTTGATAGAATCCACCGAAAGCCGCTTTTCCACGGGTTGGTAGTCCCGAACTCGTTCACCACGCTTGCGATAGCCTGGTTCCTTGCGGTCAAATTCAAGATATCCTGTCGTTTTACCCATCGTTTATATCCGTTATCTGGTCCAGTCTTCCTGACGTTCCACCTCTTCGTCCTCTCTGCTCATCAATCCGAGAACACGGCGGTACTCCATGGGGAATACCTTTACAAAGTGAGATATTTCATTCTCCCAGTTGGAGAGAATTCTGTCTGCCAGCCGGCTACTGGTTTCCTCCCGATGACGGGCGATTATCTGCCGTAACTCTGTGGCATCCCGCGCATCTGATATATTCTCAAGATCGACCATCTCAAGGTTGCAACGTCCGTCAAAGTGATTTTCGGGATCATAGACATACGCCAGACCTCCGCTCATTCCCGCTGCGAAGTTTATTCCTGTGTCTCCCAGAACAACCACTCGCCCACCAGTCATGTACTCACAGCAATGATCTCCCACGCATTCGACCACGGCAGTGATTCCGCTGTTGCGAACGGCAAAACGCTCACCAGCTTTGCCGCAGATGTACAGCTCTCCGGAGGTCGCGCCGTAGGCCGCCACATTTCCACAAATTACGTTCTCTGACGATTTGACTGTATCGGATTCGGGGGGAACGATGACAACTTTTGCCCCTGAGAGTCCCTTGGCGACATAATCGTTTGCCTCGCCTTCAAGCCTGATGTTTATCCCTTTCATCCCGAACGCTGCGAAACTCTGCCCCGCGTAACCCCGGAAAATGCAGGATATTGTGCCGTCTGGAAGTCCCTCTGCTCCGTACAATTTAGCTATTCGTCCCGACAGCATGGCGCAGACCGTTCTGTCCGTACTCTTTATACGCATTTCAATCTTTACGGGTTTCTTCTTTTTTAGCGCAACCTCTGACTCTTCGATCATCTTCACGTCCAGAAATCCAGTTGTATCCTGCTTCTGAAGTGAGACGCAACGCACATGCCGATCAGTGCACTCTTCGCGGTAAAGAACTTTTGAAAAGTTCAAACTCCTCGCCTTGGGGATTCGGATGTTCTTTCTTTCAACAAGCAGGTCTGCGCGTCCGATCAGATCATCGAACTTTGCGATTCCGAGCCGAGCCATATATCCGCGCACCTCATCGGCAAGCATTCTGAAGAAGTTGACAACATATTCCGGACGTCCCGAGAAACGCTTGCAAAGCTCCGGGCACTGTGTGGCAATTCCCGTCGAACAGTTGTTCTTGTTGCAGTGGCGAAGCATGATGCATCCGCAGACAACAAGGGGGCATGTCCCGAAACCAAACTCCTCACCACCCAGTAGCGCGCCGATCACCACATCTCGTCCCGTCTTCATCTGTCCGTCAACCTGCAGGCGCACACCGCCTCGCAGGTTGTTGCGCACAAGTACCTGCTGTGTTTCCGCCAGCCCTATCTCCCACGGGGCACCGGTGTATTTGATCGATGTTAATGGAGCCGCCCCGGTTCCTCCGTCGCCGCCACTTATCAGAATCATGTCGGCACCACCCTTGGCGACACCGGCCGCAACTGTGCCTACCCCGGATTCCGAGACGAGTTTCACCGAAACCCGCGCTTCGGGATTGACGTTTTTCAGGTCGAATATAAGTTGCTTGATATCCTCTATTGAATATATATCGTGGTGCGGTGGTGGTGAGATCAGCGTCACTCCCGGAGTAGAGCTTCTGACCATGGCAATCTTCTTGTCAACCTTGTGACCCGGTAGCTGTCCGCCCTCACCGGGTTTCGCGCCCTGAGCGATCTTGATCTGCAAATCCCGCGCATTAACCAGATACTCCGTTGTCACTCCGAAGCGACCGCTGGCGAGTTGTTTGGTAGCACTACAGCGGTTGTCACCGTTTGGCAGCGGCTTGTAACGCTCTCTGTCTTCGCCGCCCTCGCCACTGTTGCTCATGGCCCCGATGCGGTTCATGGCTATCGCCAGCGTCTCATGCGCCTGACTGCTTATGGAGCCGAATGACATTGCCGAAGTCACAAAACGTTTCATTATCGACTCCGCTGGCTCGACCTTGTTCAGCGCAATGGAGTCGCACTCCCTAAAATCGAGCAAAGTTCGCAGTGTGCATGGGCTTTCATCTATCAGGGCGGTGTACTCTTTGTAGAGTGTTTCATCATTTCGCCACGCGGCCTGCTGAAGTTTGGTGATCGATTCGGGGGTCCAGAGATGACGCTCGCCATCTGTTCTGAAGCTGTAGCATCCGCCGCTTTCGAGTATTTTGGACGTGCCCGGGCCTTTGTTGTTTGCGGAATTGTGTCGTGCCTCGATATCGGCATATATCTCCTCCAGCCCTATGCCGTCGATATTTGATGGTGTGCCTGGAAAATATCTGTCGATCAGTTCCCCGCTCAGCCCGACCGCCTCGAATATTTGAGAGCCGCGATAACTGCGGAGTGTCGATATTCCCATCTTGGACATTATTTTCAACAACCCTTTGTCCAGTGCTTTTATGTAGTTTTCCAGTGCCCGAACAACACCGATTTTTTCGTTCAGCTTCTCTTCAAACGCCAGCCATGCCACGGTTTCAAACGCCAGTCTCGGATTTATGGCCGTCGCCCCGTAGCCAAGTAGCAGTGCCATGTGTTGCACTTCGCGAGCCTCGCCAGTCTCCACGATAATGCTTCGGCTGGAACGCAATCCCAGGCGGGACAAATGCTGACTGACCGCCGACACCGCCAGAAGTGCCGGAATCGCGGCCTGATCTGTCGGCAGATCGCAGTCACTCAAGATTATTATCGCCTTATCGCTCTGTCGCGCATACTTTTCAGCAACCGCGCAAATCTCATCTATCCCCTTCTCAAGAGCCTGTACTCCAGTCTTGGTCACGAAGCCGATGGAAATTGGATACGCCCGGAAATCCTTCATGTCGAGCTTTTTTATCCGTGCCAGATTCTCGTTCGAGATTATGGGAGACCTCAATTTTATGAGCCTTGCATTTTCGGGTGTGTCGTGAAGAATGTTCGGAGAGTTTCCCATAAATGTCATTAGTGACATGACCAGTTCTTCGCGGATGGGGTCGATAGGGGGATTTGTCACCTGCGAGAAAATCTGTTTGAAGTATGCGTACACGAGTTGCGGCTTCTCACTCAGCACAGCCAGGGGGGCATCGTACCCCATGGCTCCAACTGGTTCGTGTCCCTCTGAAGCCATTGGGTTTATTATTCGCTGAATATCTTCACGGGAATATCCAAAAAGCTTGTGCTTGAAGAACCGGTTCTCTCTGTCGGGAACATGTCCTGATATATCGTTGCTGAACCCGTGCAGATCGATTCTGTTCTCATTCACCCATCTTCGGTAAGGATGAATACGTGCGTAGTGACGCTTGATTTCATCATCATACTGAACACGTTTCTGAGAAATATCAACGGCGATAAGCTGTCCTGGTCGCAACGAGCCGCGCTCTGCTATCTTCTCAACGGGGATTTCAAGTACCCCTGTCTCGGAAGCCAGAACCATGCAACCATCGGTCGTTATTGTGTAGCGAGCCGGACGCAGTCCGTTGCGGTCGAGCATAGCCACAATCTGATTGCCGTTGGCGCAGACCAGCGCCGCCGGTCCGTCCCATGGCTCCATCAGACCGGCATGATATTCGAAAAACCCGCGCAGGTCGGGACCAAGCGGATATTTTTCGCCCCAGGCCTGAGGGATAAGCATCATCATCGCCAGTGGAAGTTCGCGACCCGCTGCTGTCAGAAGCTCAAGGACGTTGTCCAGACACCCGGAATCACTGCCGCAGTTATCAATCACGGGCATTAGTTTTTTCAGGTCGGCTCCAAGCAATGCCGATTTCATCGTCTTCTCGCGGGAGTGCATATGCTTTATGTTTCCGCGTATCGTGTTGATTTCACCGTTGTGCGCCGTCAGCCTGAAGGGTTGCGCCAGCTTCCACGACGGGAATGTGTTGGTGCTGTATCGTTGATGAATGACCGCCATAGCACTTACAAACGACTCATCTCTCAGGTCGGTGTAAAAGCCACGGATCTGATCACCTTTCATCATCCCTTTGTAGTTGATCATGCGACAAGAGAGGGAGGGTATATAAAAGGAGTCCTGCCCCGGCAGGTGCTCCATAACATCTTTCTCTATCATTCGCCGGGCAACGTAAAGATTGCGCTCAAACTCATCCTCATCATAATCCGAGCCGATGTATGCATGCAGTATGACGGGCATCTGTTCTCCGGCTCTGCGCCCGAGCACATCGGGACTCACAGGAACCTTTCGCCAGCCAAGAAACTTCATTCTTGCCTCAGTAACTATCTTTTCCGTTATCCTCCGGCAGTCCTGAAGCGCGGTTTTGTCGTTGGGCATAAAGAAAGATCCGACCGCGAAAGAAAGCGAGCCACTCAAGTCTATGCCGTTCGTATGAGCCTCTCTTCTGAAGAAATCAAATGGAATTTGAACGAGTATTCCCGCCCCGTCGCCACTGTTGTCATCGCCGCTGTCCGCGCCACGATGGAGCAGATTCTCAAGAATCTCAACTCCCTGTTCAATTATGAGATGAGATTTTTCGCCGTTAATATTAACGATAAACCCGACACCACAGGCATCGTGTTCGTCTCTCGCATTGTATAATCCATCGTCCATTAACACTCTTCATCTTCTATCCTCACCCTAGCGGAGTCATTGGGTTCGGGACACTCCTGAACCCAAGACTCTGCGGTAAGAAATTTGATTAGAGAAGGTGTATACCAGATTCTTTGCATTCCGCAATCATATCTTTTGGCCAAACGCTGGCCTGAATTTCGCCGATATGCGCTTTCCGCAGGTAGAACATGCAGAGTCGCGACTGACCGATACCGCCACCGATAGAGAACGGCAATTCCCCGTTCAGCAGGCGTTTGTGGAACATCAGCTCTTTCCGTTCGGTTGTTCCGCGAATCTCCAGCTGGCGTTCCAGCGATTCAGGGCTTACCCGTATGCCCATCGAAGACAGCTCGTAACCTCTCTCAAGTATAGGGTTGTACACAACAATATCACCGTTGAGACCTTTGTGCCCGTCATCCGTCGGGGTACTCCAGTCGTCGTAATCGGGTGCGCGTCCATCGTGATATTCGCTATTCTTCAAAGAGCCGCCGATGCCGATCACAAATATAGCCCCGTGTTTACGGCAGGCTTCGGTCTCGCGCTCGGCGGGCGACAGGTCGGGATACTCGGACTCAAGGTCTTCGGTGTGTACAAACGTTATGTTCTCGGGAAGCACAGGCTCAATCCCCTGATACTCATGATAGACATAGCGCTCTGTCCGGCGGATAACATCGTATACCTTGCGGACAATCATCTTCAGGAAATCGAGATTACGGTCTGACTCAGCCATTGCCCGCTCCCAGTCCCACTGGTCAACATACAGTGAATGAATCTCATCGACAAGATCGTCCGGGCGCAAAGCGTTCATGTCGGCGTATAGTCCCTTGCCGATGTCTGTGCCCAAATCCGCGAGTTTCATCCTCTTCCACTTTGCCAGCGACTGAACAACTTCAATCTCAACATCCGGAGCCGCGCCCATTTTGAACGAAATTGGTTTTTCAACACCGTTTAAATCATCGTTCACCCCTGTGCCCTTTTCCACAAACAGCGGGGCTGTCACCCGTATCAGGTTCAGCTCCAGTGCCAAGTTTGTCTGGAAAAAATCTTTTATTTTGCCTATAGCTTTTTCTGTTTCGACCGGATCCAATAACGATTTGTATTTACTCATCTCTTAACCTTTCTTTCGTTGTTCTATTTTTGCATACTGTATACTTAATTTCATTCGCTGTCAAAGATGAACATCATCTCTGCGTAGGAGGGTAAAACCCACATATCGGCGGGAATAAATCCTTCCAGCGAATCAACACTCTGCCTCAATTTCTCCATTAGCGCAGGTATACCCCGGGCATCGTCTTTCTCAAGCTCACTCTCAATCATTCGGGTGTGGAGCAAAAGCTCCTCGACCCGTGCGCTCACTTTCGTGAGCAGGGTGCGGGATTCAGACAACTCCACATCAATTCCGGCACTCTCCATCGAAACTATCTCGTCCGCAAGATTGCCCCGATACTCAATGGCTGCCGGGAATATGAGCGTGCGCGCCATGTGCGCGGCACAGGCCGCTTCGATGCGGAGTGTTCCCTCATATATATCGTTGTATACTGCGTAACGCGACTCCAACTCCCGCCTGCTCAAAACATTATACTTCTCAAACAACGCCACCGCCTTGTCGGATATGATGGAGGTCAGCGCCTCCGGGGTCTTCTTCAGATTCGGCAACCCTCTGCGTGCCGCCTCCTCAACCCATTCATCCGTGTAATTGTCGCCGTTGAACAAGATGCGCTTATGCTCTCTCACAATCTTTGTCAGCAACCCCTGCAGGATATCATTGAAGTCTCCGCCCGCAGCGACTCCATCTTCAAGAATCGTGCAAATTTCGTCCAACGACTCGGCAACTATCGTATTCAATACAACATTCGCTCCCGCGCAACTCTGATTTGAACCCACCGCCCTGAACTCAAACTTGTTGCCAGTGAAGGCGAACGGCGAGGTCCTGTTTCTGTCCGTTGCGTCCCTTGGTAGCTCAGGCAGCGACGAAACACCAATCTTAAGCGTTTCGCACACACTGGAACTCTTCATCCCCGCGTTCTCTTTCCCGCTGTCAAAACTCTCGATTATCTTCGACAGCTCATCGCCCAGAAAGATGGATATGATCGCCGGCGGAGCCTCATTTGCGCCCAGACGATGATCGTTACCCGCCGTGGCGACAGTTGCCCGCAAAATATCAGCATGCCTGTCAACGGCCAGAATTAATGCGCATATCACTGTCAAAAACTTAGCGTTGTCTCCTGGATTCTCCCCCGGCGACAGCCAGTTCTTGCCATCGGGACCACTGATCGACCAGTTGTTGTGTTTCCCCGAACCGTTCACTCCCGCAAACGGTTTCTCGTGGAACAAACACACAAACCCGTGCTGTTCCGCCGTTCTCTGAAGAACATCCATGGTCATCATGTTGTGATCCACCGCTAGATTGATCTCCTCAAAAACCGGAGCCAACTCAAATTGGGATGGACAGACTTCGTTATGACGTGTCTTCGCCGGAATACCCAGACGCCACAGCTCCCTGTCCACATCCTGCATAAACACCATCACCCGCGTCTTGATCTTGCCGAAATAATGGTCATCCAGTTGCTGATGCTTTGCGGGTATCCGCCCAAACAGTGTGCGACCAGTCTGCAGTAGATCGGATCGGTCTTTGCAGAACTTTTTATCAACAAGAAAATACTCCTGCTCGATCCCCAGTGTTGCAGATGCCTGCTTGTCACCCGTTATTCCAAACAATCCCGCCATGCGTTCAATCTGATTCGCCAGCGCATCGATCGAGCGCAACAATGGTGTCTTTTTGTCCAGTGCCTCGCCGTGATACCCGCAAAAGACAGATGGTATGCACAGTGTTGCGCCGTTCTCTGTCTCCATTATGAAAGCCGGACTGGTCGGATCCCAGCCAGTGTAGCCTCTGGCCTCAAAGGTGGCCCGCAAACCGCCCGAAGGAAAACTTGATGCGTCCGGTTCCCCTTTGATCAGCTCTTTGCCTGAAAATTCCAGCTTAACCCCGCCCTCTCCATCGGGGGTGATGAACGAATCGTGTTTCTCGGCGGTCGCGTCGGTCAGCGGCTGGAACCAGTGCGTGTAATGCGATGCCCCTTTCTCCAGCGCCCACGTCTTCATGGCTTCAGCAATCTCGTCGGCAATGTCTGGATCTAAAGTCTTGCGCTTCGATATAGTTTCGTGCAGAGATATGTAGGTTTTTTCCGAAAGATAGTCCCGCATTGTTTTAATGTTAAATACATTTTCCCCGTAATAATTGCCAATATCCATCGATTCTCCAATCTAACTTCTATTTTGTTCTCATTCAGCTCCATAAATAAATTAACTCGACATCCTTTTAGCTATTAACATGCCAACTTTTTAGCTCAAATTCGCATCTCATTGATTGTAAACGAGTTAAAATATAACTAAATTTTTTTCGCGCCAATTGCCAGATAATATCATACAATTTTGTAGCATAAAAGCAGAGGTAAATACAATTTTGTAATTCATTGGTATTGACTTTATTCGAGGGATGTGGTTGTTTCGCAGACGTTTTTAGAATAGAGAGGTAGTATGGATAATAATTCTAGACGTGACCGGGAGTTGCATGTTCTGTACGAGATATCGCAATCGACGATTCACCATGCCGACGTGTCGGAGTTGATGACCGATGTGCTGGATATCTTGGAGAGAGAGATTGGGCTTGCGCGTGGGACACTTGTTTTGCGGAGTCCCGACACCGATGTCTTCGAGATTAAGGCATCCAAAGGACTCTCCGATAAAGAGCAGAAACTGGGACGCTACAAGCTCGGTGAAGGAATAACGGGGAGGGTGGCAAAGACAGGAAAACCGGCAGTCGTTCCCGATGTCTCGGCGGATCCGCGCTTTCTCGGTCGCACCGGTACGCGGGGTGATGCAGCGACAGCTTTTATCTGCGTCCCCATAATCCATCTCGACAACGTTATCGGCACCTTGAGCATTGACCGCCCGCAGGCAAGCCGTCAAGAGCTGGATCGAACTCTGAGGTTTCTCAACCTGATAACCAATATTCTGGCGGAAGCAGTCTCGCGTCTGCGCGAAAAGCTCAAAGAGGAGAACAGCCTGCTCGCGGAGAACATTCGACTGCGAAGACGGCTCGACGACAACTTTAAACCGGCCAATATCATCGGCAACTGCAGCAATATGCGTGTCATCTATGAGCAGATTGCCCAAGTCTCCGACAGCAACGCCACCGTTCTCATCCGGGGGGAGACAGGAACAGGGAAAGAACTCGTTGCCCACGCTATTCACTCATGTGGTCCGCGCAAAAACAATCAGTTTATTGCTGTCAATTGCGCCGCCCTGCCGGAAAACCTGATTGAAAGCGAGCTGTTTGGACACGAAAAAGGGGCCTTCACCGGCGCAATTCACCGGCGCAAAGGTCGTTTTGAACTTGCAAACGGAGGGACAATTTTTCTGGACGAGATAGGTGATATACCCAAAAACATCCAGATGCGTCTGTTGCGCGTGCTTCAGGAGAAAACCATTGAGCGCGTTGGCGGAGGGGAAACCATAGCCGTGGATGCTCGCGTCATCGCCGCCACCAACCGAAAGCTTGAGGATGCCATCAAGGAGCATGAGTTTCGTGAAGACCTGTACTACCGGCTGAACGTTTTTCCTATGCACCTCCCGCCTTTGCGCGAAAGACGGTCGGATATAATTTTGCTCGCGGATCACTTTGTGGAGAAATGCAATCGTATCTACAACAAGAAAATCAAACGTATCTCCACCGCCGCCATCAATATGATGATGACATACCATTGGCCCGGCAATGTGCGCGAGATCGAAAATTGCATCGAACGCGCCGTGATAACCAGCAACGACTCAACCATTCATGGCTACTCACTGCCACCATCGCTCCAGACTTCGGAAAATACAAACACCGAGATATTTCAGGATGACAACCCCTCCCTCAAAACAATGGTTGCCACCTATGAGAGGGAGGTGATAATCGACGCGCTTAAAAAACATCGCGGCAACGCCACCGCCGCCGCCAAGCATCTCAACACAACTCAACGCATCATCAACTACAGGATAGAGAAGCTTAAAATAAATCCGAAAAACTATAGGTAGCCCGACGTACGTTTCACGCCTGTCCGGCATTCACCAGTTGCGCAAACTTCTCAAAGCTGCGGTCATAGGTGCGCTCAGCATCATCAGGAAAACAACAGGCTGGAAGTTCCCGCATTTTCAGATGATAGGTGATGCAGTCGCAACACATACCTTTGCGCGAACAGCCCCCGTAACTGCAGTTGCAATGCTCCAGATTGACCTCTTTTTTACACTCCATCTTTCCCCTCCCGTGTTTTATCTTTCCAGGCGAGGGCACCGACGGGGCATTCTTCGATACATGCGCCACATTCGGAGCAGGAGTCTGGCAGTGGACGGTTAGCGACCGTGCCGATCTGCACGGAGAATCCCCGGTTCTTTAGACCGAGCAGGTTCTGATTAACCACTTCGGCGCAGATTTTGACACAGGTTCCGCATTTTATGCACTTGTCGCGGTCCAGTATGATCGCAGGATGGCGGGTGTCGTATGGGATAGTCGCCTTTTCGCCGCCAATGGCATCGGGAGTTGCGGAGTATTCTTCAGAGTGACATTTGAGTTTGCAGTCACTTTTGGCGGTGCATGAACACTCGAAACAGCGTTCGCCCTCGCTCATTATCTGCTTTTTAGAGGCGGTTCCGCAGACCTCTTTGAATGTGGTTTTTCGCTCCTCATCGGAGATGACCGGCAACTCCAGGCGCGGTCTTTCTGTTGGTTCACGGAGATGCACCAAGTCGTCGTTAGTCAGTGAGTGCCAGTGTCCGCGTGAAACATTGAAGACCGGAGGCTCCAGATGCGGGCGGTTTTCTATGTGGTCGATAATGGCACTGGCGATCTTCCATCCGCCGGCCACGGCCTCAACCACAGTCGCGGCACCGCTGACACAGTCGCCAGCGGCGAAGACCCCGTCCTCTATCGACTGGGTGCAGGGTTCAACGTCGATATCTCCCCATTTGTTGGTTGCGAGTCCTTCGGGGGCGCAGGTCTTCTGTCCGATTGCGGCGATAACGGTGTTGGCGGTTATTTCGTATTCGCTGCCGGCTATCGGCATTGGACGGCATCGACCGGAGGCATCGGGTTCGCCCAGCTCCATTCGCCGGCAGGTCAAAATGAGTTTCTCTCCATCCGCACGCAGGCTGACCGGTGCGGATAAAAATTCAAATATCACGCCCTCTTCGCGAGCCTCTTTGATCTCAATGTCCTCCGCTGGCATTTCGGACTCTGTGCGACGATAAAGGCATGTGGATTCGCCACCCAGCCGCACCGCTGTGCGTACGCAGTCCATAGCGGTGTTGCCGCCACCTATCACAATGGTTTTGCCGGGATTTTCGCCCTGCCAGCCGGCACGGGCAATCTGCTCGAGCCAGGCGATTCCGTCATCTGCCAGCTCTTCGCCCTCTGTGCGCATGGAGGAGGATTGCCAGCAACCGATGGTGATGGCTACAGCGGAGTATTCCGCTTTCAACTGCTTCAGGGTTATGGACTTGCCAAGCTCTACGCCATATTTGAAGGTGATGCCACCCATTCTCGTGAAATGTTCAAGCTCGCGGTTGAGAATATCCTTGGGAAGTCTGAATTCCGGGATCCCGTAGCGGAGCATGCCGCCGGCCTTGGGCATCTTGTCGTATATGACCGATTGCACACCTTGCTGGCGAAGATAGTAGGCGGTTGAGAGTCCGGCTGGACCCGCGCCGACAATCGCGACCGTTTTTTTGCCCGGCTTCGGGCATGTCTCCATGTATTCGTCGTAGTGGAGATCTGCGGAGAGGCGTTTGAAATCGTTGATGGCTACAGGTTTGCCGGTGATATTGCGGCGACAGTCTTTTTCGCAAAAGCGCGGGCACACTCGCCCAATGGACATCGGGAGGGGAATGCGCTTTTTAATGATTTTCAGTGCTTCGAGGAAGTTGCCTTCCCGCCCTGCGCGGACGTATTCTTCCACTGCGGCGTGGGCGGGACATGCGATAGTGCAGGGTGCTTCACAGTCGCCAGTATGTTCGGAGAGTAGCAGTTCAAGTGCGCTACGCCGCATTTCGCGCACTTCGTCGCTTTCGGATTCGATCTGTTGTCCCTCCGACGGGAGTGTGGCGCAGGACGGAAGAAATTTTCCAGTGCGGCTGTCTTTTACCACGCAGACGAAACACGATGTTGTCCGCGAAATTTTTTCGTTATGGCAAAGCGTTGGGATATCTATTCCGGCAGCCGTTGCGGTTTCCAGGATTGTTTTGCCGGGTTCCGTCGCAACTGGTTTGCCGTCTATCATAAAATTGATCTGTTCAGACATGGGTTATGTCTCCTGCTCGCTGGTTTTCTGACTGTTGAACCCGCTACCGCGAGCCACGCGGGATATTGTGTTTTTAGGGCAGACCTCGATACAACTGTTGCAACGTGTGCAGATGCTGTTGTCCACGATGAAATCCTCACTGATTGCGTTTACCGGGCAGTTTTTGATGCAGAGTCCGCATTCAATGCAGTTCTCCTTATCGATGAGGACATCGACCAGCGCGCCGCAGTCGCGTGCGGAACACTGACCTTCATCCACGTGCAGGTCGTACTCACCTTTGAAATAACGCAATGTTGTCAGTACCGGGTTCGGCGCGGTCTGTCCCAGCCCGCAGAGGGAGCCTTTTTTGACTTTATCGCCCATATCCTCAAGGAAATCCAGATCGCTTCGCAATCCTTTGCCGCTGGTGATGCGCTCCAATGTTTCGAACATACGCTTGGTTCCTACCCGGCAGAAGGTGCATTTCCCGCACGATTCTCTGTGTGTGAAATCAAGGAAGTAGCGAGCAACTTCGACCATGCAACGATCCTGACCAATGGCAATCAGTCCGCCGGAACCCATAATGGCACCGAGAGAGTTGAGGGAGTCGTAGTCTATCGGAGTGTCGAACAGCGATGCAGGGATACAGCCTCCGGACGGACCGCCGCTCTGGACGGCCTTGATACTTCCTGATTCGGCTCCGCCTATATCATATATGACCTCGCCTATGGTGATGCCCATTGGAACCTCGACGAGTCCGGGATATTTGACATCGCCGACGAGGGCAAAGAGTTTAGTCCCCGTGCTATTCTTCGTTCCGGTGTGTGCATACACCTCGGCAGTCTCGTTGATTATCAGCGGGATATTGGCGAAGGTTTCGACATTGTTGATGATTGTCGGCCAGCCCTGATATCCGCTGTCGGTGGGGAAGGGGGGGCGCAGGCGTGGCATTCCCCGTTTGCCCTCAAGAGAATGTATCAGAGCGGTCTCTTCGCCGCATACGAAGGCCCCCGCTCCCTGTTTGACCACAATTTCGGGTTTGCGTCCGTTTATATCGGTCAGTCCGCGTTCATTGAGTTGTTCAATCGCATTGTTCAGGCGTTCGATGGCCAGTGGATATTCCGCCCGGCAGTAGATATAGATTTTGGTTGCACCGGTCGCGTGCGCGCAGATCAGCATTCCTTCAAGTACTTGATACGAAAGACTCTCCAGTAGAGAGCGATCCATAAACGCACCTGGATCACCCTCGTCCGCGTTACAGATTAGAATCTTCTGCTCAGTCTTTTTCGCTGCCAGAAAAGACCACTTCAGACCGGTCGGGAATCCACCGCCTCCGCGTCCGCGCAGACCAGATGCCTTGACTTCCGCCACAACTTTATCAGGAGAGATGGCGAGGGTTTTCTTCAGCGCCTCAAAACCTTTATTGTCAAGGTAATCATCCAGATTGTCCGGGCGGATACGACCGATGAGGTGTGTAATCTTTTTACATTCTTTGTCTGTGCGTTTAGCGCGTAGATTCAGCTGATGTTCGGAGTTTAGTGCCAGGATATTGTCCAGTGATTCCTGATTTGGGCGTACCTGTCCGAAGTAGACGGAGCCTTCGTCGGTGACGACCTCCACTAATGGTTCGGCGTAGCAATGACCAATGCAACCGACTTCCTCGACAGGGATACCCGCGTTCATCTTCATGAACTCGATGACCGCGCCAGCCCCGGCAGCCAGCCCGCAGGAACCGGTTCCCACTCTGATTTTCACAATTTTTCTCATCAGCACATTCCTTCGCGGCGAAATTTTTTGAGAATGCGCAGTGTTTTTTTGCGGTTTAGATTTCCAAACACCTCGCCGTTGACACTCATAACCGGCGCCAGGCTACAACAACCCAGACAGGCAACTGTTTCAAGCGAGAAGAGCCCGTCTTTGTCAGTTTCGCCTTCGGAGATGCCAGTCTCTGCGGATATCCAGTCAATAAGCAATGAAGCCCCTTTAATGTGGCAGGCGGTTCCATCGCAGATACTTATACTGAAAAATCCCGGTTTAATGCGTTTGAATTGAGCATAAAAGGAGACGACTCCCTCCACCTCCACTTCGGGCATACCAAAATATTCAGCACAGGCGGTAATGGCCTCGTCCGAAATATACCCTTCCCCCTGCTGAACCTTCTGCAAACCTTCAATCAGGTTGGAGGCGATCGGGTCGATCTCACTCAAATGGCTTTCGATTTCTGTCATCGTATTTTTTGTCACATCCTGAATTTTCGCGGGTATAACCACGTTTCAATTTTCTCAAAGCCTGCGGATGTTACCGCACGGAGCGATCTTTATCAAGTTTTTCTTTTTTAGTTTGTTCTCCGAAATGAAAGCTTGTAATTTATAGTGAAATACTATAATTTTTGCGACCGTGTGTGTGGCAGTGTTTGAAGTTTGGGGCATTGAAAGATCGGGACAAATTGAGGAATTATGGAAAATAATACATCACAGGGCATCTATGATTCTCCGGTTCGTAAAGGGAACCGGTATGTCAGGCAGGACTCGATTGCAGGAGACTCCAGCACTGTGTCAAGAGGTTCAATTATTTTCAGAATCAGCATTCTTGTAATTATACTGATCGTCGGCGGTATTCTCATAATGCTGGGATATTTTGATAAAAAGGGGACGAAAAAGGAGGACACATCCGGGGCTTCCTCGCCGAAAAATCATCAAATTAAGGTAGATTCTGTTTATACGCCGATCCAGGCTAATGCAATTATGCCGCGTGATCACTTTCTGCTTCAGGATATTACTGAATTTGTCCCAACGGAGATTCCTGTTGATAAGAAGATCTCACTAACCGTTCACTGGGTGCAGCAGGCCGGCTGGCATCTCGGTAGGGCTCAGCGGCAGTATCGCTGGAAAGAGTGGAAAGAAGCACTGAAAGAGTACGGTGAAGCGCGGCATATTTTGCCCGGCGTGGAAGGGATTGACGAGCATATGGGACTCTGCCATTTTTGGCTGAAAGAGTATGACTCCGCCGCCGAATGTTTTGAATGCGCACTTAAGCGGCATCCCGGTTCATCCAGTCTGCTTAACAATCTTGGTTTGGTTTGTACGCTTCAGAAGAATTATAAAAAGGCGGATCAATACTTCAAAAAGGCGATCTCCAACGACAGCGATTACAGTGCCGCGTATTTTAATCTCGGTCTCATGTACTATCGGAAAGGAGATATGAATTCGGCCGCAAATTATCTGCGTGAATATTTGGCGTTTGACTCCAGCAACCTTGATGCCATCCATCTTTTCTCGCTCACCCTCGCAAAGGCTGAGCGCTGGGATGAGGCCATTATCGTCTTGGAGTCCAGCATTCTCATGATGCCTAAAGCTGCGCCCCTGCATTTTCGCCTCGCGGAGGCCCTCTGTCACACCGGTGATTTGGATAAGGCGATGGACGTGATGAAAACGGCACTCACTCTTGTCGATGCAAAAACGGCACTCACCTGGTTGTCGCAGGGCGAGTTTGACCGTTTGCGTGAACGTCCCGATTATCAAGCGATTGTTACCGAACTTACCAACGCCATATAAACGACGTATTCTTCGTTGAATCTTGTGAGGGACAGATATGATTACTTTTGTTAAGTGTCGCCTGTTAAACGACGGCGCATGGATATGGTTTTCGCTCCAGTTTGCGGTGCTTTTGATGTTGACCGGATGCCTCTCCTCGCCGGCCATCAAACACGTCAAATCCGATTATTGGATAAGGCAATTGACGGAGAACGCCCTTACAACCAGCCACCTCAGTACACGTTCATCAAATTATCTTTCACTGCGCGGCTGGGGGAGCAAGGAGCTTCACAATCCAGAGACCGTTTTGCTGGAGTTGCGCTCTCAGCTTCTGAAAGATCCAAATCGTGTCGGTTTGATAGCCTTTGCGGAACTGGCTTATCTCAGTGGAAAAAAGAGCGAATTTCCCGAAAGGAAGTTCGCCTATCTTTTGTCGGCTGCCCGCGCATCCTACGCCGTTGTTTTTGATTCTGAAATGGGATCATTGGTGGATCCGCTTGATCCCAATCTCCGGTTTGCGGCGGATATCTACAACTATTCGCTCTCGCAACTTGTTGATGCCATGTTGAATAAAAGGAAGCATTCGGTTGAAAAGGATAAACTTGAGATGATCGAAGGCATTCTCAAAATTGAGCGCGGGCACGGTATGGAAGATGCGCCCGATGCCGATCAAACCATAATTGCATTCTCATACAAAACCAACGTGCTTCGCCAGCATAATCGTCAGCGGGGAATTGGTGTTCCAATCGTGATAATCAGATCCAGGGAAAATGTTATTGGGGCGGAGGGGTGTCTTCATCCCAGCATTCGAGAGTCAGGCATCGCTCCCGCCACGTTGTTGCTCAAATTTAATGACTCATGGAGAAAGTCCGATTTGTCGGGCGCGGTCGTTGAACTCTGGGACACTATGAACACAACGAGCGTGCAAATTGCGAATCGCCGTGTTCCAATTGAGACCGATACCAGCCTCTCGCTGGCGATGATCTACGAGGCGAACGACAAGTATATTGGACTTTTAAATATGCCGCGGCTTCTGCGAGGTGCTTTCATGGAGGAAAAGCGAGGGTTATATTTGCTGGAGCCGTACAACCCGAAAAAGATTCCTCTGCTGTTTGTGCATGGATTAATGGATTCCCCTCTGACATGGATTCCAATGCTCAACACCCTGCTCAGCGATCCAGTCATTAAGAAACATTATCAGATTTGGATATTCTTCTATCCGACTATGAACCCCATCATTCAGTCAGCATCTGAATTACGTCAGTCCCTGTTGGCATTGAACAGCAAGATGACGGCGGAAAATACGGCATGGGATGACATGGTGATTATCGGTCACAGCATGGGCGGACTCATTACGCGTTTGATGATCACTCCATCGTCGGAGACCTTCGGTGATATGAAGCGTAATGCGCTTGATGTGGGCGAAGGGGATAAAGAGTTGAGGGATTACATACAGCAGTTGTTATACTTCAAGCCCTTGCCGTTTGTTAGTACAGTCATATTTATAGGCGTGCCTCACGGCGGTGCTAATATGGCTAGTCGCCTGGTGGGTCGCGCTG
>CAYTQP010000021.1:0-29742 GCA_964440175.1 uncultured Verrucomicrobiota bacterium
TGGGCGGAAGCTGTCGCCGCCGATTTCACTGCTGAGCAACCGGAACTAAGCAGGTGGTGGCGTGTTTTTGATGATCCTGTTCTCGACAAACTGATCGGCATAGCCGGCATGGGTAATCTGAACGTCAAACTCGCTCTGATCCGAATCGAGGAATCCCGGTCATTACGCGGCGCGGCGGCTGCCGAGTGGCTTCCGCAGGTGGACGCGAATGCGTCTGCTTCAGCCTTCAGTCTCAGCGAAGAGACCAATCCTTCAATGCCACCGGGAATGAACCGTTCAGACACGCTCTACAGCGTTGGTGCCTCTGTCGGCTGGGAACTGGACTTGTGGGGACGGGTGCGGCGTGCGGTTGAGTCCGCCGATGCCGGACTGGAAGCCTCGCTGGAGGATTACCGGGACGCACTGGTTGTACTGAACGCAGAGGTCGCGCTCAATTACGTCAAGCTCCGCTCACTGCAGGAGCGGTTACTACTGGCAACCGACAACCTGAAGATGCAACAGGAGACACGTGACCTGACCATCAACCGGAACAAGGCCGGACTGTCGCCGGAACTCGATGTGCAACAGGCAGAGATGAATCTTGCATCCACTGCATCAAATATCCCCGCGCTCCACAGGGATATTGCCATCACAATGCACCGGATCAGCGTATTGTGTGGAAGCAACCCGACCACCATGCAGGAGATATTGAGGGCGAGTACCCCCACCCCGCCTGTGGAGTCAAAGATTCTTGTTGGATTACCGGTCGATCTTCTGCGCCGTCGCCCGGACATCCGCGCAGCCGAACGCCGACTGGCCGCACAACACGCCCGCATTGGAGTGGCAACAGCCGAGCTGTATCCAACTTTCACGTTGCCAGGCAGCATAGATCTTGAGGCCTTCAACGCCAGCAGTCTGGGGTCTGGGTTGACCTACAATTTAATGCCGAAAGTGCGATGGAATCTCTTCTCCGGCGGGCGTGTACGTGCGCTGATTGGCGCGGAAAAAGCGCGAACGGAGCAGGCCAGGCTACGGTATGAAAACACCGTGTTGCACGCGCTTGAAGAGGTAGAGAATGCGCTGGTGTCGGTTGCGCGGAACAAGGAGCGCGAGGCTAAGCTGGCGGAGGCTGTCGCTGCGGCCAACTCCTCCGCCGAACTGGTTCGATCGCTTTACAAGTCGGGACTCACCGATTTCCAGAATCTACTGGACATGGAGCGCTCTCTGACAATACAACAGGACAATCTCGCACAAAGCCGCGGTCATATCGCCGCCGGAGTGGTTCAACTCTACAAGGCGCTGGGCGGAGGCTGGCAGAATGAAAAAACAACCGCCGAAACTGAGGAACACGAAACAACAACTAAACAGCACCCAATTACGGGGGGGAAATCATGAATAGAGTTTCAATTAAAACGGGATTGCAGTGGTTAACCGCCTGCTGGCTCAGTCTTCTTTTTGCCGGATGCAGCGGAAAGAATGTTTACGCGCCGCCGCCACCGCCGTCGGTCACAGTGGAACCTGCGGAACAAAAAGATACGCTCGTTTACACTCAATTCCCGGGATACATTGAGGCGGTCAACAAGGCCAAGATCACCGCACGTGTCAAGGGCTATCTGCAAAGCATAGATTTCGAGGACGGACAAATCGTCACCAACGGACAGCGGCTTTTTCTAATCCAGCCGGAGCAATATCAGGCCGCACGCGACAGTGCTGCGGCAGGGTTGGAGAAGTCTAAGGCGATGTTAAAGCTTGCCGAGATGTCTCACAAGCGCATGGCCGAAGCCTTCAAGACCCGCGCTGTCTCCGAAATAGACCTTCTGAACGCGGAGGCAAACATGCACTCTGCGGCGGCGGACGTTCTGGTTGCCGAGGCAGCGCTGGAGGCGGCTGAGCTAAATCTCTCTTACACGACCGTTAAGGCATCTATGGACGGGCGTGTCTCCCGTCACTTGGTCAGTGTCGGCAATTTAGTCGGGGGCGGCGGCGAACCGACCTTACTGACAACACTGCTTCCGCTGGATCCCATGTATGTGTATTTCAATATCGATGAGCGTTCCATGCTTATCTTTCAAGATCTGGAAAAGAAGCCCACCGCAAAAGACACTTCGCTGAAAGTGGAAATTGAGCTGGCGCACGGCGAACGCTACCCAGAGGAAGGGCACGTAGACTATGTTGCGACAGAGCTTGATCAGCACACTGGCACACTGGAGATACGCGCTATTTTCCCGAATCCTGACGGGACGCTTCTTGCCGGACAGTTTGCCCGGGTGATGATTCCACGAACAATAAAAGATGCCGTACTGATTCCCAGTCTGACAGTGCAACGCGATATTGCCGGCGACTTCGTACTGACCGTGAACGAGAAAAACCGCGTCATCAGAAAAGAGATCAAGCCCGGACCACTTGCGGGTGCTGACAGGAGAATAATTTTTGAAGGCATTAATCCAGGTGAACTGATTGTCGTTGAAGGACTACAGAACGCTCGTGTCGGCATCGAAGTAAACACCGAAACTAAAGAGTCCGCTCCAGCCAAAAACCCCTGAGGTAAAAATTATGTTCAGCCATTTCTTTATCGATCGCCCCGTATTCGCAATGGTTATCTCCATCGTGATTATCATCTTGGGCGGAATGTCCATGCTCAGCCTGCCCGTTGAGCGGTATCCCGAAATTGCGCCTCCCACCATAAGCGTAAGCGCCGTGTATCCCGGAGCAAACGCAGAGACGGTCGCCGACACCGTGGCGACACCCATTGAGGCGGAGCTGAACGGTGTTGAGAACATGATCTACATGTCAAGCGTCTGTGCCAATGACGGGACTATGTCTCTCAGCGTCACCTTTAAGTCTGGAACAGACCTCGACATGGCCAACGTTCTGGTTCAGAACCGCGTCTCCGCCGCCGAAGCCAAACTCCCCCAGGAGGTGCAGAGGATGGGTGTGAGTGTGAAGAAAAAGTCCAGCAATATAAATCTGTTTGTGGCTCTCTACAGTCCCGACAACAGTTATGACGACCTCTTCCTCGCCAACTACCTCAACCTTCAGATCAAGGATGAGCTGGCACGTGTTGCCGGTGTTGGCGAAGTCTCCACATTCGGCACGGGCGAATACAGCATGCGAATATGGCTCGACCCGGACAAACTGCGCACACGCGGACTTACACCTGATGATGTCATTAACGCGGTAAAAGAACAGAACAGGCAGGTCTCCGCCGGACAGATTGGGGAACCTCCAGCACCCGCCGGACAGGCATTTCAATTCACGGTCAGCGTCAAGGGGCGATTGACAGACCCGAATGAGTTCGAAGACATTGTTATTCTCAGCACAGACGGTGGCGGAGTAATCCGGGTACGCGATGTTGCCCGGGTTGAGCTGGGGGCTGACGACTATGGCGTCAAAGCCAACTTCAACGGTCAACCCTCATCAATAATCGCAATTTATCAGATTCCGGGTGCCAACGCCATCACTGTTGCGGACGGTTGCAAAGCGAAGCTGGCGGAGCTAAAGAAGAACTTTCCGGCTGGTATCGACTACAAGGTAGCCTTTGATAACACCGATGTAATCAAAGCCTCACTGAAAGAGGTTGTCATCACTCTATTCATGACATTGGCTCTGGTTGTGCTGACTGTCTATATCTTCCTTCAGGATTTCCGCGCTACGATCATTCCGTCGGTCACCATACCTGTCTCATTGATCGGCACCTTTGCGGCAATGTCGGCGATGGGTTTTTCGATCAATCAATTCACACTTTTCGGGCTGGTGCTCGTGATCGGAATCGTGGTGGATGACGCAATCGTGGTGGTCGAGAATGTCAGCACTCATCTAAAAGACGGGAAACACTCGCCTCGGGATGCAACCAAGCTGGCCATGACCGAGATAACCGGGCCGATTGTTGCGACCACACTGGTGTTGCTGTCGGTATTCATCCCCACCACGTTCATGGGCGGTATTACCGGAACACTATTCAAACAGTTTGCCATCACCATCTCCATCGCCACCTGCTTCAGCACACTTAACGCGCTGACACTCAGTCCCGCATTATGCGGACTTATTTTGCGTTCATCAAAAGGCAAGAAGACCGGACGCATTTTCCAACGCTTCAATAATGGCTTAAAAAGCACAACCACCGTATACACCACCATTGTGCGCACACTTCTCCGCCATGCAGCGGTTGGGATACTGCTCTTCATCGGACTGACACTCGGCTCTCTATTCGGTTTCACGCAACTGCCGACTGGCTTCGTACCTCAGGAGGATGAAGGTTACTGTATGATCTCGATTCAAGTCCCCGACGCATCCTCACAGGAACGCACTTCCGATTTCGTCGGCAAAATCGAGAAAATCTTTAAAGACCTGCCTGGCGTAGAGGACTCTCTAACCATTACCGGATTCTCCATACTTGAAGGAGCGAAGATTTCCAGCGCGGGTTTCGCCGTATTAATATTCAAAGACTGGGATGAACGCCCGCCCGAAGAGCATCAAAGAGAAATCCTTGCCAATGTAAACAAGCGCATGCATGCTATTCAGAACGGAAAAGCGTTCGCCTTCCCCACCCCGTCACTGCCGGGGCTGGGACTGACGGGCGGATTCACTATGATGTTGCAGGATCGTGGCGGTGCCGGCATGAGAACGCTTGAACAAGTGGGGAATGAATTTGTGAATGACGGAAACGCTCAATCGGGGCTGACCCAAATGCGCACCACGTTCCGAGCCAATGTGCCGCAACTTTTTGTGGATATAGATCGCGACCAGGTTCTAACGCGGGGTCTTTCAATGAATGCTGTGTTCAACACCCTGCAGTCTTTCCTCGGCTCCGTCTATATCAATGACCTCACTCTTTTTAACCGGACATTCAAGGTCAAAGCCCAGGCCAACCAAAACTACCGAAGCGAACCCGAAGACATTCAGCGCCTCGAAATCCGCGCTCCAAACGGCGGCATGGTTCCACTGGGTGCTGTCGCGGAAGTGCGCAACAGCTTCGGTCCGCAGACAATCACACATTACAATATGTATCCCTCAATAAAGATTATGGGTGAGGCTGAAAAGGGTTTCAGTTCGGGACAGGCCATGGATATTCTGGAAAATATGGCACAAAACAAACTGCCTCCATCCATGGGAACCGAGTGGACGGAGATGTCATACCAGGAAAAAACCGCATCCGGCTCCACCAGTATTCTGATGATCCTCGCGGTTGTGCTTGTCTATCTCGTGCTCGCCGCGCAGTACGAGAGCTGGTCGCTGCCGCTATCGGTATGCATGGCAGTTCCAACCGCCCTTCTGGGTGCCGTACTCGCGGTGCTGTTGCGGGGGATGGACAACAATATTTACACCCAGGTGGGGATCGTGCTTCTAATAGGACTCTCGACCAAAAGTGCCATCCTTATTGTTGAGTTCGCCAAGGCAAAACGCGATGAGGGTATGAGCACCTTTGACGCGACACTGGAGGCACTACGCGCCAGATTCAGGGCCGTGCTAATGACCGCCTTCTCGTTTATTCTCGGCGTGATACCGCTACTCGTCGCCACAGGTGCCGGATGTGAAAGCCGCAAAGTGCTCGGAACGGTGGTCTTCGGCGGCATGCTGATCGCAACCGTAATCAGCCTCGCAATTGTTCCTTTCCTCTACTACGTGATTCAGAGACTGACGGAAAAAAGAGCTGCCTGATTTTTAATATTGCCACAAGCCCCACGCGGGTTGATTAAACGCGGAAGAGACAGGCATGCCGGAGGAGGGAGTCGAACCCACACGCTCTTGCGAGCACTGGATTTTGAATCCAGCGTGTCTGCCATTTCACCACTCCGGCATCTTCAAAGAAATGAGCGACCATAAATACCCGAACCACATCCAAACTTCAATCATTAATGAGTCATTTTTTTAGCACCGCACACCCCCCCCTGTCCGCCCGGACACCTAACCAAAATCGAGAATCATGCTCACAATCAGGACTATTGACATTCCCAGGGAACCACCCACCTTCAAAAACACAATCAGAATACGCGCAATGACCGCCCCGGTAGCTATATGACTCGCCTGAGAGCTTTTTTTTAAACGTCTATACTCAACCAGATATGTCAGCCCAAAACTTCCGATCAACATTCCAATAAGCGACCCGACAACAGGAAGAGGAATGAATGTCCCTAATAGCATCCCTCCTATCCCGCCGAGGACTGCGGCGACACCGGCAAGATGCGAACCTCCACGTCTCTTCACCCCCCAGGCAGAGGCAAAAAACTCCAGTACTTCAATGAGTCCGGCGAACAGCGCAAAGACGAGTACCAGAATCCACGATCCGTATCCACCGCTGCGCAACGCGCAAACCGCCGCCGCCGCAACCACCAGCCAGGTTCCCGAAAGCGCCAGACAGGACAGAAACAGTCCTGCGGCGCAGAGCAATACCGTCAGCCCGCACACCAGCCCCGTCGCGACAATCTCTAAAAAAGCTTCCATAATCGCTCATAATCTCATTTTTTAATGCGTCTTCAATCAAATTCAAAGCCTTATTTAATCCAAGCTATTCATATATCCGGATCCTCACTCTGAAACGCAAAGATTGCCGTTGACATGTGCTTGCAAAATGCTATCAATGGCTTCGGCAAAAACAATAAGCGAAAGAACAACACACTGAGGCACGGTTATGGACGAACTTGTAAGGAAAATACTGGCTGAGATTGGCGAGGATGCAGAGCGCGAGGGTCTGCGCAACACCCCTGAGCGTTTCGCAAAAGCGATGCGCGAGATGACCTGTGGATACACCATGGATATTGACGAAACTATCAACAACGCCATCTTTGAGTGCGACTCAAACGACATGGTTATTGTGAAGGATATTGAAATATTCAGCTTGTGCGAACATCACATACTCCCCTTCTACGGCAAATGCCATATCGGCTATATCCCGCGTGGCAGGGTTTTCGGTGTCAGTAAACTCGCCCGCATCGCCGATGTTTTCGCACGGAGACTCCAGATTCAAGAACGCCTAACCCGTCAAATCGCCGAGGTCGTGATGGAGAAGGTTAATCCCGAAGGGGTCGGCGTGGTGATCGAAGCCAAACACCTCTGTATGATGATGCGCGGGGTGGAGAAACAAAACTCGACCATGCTCACATCGGCTATGCTCGGATGCTTCCGCGCCGATGATGCCACCCGCAACGAATTCCTGCAACTGATAAAACGCTGACCTGAGCGTGGGGAAAGCTTCGTTCAAATTCAGCTCTCGTACTCTTCGAACGCGGTTAACCGACCTGAGTGCTGATATAATGCGCAACCCCTATCAAAAATCCTGAGAACACTAAATAAATCAAAAGAGATATCACCACCAACAGGATTGATGCACGGCAAAAAGTGACTCTGCTTATGTTGCCGACACCACACGCCCAAACAACAATCAAAACAAGGTTAAGCAAGGGAACCGATAGAAGCAGCATTGTTAAAAACCATGCTCCTGTTGTCATTGGTTGATCATTCCTGTCCGACATATCTCTCTCCTTCCATTGAAGTTTTCACCTTTACGAATTTGTCACATTGACAAGGTTGTGCAGTTTTGTGCGTGCTCTTTCACTCTCAATTGCGTTATGAGCCATCTCGAATCCCTCCTTCAGTGAATCGGCGGCATCCGCCGCGACAATTGCTACGGCGGCGTTCAAACAGACAATGTCATGCCGTGGACCCACCTCCAGATCCAATATTGAGTAAAGCGTGGTTGTGTTCTCATCGGGAGTACCACCCACGAGGTCTCCAGGCTTGCACAGCTCAATACCCAGGACGCGTGGATCAAATTCATACGATTGAATCCTGCCGTCCTTGATTTCGTTAATCAGCGTTGTTGTCGTCGTAGTTATCTCGTCAAGCCCATCGTTGCCATGCACCACAAAAAGATGTTTGGCTCCCAGCTCAAGTGCCGCCGCAGCCATGACCGGTACCAATTCCGCGCTGTATACACCCAGCAGACCATAACGTGCGTTGGCAGGATTGCAGAGCGGTCCGAGAATGTTGAAGACGGTGCGAATACCAACTTCACGGCGGGGACCAACTGCATATTTCATCGCGGGATGCAGAGACGGCGCGAAAAGAAAGGCCAACCCCACTCTTTCTAAACATTCACTCATCTGCGTGGGACTAATGTCTATATTAACACCGGCCTCTCTAAGCACATCGGCACTGCCGCACTGACTGGAGACACCATAATTTCCATGTTTGGCGACAGTGATACCGCAGGCAGCGGCGACAATGGCCGCCGCAGTGGATATATTGAAGGTGTTCGCGCCGTCCCCACCGGTGCCAACAACATCAACAACAACTTCAGCACCGGTCTTCACAGTGGTCATTTTTTCACGCATGGCCCTGGCGCAACCGGCAATGACTTCCGGTGTCTCACCGCGCATACGCAGAGCGGTAATGAATGTGGCGATCTGCGCGTCGGAAGTCTCTCCAGACATAATCTCCATAAATGTTTCATAGGCGGTCTCCCCTGAAATCTCACGACCCTCAACTAAATCCGCTATGCTCTCACGTATCATTCTTATATTCCCCTTTTTCAGTTTGTATTCAATTCGAATCTGCAACACTCTTCAAATGCGTAGCGGTCAGTCATTCCCGCAACATAATCGCAGGCCGTGCGCCAAAGCCCCTCGGTCTCGATACGCGCCTGTGCCTTTTTCCCCATAGTTTCAGGCTGCTCGATATAATGCAGAAACAGTCTGCGCATCAGACGAACAGCCTCGTCGCTATCGTCAGCAACCGCTGACGAGTAATAGATATTCTGATAAAGAAATGAACGAAACGGAGCCAGCATCCCGTTCATTCTCCGGCTGAAATCGACCACCCGCTCCGGCGCGGTCATCACGTCTTCAATCGAGTTTAAATCGTTTTTCGCTATCAGGTCGGAGCTGGTCTCAAGCACATCTACAACCTGAATATCAAGCAGATTGCGTAGACTGACAAGGACTTGCTGGTCGCTCGATATGTTGCTGCCGTACTGCTCTCGGGTGCGGATCTCCGCCTCTCTCCACAGCTCCAGCCGTTTAAGGTCGTCAGGAGTGATAACTCCCGCTTCCAACCCGTCATCGACATCGTGCGCGTGATAACTGATATCATCTGCAATATCTGCTATCTGCGCCTCAATCATCTGGTATGGACCGATGGGATAACCATCCAGTTTCGCCCCCACAACTGCCGCCTGATGCTTGCGCAGTCCAGCCCGCACTTCCCATGTCAGGTTTAACCCGCTGAATCCAGGGTACTGATATTCGAGCAATTCAACACAACGGCAACTCTGGATGTTGTGATCGAATCCTCCCTCATTCTTCATAAGCCCGTTCAGAGCATCCTCACCGCGATGACCAAAGGGACTGTGACCAAGATCATGAGCGAGCGCAATGGCCTCGGTCAGCTCCTCATTTGCGCCCAGCGCACGCGCCAAAGTTCTGCCCGCCGCCGCCATCTCCATTGTGTGGGTAAGGCGTGTGCGGTAGTGATCGGCGGTTCCATTCACAAACACCTGAGTCTTATATTCCAGACGTCGAAAGGCGCGGCTGTGAATAACGCGGTCGCGATCGCGCTGAAACTGGGTACGATAACTGTGGGGTTCTTCAGGATGAAGACGCCCACGCGACAGAGGACTGCGAGCGGCATATGGAGCCAACATCCGATCCTCAATCTCTTCGCTCTCTCTTCGATCCTGTATCATGCCGCCATTGTGTATATAACCCCCCCAATAAATACAACTCAAAAATGACAAAACCTTCTTCTGTTACGTCAATTCAGGTTCCAAATGAGAGAACAATTCCTCTCCGGGATCACTTGGTGTTGTTCGGCAGATTTGCGCCGCACCGCCCGAAAACTGTCTTTTTAAGCGTACTATTCACTGCCACAAACGATTAACAGTGTATCCCTGAAAATTCAAAAAGAGCTTAATTGTCAGTGTAACCGAATTCATTATTGCATATTGCTCCAGAAGCCTGCAAAATGCGTGCCATTATGATTGAATTTATAAATGTCAGCAAAGGGTTTGCGAAGCAGGATATTCTTGACGATGTCAGTTTCAGGATCGGCACGGGAGAACGAGTCGGCATTGTGGGAATGAACGGAACTGGCAAGAGTACGATTTTCCGAATGATTGCCGGCGAGATGTCGCCCGACGCGGGAAATATTGTTTTACCGAAAAGATGCCGGCTCGGCTATTTGCGGCAGGAACTGACGGGTACGGATGACAATGCCGGTCTGTTGGAATATTGTGAAAGCGGATTTCCCGAGATTGTCGGAATACAGCATAAAATCGACGAGCTGGAAACACGCCTGCAGTCGGGAGGAGCCGTTGCCAACGATGCTGTTCTGCGACAACTTGGCGAACTACAAACAAAATTTGAACACCTGGATGGATATGCGGTTAAAAGCAAAGCCGAAGCTTCATTGAGTGCGCTTGGCTTTGACTGTGGTGAGCTCGGAAAGGCTCTCAAAGATTTCAGTGGCGGCTGGCAAATGCGGGCGGAGCTGGTACGTGCGACAATCGCCAATCCGGGAATCCTGCTTATGGATGAACCTTCAAACTATCTCGACCTGCCTGCGGTTGAATGGCTTCGGCGGTTCATGCGTGACTTTCACGGAACATTACTGCTGATTTCACACGACCGCTACCTGCTGAACTCACTCACAAACACCACACTTGAACTGGCTGGCGGCGAGGTTACGAAGTATCGCGGCAACTATGACTACTATTGCCATGAGCGCATAGCGCGTGTAGAACAGCGTATAGCCGCTTACAAAAACCAGGAACGTAAACGAGAACAGGCAAAACGTTTTATTGAACGGTTCCGCTCCAAAAACACCAAGGCCGCACTCGTTCAAAGTATGATCAAAAAACTGGAAAAGATGGAGGAGATATCTGTTCCCGCGACACTTAAAAGCGCAGGTCGCATCAAAATGGCACTACCCACACGCACAGGAAACGAGGTTGCACGAATGGAGGATGCCGGATTCACATACGATGGCGATAAATGGATTCTGCGAAAAGTCAATCTCTCTATCAACCGTGGAGACAAGGTTGCACTGGTTGGTCTGAACGGAACTGGCAAAACAACTCTGCTGAAAATGCTGGCAGGCAAACTCCAGCCGGTCGAGGGCACGGTTATCCACGGGCACAAGGTTGTCTCCGGCTATCAATCGCAGGAGTTGGCGGACACAATGGACGGCGGACTAACCGTTTTCCAGACTCTTCGGCGAGAATCACCTGATCTTCCTGAACAGAATATCCGTGGAATTCTAGGAGGATTCGGTTTCTCTGGTGACACGGTAAAAAAACGCGTCTCCATCTTGAGCGGTGGCGAGAAGATTCGCCTGGCATTTGCCCGTCTGCTTGCAAATCCGCCAAATTTCCTCCTGCTTGACGAGCCGACAACACACTTGGATATTGCCGCCAGAGAGACTCTTGAGCAGGCTCTCCGCGATTTTGATGGAACCGTCTGCCTCGTCAGTCACGATGTCGAGTTTGTGCGTAGCACCGCCTCCACAGTGATCGCCATGACCCCTCCGGGCGTAATGAAATATCACGGCGACTACGACTATTATCGAGAGAAAACAAGCGAGCAGCAATCGATGAAAAACAGAAAGCCGGGCGGGCAAAAGACTGTCTCAAAAAACAGACTTTCAAAACGTGCACGCGCACAGAAAACACAGGAATTTTCACGCAGAAAACGCGAAATTGAAGGACCCATGAAAAAGGCGGAGAAGACGATTGCCACACTTGAGCTGGAACAGGCTAAGCTATTGACGCAACTTGGACCGGGAAACAGCAATATCGACTATGCCACCGTCAACAAACGCCTGACAGAGATTCAGGATAAACTAAACTTCACCAATCGCACGTGGGAGGCACATATGATCGAGCTGGACGAACTGGAGCAGTCAAAAGCGCAAAACTGATGCTGTTCGATATAATAAATTTTTGTTTTACACTGCCGGTCTTCCCTGCTAACCTGCATCAGTGTATTGCAGAAGAGTCAATAATAGTTTAACCAGTTGGAGTGATTATGGGCACGATGATAACAAAAGAGTTTATAAGAAAGATACCTAAAACAGACCTGCATCTACATCTTGACGGGTCGCTGCGCCTTTCAACCCTCATCGAACTGGCCAAAGATCAGGGCGTGTCACTGCCGTCATACACCGAGGCGGGACTTTGCGAAACCATATTCAAAGAAAAATACGCAAACCTTATTGAATATCTTGAGGGATTCCGGTTCACAACCGCAGTTATGTCAACACCTGAAGCTATTGAGCGGGTCACTTTTGAACTGGTCGAAGATATTATCGCCGAAGGTGTCCGCTATGCCGAGATTCGTTTCGCCCCCCAGTTGCATATTTGCGATAATATGCCAATCGAAAAGGTCGTGCATGCTGTTTCACGCGGAATAGAACACGCAAAATCCGCTTTTAACAAAACACTGCGCAACGGCAACGATATTCCGTTTGAATGCGGTATAATTGTCTGCGCAATGCGCTCTTTTAACAAATATATGGGTTCCTATTATGCCAACCTCCTGCGCAACCTCTCCAATATTCCCAAAAAAGATGTCTACGCCCTGGCATCGCTGGAACTGGCTCGCTCCGTAGTTCATTTCACAAAAGAGGACGGTCTGCCGATTGTCGGATTCGATATCGCCGGACAGGAGGCTGGCTATCCTGCCGTCAATCATAAAACGGCGTATCAGTATCTTCACAATCACTTTATTCTCAAGACGGTTCACGCTGGCGAGTCGTACGGACCCGAGTCCATATTCCAGGCGATAACCGAATGCCATGCAAACCGCATAGGTCACGGCACACACCTTTTTGCCAAAGATAAAATCGCAGATCCAGAAATCGAAGAACCCGCAGTCTATGTTAACGCTCTCGCGGAATACATCGCCAACCAGCGCATCCCTCTGGAGGTCTGCCTCACGAGCAATATGCAGACCATCCCGGAGATTGAAAAGGTGTCCAATCATCCAATCGGAAAGATGATTGAACACAACCTCGCTGTGAGCATCTGTACCGACAACAGACTTGTCTCCCACACATCCGTCTCCCGCGAACTGGAACTGCTCGTATCCAACTTTAATGTCGGTAAAAGAGAACTCAAAAATATCGTCCTTGCCGGCTTCAAAGGCGCGTTCTATCCGGGAAGCTACAATGAAAAACGCAACTATGTACGCCAGGTTATTAACAGATATAAAATGGTCGAACAAGAGGAGTCAACGTTAAAAGACTAGGTCTCCATTGCGGATCTCCCCGCAAGCTCCGAAGACCAGAAACTCATTCTAAACTCCGAATCATTTGACGTATTTCACGGATGCGTTTCGACGGGTTGTCCGATTTGAGACGTGGAAAGCGTTTATTGAACATAATATAATCTGAGCCACGCCTCATCACAACACGACCTCCTTCAACCTCAATCTTACCGATCCCTTTGCCAGCCGCCAGTATACGCAGGCGAGCTATATCCAGCAAACGCTTGAGCGGCAATGGCGGCGGACCAAATCTGTCTTTAAGTCCTGCCAGCAAATCGGCGACATCCTTCTCTCTGTCGCAGCCGGCCAGATCGCGATAAAAACGTAAACGTAAATCTTCGTCTTCCATGTAAGAGTATGGCAACATAGCCGAAGAGGTGGAGTCGACAGAGGGGGACTCATCAATAAAATCTAACCGAACCTCAACCTCAACAATCCGCTCGGGCTGACCGCCCCGTAGTCTCGTGATTGTCCTCTTAAGAAGCTGGCAATAAAGATCAAATCCAACAGAGGCGATATGACCGCTCTGTTTGCGACCAAGCAGATTACCGGCACCGCGAATTTCGAGATCACGCAACGCTAAATTGAATCCGGCACCGAGACCGGAGTAACGCTGGATGGCGCGAATACGCTTGCGGGCGGTGTCAAAAAGCTCTCCGTCACGCGGCAACAACAGATATGCGTACGCCTTGCGGTTGTAACGCCCCACCCGTCCGCGTAGCTGATAGAGGTCTGCAAGACCAAAACGGTCAGCGCGGTCGATAAGAATTGTATTCACATTTGGAATATCCACCCCACTCTCAATGATTGTGGTACACAGGAGAACATCAATATCACCCTTGCTGAAGGCTCGCATCACTGATGCCAACTCCCTTTCCGGCATCTGCCCGTGGGCAATTGCCATGCGAGCCTCAGGAATCAGACTCTGTAAACGCTCGCAAAGTCCACAGATGGATTTGACACGGTTGTGCAGAATATAGACCTGCCCCTCACGACCCAGCTCACGCATAACAGCATGCCTCACCAACTCTTCGGAAAAAGAGGTTACAATTGTCTCCACCGCCTGTCTTTCGCGGGGGGCGGTCTGGATTGTACTCATATCCTTAGCCCCGGCAAGGCTCATATAGAGTGTGCGCGGTATGGGTGTGGCAGTCAGGGTGAGAACATCCACAAGATTTCGAAGCTGTTTCAATTTCTCCTTGTGCCCAACACCAAAACGTTGCTCTTCGTCGATAATCACCAGCCCCAGATTTTTAAATGAGACATCGGACTGAACAAGCCGATGAGTACCAATGACAATGTCGACACTGCCATTTTTCATGCCATCAATCGTCTCGTTCTGCTCTCTATGGGAGCGAAAACGGCTCAGCAATCCAATGGTAACGGGGAACGCCTCCATTCGGGCAGTGAAAGTCTCATAGTGCTGCTGAGCCAGGATGGTTGTTGGCACGAGCACTGCCACCTGCCGCCCCGACATGACAGCCTTGAACGCCGCCCGCATCGCCACCTCTGTCTTGCCATAGCCGACATCACCGCAGAGAAGTCGATCCATAGGTTTCCCGGATTCCATATCCGCCTTCACGTCAATTATAGCGCGATTCTGATCTTCAGTCTCTTCATACGGAAAAGAGTTCTCCAACTCATGCTGCCAGATGCAATCCTTTTGAAAAGCATAGCCGCGCATGGTCTCCCGCGCCGCCTGAGTTTCGAGCATACTGGCAGCTAAATCCTCGATTGACCTTTGGGCGGAGATTTTCTGCTTCTCCCACCTACCACCACCAAGGTTGCTGAGTGTCGAACGCTGACTGCCGACACCGATATAGCGGCTGAGGAGGTGAGCGTGGACTGGAGGCACATAGAGGCGCGCATCATCTGCGTATTCCACCGCCAGCATTTCGCGGCGACCGCTATGTGCGGCGATTTCGTAGAGACCAAGATAGCGCCCCACCCCACGCTCAACATGCACAACCAGATCTCCGGGTTGAAGATCGGTCCAAGTCTGAATACGCTCAAACTCCCTGTGGCGAACAGCCTTTCTTTGAAAACCCGTACGCCGCGAGGAACGCTCTTTGCGATGTCCCCAAAGATCGCTCTCCGCCACAACAAAAAGTCGCTCAGACTCGCATCTGAATCCGCTCGACAGCGGGGCACACCGCACCTGAAAGAGATCAAAAGGAACGCTATCACCATACAGTTCGATAAAACGCTCATGCGTCCCCTCTGTATAAAAGTAGAGTTGCACATCAGCTCCGTTCCCGGCGTGTTCCGCGAGTGTTTTCAGATATTCTCGGCGGCGTTTTTCCAGAACATCCGGCATAATCAGATTCCCGGACATGTTGCCGAGTGCCTCAGCCGGCACAAGTTCGGGTAGCCTCGGCGTGTCATCCGCCATCTGTGGCGCGACTGAACTGCGAGCCTCCAGGTCCAGCAATGACGAACCATCAACCGGTGTCACCGCCGCGTTCTCTGAAAACTCGTGAAATTCCGCAGGCACACTCCAAACCCACCCCGTTTGCAGGGGAAGATAGTCGAGAAGCGATGACTCCTCGCCGGGCACAGCGTTATCGTGCGGAGGAATGACGGCAATCTCATTTCGTCCCTCAACCGACCGCTGTTCGGCGGGATCAAAGATTCGTATCGACTCCACCCGCGACCCGAAAAACTCAATTCGCGCAGGCCATTCCGCAACGGGCGACCAGACATCGAGTATACCGCCTCGCAAAGATGCCTCGCCGTGAATCTGCACTTCCGGCGTAAAGGCATAACCCTGTTTTAGAAACCAGTCAGCCAGCTCTTCTGGATCAATATCATCGCCGACCTTCACCTTGCGCGTACTTCCACGCAACTCGACTGGCGAGATCACCGGCTGAGCCAGTGCCTTGACGCAGGTAACAACTATTGGTATCTCATCCAGCTCAAGCAACCTCCGCAAAGATCCCAGACGCTCACCACGCATTGCGCTATCGTTCGCGCTGACGGCAAAGAACGGAATTATGGGGGAAGCATCCTTGCCAGCCAGTGTCAACAGATCATTGTAGATACAGTCCAGCATTCCCGGTCCAGCAACAATCCAAAGTATCGGTATCCGCAGTTCTTCACGAAGGCGCAGTGCCAGAAAGGCCTGAGCGGAGGCAGGCAAATCGCTGAAATCCTTTTTTTTTAACAATTTTTTCATCTCTTTCGCAGGATTGTAGCAAACAGCACTATTTCCAGCAAGATACACAACGCAGAATTAAAAAGAAAACAAGGGTGTTCTCTGCCCGCATCTGCTAAAATTTACGGCATAATCGTATATTTTTTCTTTCATTTTTGTGTGAAAAACAACAAATTGTTCAAAGAACTGTAATGAGAATTGAGACAATCTAACATGGAGCCGATGAAGAATTTCAGGGTAGTACTGATCAGTCCGCTGTACGGCGGCAATATCGGGTCCGTCTGCCGCGCCATGATGAATATGGGACTTTCCGATCTGGCAATTGTGAGTCCGCGCAAGGATATAGATTGGGGTGAGGCACGTAAGATGGCACTTCACGCGAAAACAATCCTCAATAATCGACGTGAATATTCTAGTGCCGCCGCCGCAATAGCTGACTGCGGTCTGGTCGCTGCGGCATCGGCACGCATCGGATTCTACCGCGATCATGCAAAAAGTCCACGCGATCTGGCTCCGCTCCTGTTACAAGCGGCGCACGATGCGCCAGTGGCACTAATGTTCGGCCCGGAAGATAAGGGGTTGAATAACGATAACCTTTCACTGGCAACCCATATTCTACGAATCCCATCTACAGATGAATACGCATCTCTCAACCTCGCACAGGCCGTAATGGTTTGCTGTTACGAGGTTTATACCGCCAGCGGTCAGTTCGAACCTGCAGAAGAACGCCATCCAGAAGCCGCATCGGAGCTACGCGAACGCATGTTTGAAATGTGGCGCGGAGCCTTACGCGATGTCGGCTTCATGACGGATGAAAAATCTGACCACATGATGATGGGGTTGCGCCGCATTCTCTCCCGTGGCAAACTCACAACAGCAGACGTTAAAATACTTATGGGAATGGCAAGACAAACCCAGTGGGCCGCCAACGAAGTTAATAAATTGAGGGATCAACAAAGCAACGCTTCGGAAGAAAGCTGATAAAACAAAGGATAGTTATGAAATTGCAGAGATATGCCAGCTTAATGATCTTATTCGCTCTAATGCTCACGCCGTCCATCTGCCCCGCTCAGGATGAGAACATCAGGTCTGCCGTGCTTAAAAGAGAGATAGACACCATGCGTGATCTGATGGAGAAATCAGCCAGCACCGAAGAGTACAATGTGATGTCTAACCGTATGGCACTCGCCGAAGCCGAACTGAAGACGCTTCAATCTGAAATGGATTTTGCGCAAAACGAAATACACTTGAACAGTATCTCCCGCAACTACAAACAGATCAGACTGCAGAAGGCCATCGAGATGATAGATGCCCGACGCAATGTGCATGTCGAACGCCGTGACTCCATTGCCGAACAGATTCGCAACAAGCGCGATGAACACAAACGTCTGACTGTCGAACTAACGGTTCTCTCCAAATCCGATAGTGACGCGGAGAACACCATTGCCGATGCCCGACGCGGCATAATTCAGCAAGAACTCGACAAACTTGACTCCGAGATCAAGGCACTCTCACTAAAACGCGATACCGAAGAACTATACATCGAGATAGCTGACGATATCAAACGCATAGAGAACACAACACTTAACCCGGAGCTAATCCCGAAAACAAGCATCCGCTCGCTCATCACAGCAAAACGAGCTGTCCACACGGAGGAGAAGATTAAAGAGCAGTACGGAGAGCTTGTCTCCCGCCTGCGCGACCGCAAAGCAGAGATATCGAGGGCAACCGCAATCTCGAAAGACCAGCACGACAGCAGTGATGCGGAGATTAGTATACTGAAAAAACGACTTGATCTTGAAAAAACAACACTGCGTAATTGCAAAAAATCAGAAAAAGAGAGTCAATCCCTGCGCTGTCAGCGCATTAAGAGTTTTTTGATTCAAACCGAAAGCAGAAAGAAAAGCCTGCGCGGAAAGATTGAAAACCAGAAGAAGCAGTCACTCGCTGCGGAAGAGTCGCTCATGCTGGCAGAAAAAGCCTTAAACATGATAACTCTTCATGAGGAACTGCTTAAACATGACTTCAAGGAGCACATCTATCTCTTTTGTCGCAACATCCTCTACCCTGTTTCGGCAGTAATCCTGATTTTTCTTTTCTCCATACTAATCAAGTTGAGCATCCTTCCAATATTCTACCGCCGCGATGGGTTGTTCGTCGCTCGTCGGCTGAGCAACTACCTGACCGCCCTGCTCATCATACTTGTTTTAAGCGTCTCATTCATGGAAGACCTCAAGGCTGTCGCCGCCATTCTGGGGCTGGCTGGCGCAGCCATCATCATCGCGCTGAGTGATTTATGCGCCGCCTTTGCCGGTTGGTTTGTGATTGTCAGCAGCCGAAAGTTGCGCGTCGGCGACCGCGTCGAAATAAACGGTCACCGTGGCGATGTCATCGACATCCAGCTCCTGCGAACAACACTGATAGAACTCAATAACTGGCTTGGCGTGGATGAACCAACCGGACGTATTATCGCCGTGCCCAACAACTTCATCTTCAAATCCGCCGTTTTCAACTACTCCCATATCCACCCCTACATCTGGGGCAACATCGACATCACCGTCACATTCGAATCCCCCGCCGCCAAGGCTCGTGAGATATTGATGCGGGTACTGAACGAACAGACGGTCGAAGAGTTTGAAGCCGCACGCAAGGGTGCCACCGATCTTGTCAAATACTACGGAGCTGACCACCTCCACTACTACGAGCCAAGAATTCACTCGGTAATAGCCGACTGCGGCATAAAGTTCACCCTTTTCTACGTCTGTCACTACAAAAAGTTCGCCGGAACACGCGACAAAATCAGTGAACAGATAATTAATGCCTTCGAAGCGAACAAGGATATCGAATTCGCCTACCCAACCGAACGCCATATCCCGACACCACCACCGGCGGGATAGATGATACACGAATCATTTTGTGGATCATAAATTTAAAATATGACCAGCATCACAGATGAATTGCAAAAGTATTTACAGGTGCAGAAAAGATGGCAAGAGAAGATTTAAACTGACTCATATCGCGCAGCGAGACCGTCTCTCGCAAGCAGAGCGAGGTTCAGAAACCCCTGAACGAAAAAAACCGGAATTGCCACGGGCACGTCCTGCCACCCATAACACAGCCTCGAAGAGAACAAATCCCGAACCCCACATCTAAACACCTGTAAATAGCTCTTAAATATCAAGAATTATTTTTGCGTTGAGTAACTCATTGATTATCAATAACTTTTATAGATTGTCGCCCGTTACAAGGCAATGGCTTCCGCTGGAGTGAGGAGGCCGGGAAAACAGGGAGATCCGTATCTGGCGTTGGTTATATTATTATCTTATTTATTGAATACCAATAGATTAGGCTTTATTTACCGGAAATTTCATGCTAAAATGTGCCCATAGTCGCTTTTTTGAAACCATAAACAGGAAAGGGTTTAAATATGGAAGAAAACAGAGATCACGCATCTGTGGAAGATATTTTTTTCGCGCCAGTTAATGCGGCGTTTGAAAGAGCCGAAAATACCAGGAAATGCTTAACATACAGTGACCACAAGCATATCGAATACGGAATACGGCGATTAATCTCCCCGTGGAAAAGCGGACGTGCCTTTGTTCAGGCGATGTTGCCGTTCATCAAAAATCTGAGCGTGCGCAACTATTTCAGAAACCTTGAAGATCCGCGGCGAAAGGATCTGGTCAATGGGAATCGCGAACGATGTTCGCATGCAAACTGATGACGACTTGTTTGCGAACCCCCACCCACTCTCTATTCATCCCGAACGCCATTTGCTTTACGTTGCCTGCAGCCGAGCCCGCGACCGACTAATGATCTCCGCCATCTTTCCCCCCCCATCCGAATTCCTGAACGATTTATCATCGTGACACCGTTTTCTTGACGAAGTGGGCGTATTACCTGTATACAAAGGGGGTTTTAAGAGTTCCAGTCAGAAGAGGATTTTAAAATGCCAATATATGAGTATGAGACCAGTAGTGAAAAGAACAACTGCCCTTTCTGTCGCGACGGATTTGAGCGACTGCAAAACATTCAGGACTCCGCTTTGCGGGTCTGCCCGGAGTGTGGTGGACCGATAACCCGCATAATCTCTCCGCCTGCGGTCGGCGCATCAAAAAGCATGTTTGATGACCGCGCCAAAAGTGCCGGCTTCAGCAAGCTGAAAAGAATCAGCAAAGGAGAGTACGAGAAACAATATTGATATGAGAGTTGTCGATACAGATTATCTGGTGATCGGAAGTGGTCTGGCAGGTCTTATGACGGCCATAAACCTCAGCAAACAAGGTCGAGTGTTGCTGGCAACCAAAAGTGGCGCGAAAGAGAGCAACTCCAACCACGCCCAGGGTGGCATCGCCTGTGCCATCTCCGAGCAGGACAGTTTTGATGCCCATGTCGCCGATACGATCTCAACGGGTCGCGGGATCGGGCAACCAGACATTATTCGCGACATAATTTCGGCGGGTCCCGAGGGTATATGTGCGCTGGAGTCGTTCGGGCTGAAGTTCGAAACACTGGAGAGCAACACACAGGAATACGATCTCGGTAAAGAAGGCGGACATTCGCAACGGCGAGTTCTGCACGTCGGCGACATCACCGGTCGCGAGATTATCCGCGTTCTGCTCAAAAGGGTAAGGGAGAACCCAAACATCACAATTGAGCCGGGCTACATGGCCATCGATCTCGTAACCACAGGCTGGCTGGGACTGGACAGTCAAAATCGTTGCATCGGAGCCTACTTTCTTAACAAAAATGACAACGAAATCCTGGGTATCAAGGCCGCCGCTACAATACTCGCCACTGGCGGAGCCGGCAAGGTGTACCTCTACACGAGCAACCCGGATGTCGCCACCGGCGACGGCGTGGCGATGGGTTGGCGTGCCGGATTACCGATACACAACATGGAGTTTGTCCAGTTCCATCCAACCTGCCTCTACCACCCGAAGGCCGGCTCATTCCTGATAAGCGAGGCCGTGCGCGGCGAAGGCGGCGTATTGGTGAACGCCGATGGCAGATCGTTCACCGAGAGCTTCGACAAACGCGGATCGCTGGCACCGAGGGATATTGTCGCCCGCGCAATCGACAACGAGATGAAAAGACGTGGCGACCCCTGCGTCTATCTGGACATCACTGCCAAATCTCTCGATTTTCTGACAAAACGCTTCCCGAACATATATCAAAAATGTCTCAGCCTCGGAATTGACATGGCGAAAGACCCCATCCCGGTTGTTCCCGCCGCTCACTATTTCTGTGGCGGAATAAAGGCTGACACCTATGGGCATACCGCAATCGATAAACTTTTCGCGATTGGTGAAGTCGCATGCACCGGACTACACGGAGCCAACAGACTGGCGAGCAACTCACTGCTGGAGGCCCTGGTCTGCGCATCTAAGGTGGCGCAGGCTATTGCGGACGCTGGCAGTGACAACGAGCATAAAAACATAGATATTCCCGCGTGGCATTATGGAGACGCAGTCCCCAGCGACGAGGCGGTGGTTATTGAACACAACTGGAATGAGGTCCGCAACTGCATGTGGGACTACGTTGGCATCGTCCGCACCGACAAGCGCCTTGAACGCGCCGAACGTCGCATTCGAACGTTGCGCTACGAGATCCGGCAATACTATCTGGATTACTTCGTAACCGCAGATGTTCTCGAACTCCGCAATATTGCCACCGTCGCCGAATTAGTGGTAAGATCCGCCATGCTCCGAAGAGAGAGCCGCGGGCTCCACTTCACTCTCGATTATCCCGATCAGAACGAGATATACCGCCGCGACACCATAATTAAAGACCGCCCCGGCGACTCCATTCACGACTCGTCACACTCCACTCTCACCTTCTAAATCTCGCCTGCTCCTCCACGAGTGACATGGATTAAAGCCACCCTGGTAACAGCACTGGTTTCAGGACATTTTTCATGAGGAATACCTGAAAAAAAGGAATAATTGGCTATAATTGCCCCATGAAAAACCACAGAATACATATCCCGAAAAGAGATCCACAGCCGAACACCTCGATCAGTCTCGAAGTGACGCTGAATTACCTCAGACAAAACCTGGAACCAGGTCTGCCCCCCAATTCAAAGTTGAACACAAAAAAATGGTGATCATCTTCACTGCTCACACGAAAAGAGGTGCACGCGCTGACTGATGATGTATACAAAATTATTGCAAATACAAAACATCCAGGAATTAACAACCGTTCTTTCATAATCGAATACTCCTATGATTTTATTGTCATTCAGCCTGATAATTTCGCAACACTAGCCAAACTCTATCATCTCAATGGTTCAAAACAACTTAAAAAGCGGCAAAATCGTTAAAACAATTAAGGATGCCAACCCTGAATCTGAATTCGGCAGTTGAATCCAGCACGTATTCACAATCATTTACCCACAACGGGGCACGCATGGAACTCTATGCACTAATGGGTGCGTCTTCGCTCATGCGCAACCCGTTGTGAATGAAAACATGGCACATCTGCATCCACATCAACTGCCAAATCCATGCCGAAGAGTGACAATTTTTATCCTGCCTATGCTTGACCCGGAAGACGCATAAGGATAAGGTTCGCCGTTATGAAATTGAGAACAAATTCTATGTTGGCACTATTGGGTGTCACTCTGTTTTTTGCCGGGAATTGCTGTCTGGCAAAGAAAACGTATGACTCTACAAAGGATGATCGCTACAGGAACATCTTCCTTCGCGCAAAAAAGGATACCCCTTCCGAGGAGTTCAAATATGCGCAAAAGTTGCAGAAACGAGGGCGCAAACGCTCCGCCCGCCGTCACTACAAAGCGGTTGTTAAACACTGGCCGACATCCCTCGAAGCACCGGATGCACAGCTCGAAATCGCCAGAATGTTGGACAAAAAAGGCAAAAAAAGCGCGGCTTTCGATGCCTGTCAGGTTCTTTTCGACCGTTATCCTGGTCGTTTCCCCGCAGAGGAGATTCTTAAACAACAGTTCAGACTCGCCAACGAGGTGATGGAGAAAAAAAAGATGCGCATACTTTTCGGCGGACTTCCAGATCCGGAGGCGGCAGTTCCGCTCTTTGAAAAGATAGTAAAGAATGCTCCTGAATGGGAGAGAACCCCCGAGGCGCAATACCTTATCGGAAAGGCCTATGAAGACAGTAACACTCTGGAGATGGCGGTTCCCGCATATCATCTGATAGAGCTGGAGTATCCCGACAGCCCCCTGGCTCCTGAAGCGGCATTCCGTAAATGCCGGCTGCTCTCCAAACTTTCAGAGAAAAAAAAGAACGATAATGAGCTTATGGAAAAGGCCTTCAGTGCCGCCGCGCTTTTTGTCGCGCAATACCCCGATTCCGAATATTTCAATGCCGCCGTCCTGCTCAAAAAGAGACTTTATGATCGCCGTGCAGTCTTCGCCTTCAAATCCGCCAAATTTTACGACAACATCAAAGGGAAAGAGAACGCCGCTCTCACCGCCTACCAGCGAATGGTTAAACATTTTCCCGATTCCACTTGGACAGCGAAAGCTAAACAGCGTATAGTTGTGCTCGAAATATTAGTTGGAGATCAAGATGAAAAAATATAGTGCCACTCTTTCAAACTGGGCTAAAGCTGTCTTTATGCTCATCGCAATATCAACTGCAGGATGCACCGGATATCGGGTTGGCTCCATGTTGCCACCAAAGTATCAAACTGTTGCCGTCCCCACTTTTATCAACGAATCGGGAGAACCATTCCTTCAAAATCCGACGACAAGCGCGGCGATCAGCGAGTTTCAGATCGACGGATCACTGAAAATTGCGGATATAAAAACAGCAGATACCATCCTGACCGCTAAACTGACAGGCTTTTCACTGCGCCCCATCCGCTTCAGTGCCGATCGAGGACGCCAGGCCAATGAGTACAGAATGTATATTAACGCCTCCATCACGCTGACAGATCGCGAAACCGGCAAGGTTCTGGTTGAGAACCCGTCCATTCAGGGAATGGCGGATTTTATAGTGAGCGGGGATATGTCCAGCTCAAAGAAGAACGCTCTGCCCGAGGCATCCAAAGATCTCGCCCACAAGATTGTGGAGAAGATTGTCGAGGTCTGGTAGATACCGCCCGAATTAAAGTCGCAGGATGCCTCTTCTCCAGCCCCGGTCGACGCTTAACCCCGCCCGACATTTATCATTGCAGACCTCGGCGATGAGCACCATCCGGATCTGAAAAGATTACCTGAAACTGACATGCGACCGCAAACGCTTGCCGCACATACCGACGAACGGCGGGTCTCTTCAAAATCCCGACCAAATGTACCCGACCGAAGAGGAGAGGAGAGATGACGGAGGATGGGGTCTTTTTGTTTGTATTTGTCCAAAGCCTGGAGAATAATTTCCACCGATTGTCCGAAGGTTGGAACGTTTATTCTGGGTTCGGCAGTTGCGGCGCATCCCGCAACAACCGTTGAATACAGGTTTCACCCCCGCTCAACCGGCAAAATGACAACAAAAAAACCGGTCTGAAAGACCGGTTTTCTCTAGCACAAACACACTATTCTTACTTGATAAATCTGCGCTTTATAAATGCGAACAGACCAGCAATTGCAAAAAACGCGAACGTCGCCGGCTCAGGGACCACCAAGCTTGTTGTGGAAAACGGCGTTGTCACAAAAAATTCTTCAAACCCGGGGGGCTCAGTATTACCAGTAACAGTAAATAATCCAGAATCACCGTAAAAGCTGGGTGCTAAAGGTATCTGCCCTGTTCCACTCGATCTGCTGACTCCCTCCCAAGTTCGAACATAGTACTTTGACCCATTTGGCCGGTAGTTATCGTAATCTGGTCCTATAAATCTGCCTGGTCGAAAGGCCGGTGGTACCAGTCTTCCTATCCACGCATAAGCCGCAATCGTATCATCATTGCTAACCCCGTAAACATTACTGCCAACAGCCGCATCAATTATTCCATCCAAGCCGGCATACACCAACTGCACCAAGCTCCCAACTGTGTCATCCGCCCCAGCAGTCAGCGGCGCACCAGAATGATCCAGCAACTGAACAGTCGTAGCCTGCCATTGAAGGAGGCTGTAAGCCGACACATTCCCCGCACTTACAAACAAGGCACAAACCAAAAACACACCCGCTATCTTCTTAATACCCATTATCCTGCCTTTCATTTTATTGTTTGAACAATTCCTTCCCAAACAGACCACTCCCTAATCGACACTGTATGGTCTGTCAGCAATCCAATTTGTTGACGATCCTCTCCGCTTATACCAAAATCCTTCTCCCGCGTCTATTTTGTACAGGTCGTTAGACACGCAAGGCACGGGAATGCCACCATTATCATAGCACCACCTGAAATCAATATTGGGATCGCTCCACGCACCATCATTCAGCCACGCCGTTAAGTATGTGCCGTTGTTCCAAATGTAAACACCATCAGACATACTGCTATTCCAATTGGCAACCGCTCCATCATTCGTTGATATCATGTCATCAAGATTCTGACCCACCGAGTAGGGGTTGGCAATCAAACACAAACCGTTTGATAACCCAACCTCCATAGTTGGCGCGGCGACAACATCGCCAGAGAACAGCGTGTTCGTGGACGAGCCCCGAGTCTTCAGCCAAAAGCCGGAACCCAATGCCACGTCATACGTTCCTGCACAGGCGACGGGTGTTCCGCCATTATCATAACACCATTTATAATCAACATCCGGATTACTCCACCCTCCATCATTCAACCAGACGGCCTTGTACGTAAAGTCAATCCACAAATACACAACAGACGCATGGGAAGAATCCCAGTTCGCCGTCAAATTGTTCGTTCCCAGCAACGCATCAAGCGTAAACACCGTATTTGTAACGGTGTTCGACCCATTTAGAAACACTGGTGCCACCAAACGCAACTGGTCGTTACCTGGAATATCCACCCTGTTGAAGCCGACGATATTAACGGAGGAGACAGTCTGGGCGGTCACTGCGGTTGACAGAGTCAACGCGCACACAAACACCATACAAAAGAGACTACAACTAAGCTTCATATTCTTCATCTACTTTCTTCTCCCATTCAGTGACACAACACATGCCCAATTCTTATAAGAGTCACCCTGAAATCTTAAACTCTCCACACACAAAGCGACGTTTCACAGAACAACCACTAAAGTTGTTGCGCAAAATAGACTTTAAATTCAAACATTACAAGCCCATATTTTCATTTTTTCACTCAAACTGCGTTAAAACGGCATATTATGTGCAAGACGGGGTAACAGTATTTCAATAACGCAGACATTGCAAGCCCGTATTTTAACTTTTTTTCGGCTTGTTTTTCCTCTCAAAATACGCCACAACAACGAACCGCAACTTTTCAGCATTGTTTTGAAGAGAGAGACATTTAACAGTTAGGGTGGAATAAATGGCAAGTGTAAGTGAAGAATGGATTTTGGAACAATTGGAGGCGGACGAGCCTGACGTAACGGCGTTGTTGCAAGCGATAGACACCGCGCTGGAAGACGGAAGAAAAGATACGGCTGAGACCTGGGCGCAACTTGCGCTGGATGCGTTTGCGGAACGCGGCGATTACGACACCGCATTGGCGGCATTGGCAAGGCTTTACGGGGAATCTAAAAGCGGTGAGCGCCGGAAAGAGTGTATCCGTACGGCGACAGGAATACTATCGCGCGATCGGGAGAAGCGGCGCATGATCGAAAACTCCGGGTTCGACCAGAATATCCCTGTCGTTGAGTGCATCCGCCGTCTACGACTCCTATGTTCTTTAAAACCTGGCAAATTTTGCTACGATGCCACCTGGGGACAGGGAATAATCACGCGGGTGGACATATTTTATCATAGGGTGGAGATCGATTTCGAGCGCAAACGCGAGCATCAGCTCTCGCTTTCATACGCGGCGGAAACACTTGAACTGCTATCGCCTGATCACTTTCTTTCGCTTTGTCACACCGCCCCCGAAAAGGTGCTGGCCATGTCTACCGAAGCCCCTGCTGAGCTTGTGCGTCTGGTCATCGCCAGCATGGGAGCAATGACCCCGGAGGCGTTGCATACCGAATTAGTTCCGCGTGCAATTCCCGAAAGCAAATGGAAAACGTTCTGGAGTTCGGCTCGAAAAGACCTGAAAAAGGATCCGCTCTTCGAGTTGCCACCCAAACGCAAAGACCCCATGCGCATTCTGGAAAGTGAAGAGGAGCTCTTTGGTTCAATCTGGTTTAACGAGCTGAAGGTTATTCGTGACATGGATGAAATTATCGACAAACTGGAGCTTTGTGGCGACAGTCTAAAATCCATGCCCACTGACGAAACAATTCTGGAAATCATCGCCAACCGCTTAAACTTTGTCATCATTGGGGCCGGCATCAAACAGCCGGTGCTCCCCGTTCGCGCCACAATGCTCGCTCTTCGATTCAATATCCCGGCGAGTGCTGTGGACACTGGCAAAGTTTGGGACAAGTATATGCACGGAGATATACTCAAGCGCACAACCGACCAGTTGACAGCCAGGCATTTGAAGCCGTTCCTGGTGAAACTTCTGGAGCACGGTCAGGAGGAGGCTGTGAATATTCTAATAAATCAACTGCCGGTGTTTCAACTGCTGGTTTTGACCGAAATTGTCGATCTGCTTGTGAAATCGGGATATGAGGAGCTGGTGGCGCAGGCATTTCTGAAAGTGGTCAGCAACCGTGAGATAAATGCGAGAATGCTGTTATGGGTGTTAAAGCATCCCGATGAGGCTAAACGCTGGAAACTTGGGAGCAATGCCAACCTCACCCCTCTGGTTTTCAGCATACTTGAGAAAGAGCACACAAACGACAGCTACACAGACTTCACTCGACTCAGGAAATTCTGCGAGAAAAACGCATGGATTGAAAAAGTGATGAATGGCATGAACCAACTGCAGCGCAAGGAGTTCACTGTGCGCGTGATGGATTCATCGGGCTGGTCTCCGCTGGATCGCAAATCTATGCTCGGCTACATAATAAAGATTGATCCCTCCATGCAGAAAGTGGTTGCCCCGTCAGCGAAGGCCGGGGACAAGGCTCCAACCGGGCAGTTCACATCGCTCCGCAGCTATCATCAAAGACGACTTCAGTTGGAGAATATGATAAACAAGGAGATTCCCGACAACAGCCGTGAAATTGGCGAGGCGCGCAGCCACGGCGACCTGCGGGAGAATGCCGAGTTCAAGGCCGCTAAAGAGCGACAGGGGCTTCTCTTGCAGAGGCAGGCTGAGATTGAGGAGCAGTTGAACAAGGTTCAGCCTACTGATTTTATTGGTTTCAGCTCTGAACGGGTTGGTCCCGGAACGATGGTGACAATCGAGTACAATGACGGTAACACCACGCAGTACGCGGTGCTTGGGGAGTGGGACAGCGACGAGGAGATGAACATCATTCCGTCAAGTTCTCTTCTGGCGGTCAAGCTGAAAGGGCATCAGCCGGGAGACAGAGTGATTATTCCGACGGAGCACGGGGAGACGGAGGCCATGCTAACCAATGTTGAGGGGCTAACCGATCAGATTCGCGTATGGATAGCAGATGTGGGCTAACACGAAGGAAAGTGATGCTCGATTCTCTTATAGAACAGCTCGGCGGCAATGACACTGACGGGGTGGCGCAGTTCATAAAATACGCCATTTGCGGAGGGCTTGCCACAGTCACCGATATGGCTATATTCTATCTCCTTTCATGGCGTTTTTTCTCGGCACTTAAAACTGACGACATCGCTGTCAGGATTTTTCGTTTAAAGATAAAACCCGTCACCGAAGAACGGCGGGCACGCAACTTCATCATCAACACGGGGATTGCCTTCATTTTCTCAAACTTCGTCGCTTACACCTTGAACGCGCTTTGGGTTTTCGAGCCGGGGCGACACGTATGGTATATTGAAATGATACTCTTCTACGCAATATCTCTTGTCAGTATTGCCATCGGAACCGCACTGGGATGGGCGATGATAAAATTCATGAAGCTCAGCACAACCAGTTCATACATAGGAAAGCTGACCGCCTCACTGCTGATAAACTTCGTCTGTAGAAAGTTCATCGTTTTTAAGGGCTGATATTATTTATCACAGTTCATTTTTCATTCTGTAGGCCATGCCGTGGAAAACCGCTACTGTTGTTTTTTCTTCATCTTTCACGGTGATTGTGTAGTTAGACAGATGTTTTCCGCGAGACAGCTCTTCGGATTCGGCGAACAATATTCCTTCCCTGACTGCGTGCATATACGATATGGTCACATTGACTGACACGGCGACATTGCCGCAGGAATTCGACGCGGCGGCAAAGACGATATCCGCCAGTGTGAATATTGCGCCGCCATGCACAATTCCCACACTGTTTAAAAGCCTCTCATCAATCCTCATCTGCCCACGAGCAT
>CAYTQP010000022.1:0-29157 GCA_964440175.1 uncultured Verrucomicrobiota bacterium
AACCAGAAGGTTGACTTTACGGTGACCGACGCTCAATTTTAAAGGCAACATTTATGGGTATCGAAAGTCACGTTTAATCGTTATTGCACATAGCTTTTCTCAAAAGAATAAGGTCTCCGTCGAAACTTGCATCCAGCTCATAGAAAACGGAAGTTATTTTTTGATTTCAGGGTTGTAAGCGCAAGCTGGCGGTAGTTTTCTCTTTTCATATAAGTCTCCTTAGTTTTATGAATAATTCGGGTTGGAAGCAGTTTTATCCGGGGATTGGAACTTTTTCAGTGCGGTTTGTCCTGATGTTGGATAATCGTTTTGAATAAAGTTTTGCATACATCTCCCTCGCGTGTTAGATTCTCTCCTATTCCTTAAGGTTATGAGAAGGCTAACGAGTTGAAGGGGTGATGATATGACAGAAGAGAAGAGAAGATCAAGCAGTGGTTTGTGGATGACGATTATTTTCCTGACATTGTTTTTATTGTTCAGTGTGGCGGTCAATTTTGGAGTTATTATAGTATCGATGATCAGAGGTGTCGGGAATTCGTCGGCGAATGATCCGAGCTTTGAAGAGCAGCATATCTACGGCAGTGGTCGCGCAAAAGTGGTTCGCATATCTCTGGACGGCATTATCATGCGCAAAGTGTCTGGTGGCGGGCTTTTGGGCGGGCAGATAGATATGATCGATTCGCTGAAAAAACAAATTAAGGCGGCGGAAAACGATGACCTCGTTTGTGCGATTATACTGGACGTGAACTCTCCTGGCGGTGCGGTTACGCCGACGGATGAGTTGTATCGTGCGCTTCTCGACTTTAAGGAGAGTCGGAATGACCGTAAAATTGTGACGTTTGTGCGTGATATGGCGGCATCAGGGGCCTACTGGTTGTCGGTTTCGGGTGATTGGATTATTGCGGAACCGACGGCTATAGTTGGATCCATTGGTGTGATTATGCAGACCTATAACTGGAAAGAGCTGAGCGAAAAGATAGGTATTACTGACATGACAATCAAGTCCGGCAAAAACAAGGATATACTCAATCCGTTTAAGGATGTTTCTCCGGAGCAGGTGGCGATTATTCAAGAGGTCATAAACGACAGCTTTGATTATTTTAAAAATGTTGTTAAGATGGGGCGCAACATGGATGAGGATACGCTCTCTCCGTTGGCGGACGGGCGGGTTTTCACGTCGAAAACTGCCATGTCGAACGGTTTAATCGATGAGATTGGCTATTGGGATGATGCAGTTGAGTACACAAAGCGGATGCTGGGTGTAAAGAACATAAAGATTGTCAGTTATCGCAGGCATCGTGGTTTCGGCAGTATATTTTCAGGTGTGAATTTGAATGGTTTACCGGGTGTGTTTCAGAGTTCAACGCCTCGGTTAATGAGTGTTTGGAGTCCGGGAATATAGGGTGACGTATGGGTTGGTGTTTGTGATCAATGGTTAAAAGTAATTGATAATTCAGATTTATGGAGAGAGATATATATGAGTTCGACACTTGTGATTATGGCGGCGGGAATGGGAAGTCGCTATGGGGGATTAAAGCAGATTGATCCGGTTGGTCCTTCGGGGGAGATAGTTTTGGACTATTCGGTTTATGATGCACTGGAAGTGGGGTTCAATAAGGTTGTTTTTGTTATCCGCCGGGATATTGAGGCTCCGTTTAAAGAGGCGATAGGTGATAAATACGCTGGTCGTATCGATGTTGAATATGTGTTTCAGGAGTTGAGCAATCTGCCGGAGGGCTATGCGTTGCCGCCGGATAGAAGCAAGCCGTGGGGGACTGCTCACGCGGTGTTGTGTTGTCGTCAGGCGGTGAAAGATCCATTTGCGGTTATAAATGCTGACGATTTTTATGGGCGGGATTCTTTTAGAATTCTTGCGGAGAATTTGAGTAACTATGGAGTCGATGAGATGCGTTCATGTCTGATTGGATTTCTGTTGCGTAACACGCTCTCCGAACATGGTTCTGTGGCTCGGGGGATTTGTCAGGTTGGGCAGGACGGGCATCTGACGGATATTCAGGAACGCCTTAAAATAGAGAAAGTGGGGAATGCCGCCAGAGACAGTGTGGACGGTGGATATGTTGATCTCACCGGTAACGAGGTGTGTTCGATGAATATGTGGGGGTTCACTCCAGCGATATTTTCGGGATTTGAAAAGTATTTTATCGAATTTCTCGATGAGAAAATTGAGATACCGAAGTCTGAATTCCTGATTCCAGAGGTCATTGCGACCCTGATGGAACGTGAAAATTTCCTGGTTGATGTTCCCGAATCTGCAGAACATTGGCTTGGGGTTACATACTCTGACGATAAGCCCAAAGTGGAGGCAGGAATCAGGCAGATGGTGGATAATGGGAAATACCCCGCGTCACTGTGGGGATAGGAGTTGACGATGTTGACTCGCTTGCGGGTTAAAAATCTGGCGCTTGTGGAGAATATTGCGATCGATTTCACGTCGGGGTTGAATATTATCACTGGCGAGACGGGTGCGGGCAAGTCAATATTAATCGGGGCGTTGAGTCTTCTGCTTGGCGAGAGGGCGGACAAGTCTATAATTCGCACTGGTGCAGATGCCTGTGGGGCGGAGGCTCTCTTTGAACTGAAGGACACAGCAGCGATTGACTCAGTTTTGGATGAGTTCGGGCTGGATGTCTGTGAGGATGGGCAGCTTCTTGTGCGGCGCATAATAAAGGTTTCGGGTTCAGGACAGAATCTCATCAATGACAACACGGTGACTCTCGCCGTGTTGCGGCGGATCGGCGAGCTGTTGATTGATATGCACGGACCGCACGAACATCAGTCTCTCCTCAGTCAGGCGGCGCAGTTGGAGTTGCTGGATGCTTTCGGGCATCTGGGGGATGAACGTTCTGTGTATGAGAAGTTGTATCGGGATATGAATGACCTGCGGAAGCGCCGCGTAGCACTTGAGGTGGAGGATGAGACGGTTGCGGATCAGATCGACAGGCTCACTTTCAAGGTGAAAGAGATTGAAGAGGCGGAGATTAAGGATGGCGAGGAGGAAGAGGTTGAGCGGGAGCATCGGCAGGCTGGCAACGCGCACCGCATTCTTGAGCTGTCGAGTGATGTGATGCAGACCCTCGCGGAGTCTGAAGGTTCCGTGTTCAATCAGCTTGTCGGAATACGCAGTGCGTTGGATGAGCTTGCGCGGCTCATGCCGGAGGCTGGGGCGTGGCGTGATGAAGTCGGTGGAATAACGTCACAGGTGCAGGAGATAGCAAACAGCGTAAGCTCTAATCTAAGCGCAGTTAATCTTAATCCTGCACGCTTGAGTTGGCTGGATCAGCGTTTGTCCACATTCCAAAAGCTGAAGAGAAGGTATGGTGCGACAATGGAGGAGGTTTGTGAGACTCTGCGGGAGTCACGCGAGAAACTTAATGACTTGCAATTCCGTGATGAGCGCATCAGAGAGCTGGATGCGGAGGTAGTGGCGAAGCGGCGTGCAATGATGAGATCGGGTGCGGTTTTGCGTAAGAGACGTGAGGAGAGTTCGGTGAAACTTGCCGATGCTGTGACCTTGGAGCTGAAGGTTCTCGGATTTGAACGCGGAGAGTTCACGGTGGAATTGAAAGAGCGGGAGCCGGGGCTTTCCGGGATAGATGAGATAGATTTCGGGTTTGCGCCCAATGTCGGGGAGAAGATGCGTCCGTTGCGTGCCATTGCGTCGAGCGGTGAAATATCGCGTGTTATGCTGGCGAGCAAGGCTGTTTTCGCTCGGCACGACAAGATTCCCATACTGGTTTTCGATGAGATTGATGCCAATCTGGGTGGAGAGATGGGCAATCGGGTCGGAGCCAAACTGGAGGAGGTGGCGAAAGATCACCAGGTCATCTGCATAACACATCTACCCCAAGTTGCCGTTCATGGCGCGACTCATTTCTCCGTTACCAAATACGTTCACGACGAACGCACATTTTCAACTATTGAAAATCTCAGTGGCGTACGCCGCGTTTCCGAGATTGCCCGTATGCTCGGTGATGATCAGTCAGAGGCATCTCTGAACCATGCCCGCGAAATGCTTGGCGGGGCGGAGGATGCATGAGATACGGCACGATTGACTGCGGGTGTGTCTGGACACAGATATGAGCGGAGTTTTCAAATCAAAAGAGGGGGGATGTCACTCGCTGGAGGGGAGTGTGGAGCGGGTCACTTTCCACAGTGAGGAGAGTGGGTTTTGTGTGCTGAAGGTTAAATTGCGGGGGAATCGCAACTTGGTGACCATTGTGGGTAAAATCCCGAATGTTGTCCCCGGCGAATTGATTGTGGCGCGTGGTGACTGGATAGTTGACAAGAAACATGGTCGCCAGTTCAGCGCGGTGGAGATTAAAAGCCAGCCTCCGAATTCGATCGAAGGGATTAAAAAATTTCTCGGTTCCGGGTTTATCTGCGGAATAGGGAAGGTGTATGCGGGAAAGATGGTGGACACCTTCGGGAAAGACATTTTTGAGATTATCGACAAGCAGTCGGCTCGGCTGGAACAGATTGACGGCATTGGCTCTTTGCGTCGCAAGCAGATAAAGGATGGCTGGAACGAGAGCAAAGAGGTGCGAGCCATCATGACGTTTTTGCTGTCGCACGGGGTTAGCACGGCCCGTGCGTTCAGGATATACAAGGTGTATGGGGACAAGGCCATCAAGACTGTGCGTGACGACCCCTATTGTCTGGCGCGTGATATTCGGGGTGTCGGATTCAAGACCGCCGATCAGGTGGCGATGAATCTTGGAGTGGAGAGGGAGGGCGATCTGCGTGCGCGGGCAGGTGTTGAGCACGTATTGCTGGAAGTGACAGGGGAAGGGCATTGCGCTTTTCAGCGCACGGCACTTGTGGAGCGTGCGGTGGAGATACTTGATATTTCCGAGCCGATAATTGAGCGGGCTATTGACTACGGTGTCGAAAGACGGCGGCTCGTGGAAGAGCCAGTTGCCGACGGGAATGGCAAGCTTGTATTTCTCGCTAACCTTTATCATGCCGAAAACGGATTGGTGCGGCATCTGAAGATATTGAGTTCCAGTCCGCATCCGTGTCCGCCGATAGATGTTGAGAAAGCGGTCGTCTGGTGTGAGGAGAAGACCAGGCTGAAGTTTGACGAAACTCAACGCGCCGCGCTTGAGCAAGCCTTCACGAATAAGACGATGGTGGTTACGGGTGGTCCGGGTGTCGGCAAGACAACGCTGATAAACTCAATCATCAAGGTGTTTGTGGCCAAGAAGCTGGAACTCGTTCTCTGCGCGCCAACAGGTCGTGCGGCCAAGCGTATGTCGGAGACTTCTCGAATGCGGGCGAAAACGGTTCACCGTCTGCTTGAATACGATCCGGGTAATGGTCGTTTTCGCCATGATGCTGGCAATCCGCTCGACGGCGATGTCTTTATTGTGGATGAGTCGAGCATGATGGACTTGCCGTTGGCTTACAGCCTTATCAGTGCGATTCCCGCTCACGCGGCGTTAATTCTGGTCGGAGATGTTGATCAGCTTCCGTCGGTTGGCCCGGGTTCTGTTCTGCGTGATATTATTGATTCGGGGGTTATAACTGTCTGTCGGTTGCGGCACGTTTTCCGCCAGGCGGCACGGAGTCATATCATCACCAATGCTCACCGCATCAACGAAGGGGAGATGCCCTACACTGGCGAGCCGTCGAAGTGTTCGGACTTTTATTTCATTGATGTTGAAGATCCCGATGAGGCTGTCGATATTATTGTCAAGATGGTGAAGGAACGCATTCCTCTAAAGTTTAAGTTCAGTCCGATAGACGACATACAGGTGATTACGCCAATGCGGCGAGGAACCCTTGGGTCGCAGAATCTCAATCAGCGGCTTCAGGCGGCGTTAAATCCACGGGGTGCGGAGGTGACGCGTTTTGGTTACACCTATCGTGTTGGTGACAAGGTGATGCAGATTGTGAACAACTATGACAAGGATGTCTTTAACGGAGATATTGGGCGAGTGACCTCTCTGAGTACGGAAGACCGTGAAATAACAGTGTGTTTTGACCGCCGTGCCAAGGTTTATGATCTGAACGAAATTGACGAGTTGGTGCCATCGTATGCGATAACGATCCATAAAAGCCAGGGTAGCGAATACCCTTGTGTTGTTATTCCTGTCCACACCCAGCATTTCATTATGCTTGAACGCAATCTGCTCTACACCGCAGTGACACGTGGCAAGCGGTTAGTGGTGCTGGTCGGCACGCGGAAAGCCACAGCCATAGCCGTACGCAAGGTGGGCACTCATCATCGCATCACCACACTTCGTGACCGGCTTATGCGGGCGATGCAGGCGGATTCAGCCGTTTGAGGGTCCATGCGATATTTTCGCCGAGTATGCGTGCGACTTTCGTGCCCTCTTCGTCGTTGGCCTCCACGGCGCCGACAGGACCGCCGTAGCCGTCGTTCCAGTAGGTGGATCCGACCACTATCATTTCATTGACAAGAAAGAGGTGATTCATTGAGTCGTAGGCGTGGATGGCTCCGCCGCGTCGCGCCGCGACCACTGCGGCACCCACCTTGCGGCGTAGTTCGCGATCTGGACGCATGACATATCCTGCGCGGTCGATCAGAGCTTTCATCTCCGAGGTGATATCGGCGAAGTAGGTGGGTGAGCCGAGCAGGACTGCGTCGGCGGTACGCATCTTTTCGAGATAGCTGTTGAAATTGTCGTCGTCGATGACGCAACGTTTTTCGCCCGATTCGCGACACCAGCAACACCCCCGGCATCCGTGCAGTGAGCGTCCGCCAATTTGAATCAACTCGGTCTCTATTCCGCCAGCCTCTATTCCGCGCAACACCTGTTTGAGAAGAAATTCGGTATTGCCGCCTTTGCGCGGGCTCCCGTTGAATGCAACAGCTTTCATAAGCACCTCCTTATCCCAGCAGTTTTAGCAGTTTTGGAATCACCTCTTTAAGATCGCCGACGATTTTGTAGTGGGCGATGTGGAAGATTGGTGCGTTGGCATCGACGTTGATAGCGATAATTTTACCGGAATCACACATGCCGACCCGATGCTGAACGGCACCGCTGATTCCGCAGGCGATGTAGAGTTCGGGTCGGACGGTTGCGCCGGTCTGTCCGACTTGATGGTCTGCCGGCATCCATCCAGCGTCTACGACGGCACGCGTGGCACCGATCTCGGCGTTGAGGGTGTCCGCGAGGCGTTGTATGAGTTCGAAGTTTTCTTTTGTGCCGACCCCTGCTCCGCCGGCGACGATAATTTTGGCATCCTTGAGGTTTACGGTTTTCTTGGCGACATTGCGGCGTAGCACTTTGGCGAGCTGTTCGGTATCATCGAGTGCAACTTCAACAGGGGTGACGCTTCCGGTTTTTGCCGGGTTGGTGGCTGGTATTTCGGTGATGCCGTCACGCAGGGATGCGATGACTGGACGGCCGGAGACGGCGGCAAAGCTGGTCATCACCTTGCGGTCGAACTCGCTGCGTTTGAGCGTATAGGTGTCGCCCGCTGGTTCGAGGCTGTCGCAATCGAGCATACAAGGCGCGTTCAAGCTCGCTGCGATAGATGCCGCCAGATCGTTGCCGAGTGTGGAGGCGGGGAAGAGTACGAGTGGGGAATCCTGCGTGGCTATCCATGCGCCGACGACGCTGGTGTATGGTTTTGCAATATAGCCTTCGAGCGCGACACTCTCTGCTGCGAAAACGTTGTCGGCACCGTAGCCGAACAATGTGGCTGCGGTTTCAGCGACATTTGCGCCAGCGGTGACGCAGCTTACGCTACTACCCTGCTGATCGGCAATCCTGCGTGCGGTTGCGAGACATTGCAGGCTTATGTCGTTAATAAGACCATCGTCAATTTCGGCGTAAACAATTAAGTTTGACATAAGTTATTCTCCTTTTAAAGTTTCGTTCAGCATGGATTGCAGGGCATCTTCATCCTCGGCGTCGATAACCTTTGATTCGATGACACGTTGTTCCACTGGTTCATAGTCTGCGACTTTGGTTGTCGTCGTGCTGTTAATGGAATCGAGGTCGAGATCGGAAGGGGTTTTTGTCTCTATGGTCTCTTTTTTCTTTTTCAGTTTCAGCATCGCCTTGGCGTTGCGCGGGGTGCGTGGATCGTCTTCGAGCAGGGCAACGCCCACGGAGATGACGGAGGGGAAAGGGGTTTCGATGTATTCATACCCCATCTCGATGGCGCGTTTTGCAGTTATGCGGTCTTCAGTGATCTCTTCGAGTTCATCGACCCAGCTGATGGAGTTGATATTCAGAGCTTGGGCGATATGTGCGCCGAGCAGTGAGTTTTCGGCATCGGCCACGGTGCTGCCGGTGATGATTAAGTCATAGTCGCCTATATCTTTTACGGCGGCGGCGATGAGGGCGGCGGCGGTCTGCGCGTCGATTGTTTCGGGATTCGCGTCTATTCGCAACACGTTATCCACCCCGCGATACATACTTTCGCGTAGCACGTCGATGTTTTTCGGGGCACCTATGGAAATGGCGGTGACAGTTGCATCGTTATCATCTTTGATGCGCAGTGCCATTTCGAGGGCGTTCAGGTCTTCCTGTTCAAAGCGCGTATCGAGTGCGCCATCTTTTATCTGTCCGGACTCATCCAGTACATTCCCGACCAGGTCGCGGGTGTCCCAGACTTCACGGACTGCCACTATCAGGTTATAAGCCATTGTGTTCTCCTGCTTGAATTAAAAATTTTCAGATGTTAAAAGGCCAATCAAAAAAACCATGCGCACGGATAATAAGAATGAAAAGTTTGATTGCAATCACCGATTTAATCAATTTTAATCACGCTTTTTACAAAATGCGGGTTGAATGAATGGAGATAGCGTTTAGTCTGGGTTCAAATCTCGGAGATAGTCTGGAATATATCCTTGACGCACGCGATGGGTTGCAGGAGTGTCTGCGCACAGTGTGCGCGGAGTGGTCGTGTCTCTATGAGACGGAGCCGGTCGATGTTGGAGATGCGTACAAGGATATACCTTTTCTCAACGCAATAGTTATCGTGGAGACCGCCTGTGAGGTGCGGGAGTGTCTTGCCGTCTGCGGTGAGCTGGAGCACCGGGCGGGACGCGTGCGAACGATGGAGCGCAACGCGCCGCGCACACTTGATGTGGATATAATTTATGCTGACGAGATGGAGATGGATGACGATGATTTAACCATTCCGCATCCGCGCTGGGCGCAACGGCGTTTTATCCTGCAACCGCTGGCGGAACTGCGTCCAGATTTAATTTTGCCCGGAGTGCATGAGAATGTCAGAAAATTACTGGATAACTTGCAGGGAAATGATAAAGTGCGTTGTTTTATGACGGATTGGTAGCTGTCGGGTGTGACACAGACGGAGTTGAGATGGGAAAGAGTTCAAAGTGGACTGTTCGCAAGATCAGAGAACTGAAGGGGAAGCGGAAGATATCCGTGTTGACGGTCTACGACTATACGATGGCGAGAATACTGGATGAAGCCGGATTGCAGATGTTGCTGGTGGGCGACTCTTTGGGTATGACGGTATTGGGCTACGAGACGACGCTTCCTGTCACGATGGAGGATATGCTTCATCACACAGCAGCTGTCTCGCGGGGTGTTCGAAACGCGCTGGTGATTGCGGATATGCCGTTTCTTTCGTTTCAGGGTTTTGCTGAGGAGGCGTTACTAAATGCCGGACGTTTTTTGAAGTATTCGGGCGCGGACGCAGTGAAGGTTGAGGGTGGAGAGATTCGATGTCCTGTTATCAGGAGTATGGTCGAAAACGGGATTCCTGTAGCTGGGCATATCGGGTTAACGCCGCAGAGTGTCAAGGCGACTGGTTACGCGGTGCAGGGTCGTTCGGCGGAGGCATCGGAGAAAATCATGCGTGACGCATTGCTTCTGGAGGAGTCGGGGGTGTTCTGTATTGTGCTTGAGAGTGTGCCTTCCGAGCTTGCCACCGAGATTACAGCAACGGTGTCGGTTCCGACAATCGGGATCGGTGCCGGTTCTGGCTGTGACGGACAGGTTTTAGTTGTTCAGGATATGCTTGGTCTTTACGAAGAGATCAATCCCCGGTTTGTCAAACGTTACGCGGAACTGGGCGATGAGATTAAAAAGGCGGTAAATTCTTACAAGTGCGAAGTGGAGTCGGGCGTGTTTCCCGGTGCTGAGCACAGCTATTAGCATTTTGTGGCCGCTGAGTGCGGAGTTTAATATAGAACAGGTTGATATATCGATGGTGGCGAAGAAGAAAGAGACAAAATCGGGATGGAATGAGGCGGGCGGCGTTGTTCTCGTTTTGCTGGGAGTGTTGTTGACGCTCAGTTTTTTGTCGTACACTCCCGACGATATTTCGATTCTCAAATCTCCACCGAATCATCCCGCATCGAATTTCATTGGCCCCGCCGGGGCGTATTCAGTTTTCGCTCTTTTTATGACCATTGGTGTGGCGGGGTATCTGATGCCGGTGATGATGGTCATATTCGGAATACTTTATATCTTGAAGAGGGAGGAAGGGGCCTGGATCAGATGGTTCTGTCTTCTGTTCATCATCATCGCCCTCTCATGCGTGTTGGAGATTTGGCAGAGACCTTGTATTCCACTGATGGAGGGACTCAACATCAGCAGTGCTGGCGGAGTGATTGGCTATCATGTCGGTCGTTGTTTGCTTGTTCGTCTGATTGGCGAGGTAGGCACTTTGATTGTGGGGTTTGGCGCGATAGTTGTGGGGCTTCTGCTAATGCCGGGATTGCATCCGTTCGTTCCTTTCCGGGTTTTGGGTGAATGGTGTGCGAAATTATATCACGCTATTAACGCCTGGATATTGAAACGGATGGATCGGGTTGAACAGTTACGGCGCGAGGCGAAGGATGTAGCTCAGAAGAGGGAGCGTCTTGAACGCGCAATGGAGCGTGAGGAGCGCGAGAAAAAGACTAAGAAACGCCCTGCGAAAAAGCCCGCTGCCAGTAAGCCTGCTCGGAAAAAGAAGGTCGTCGCCAAGATTCCATTATCCAAAAAGAGTCGCGTGAGCGAGGAGATGGTGGTTCCCGAAATTGATGGAATTGACTCGAACTTCAAGCTCCCGCCGCTAGATATTCTCGACAAACTTCCGAAAAGGAGGGGTGGAGTTGAGGTGGATATCGAGGGTAATTGCAGGATTCTGGAGGAGACCCTGCATGAGTTTGGTATTGAGGCGCAGGTGACGGGGGTAGACTCTGGTCCAGTGGTGACCAGCTACGAGATTCTGCCGCCTCCGGGAATACGTGTTGAGAAGATTGCGGGTTTGAGCAACAATATAGCGTTAGCACTCAGGGCGGAGAGTGTGCGTGTGCAGGCACCGATACCCGGTAAGGGAGTTGTGGGAATAGAGATTCCTAATGGAAAGTCGCAGGTTGTATATCTGCGCGAGGTACTGGAGAGCAAGGCGTGGAATTCGAAGTCGATCGCCTTGCCTCTCGCACTGGGCAAGGATGTCACTGGCAATGTTGTTGTAGCGGATTTGGCGGATATGCCGCATTTACTGATAGCCGGCGCGACTGGCGCGGGTAAGACCGTCTGCATGAACTCTATACTAACCGGATTGCTCATGGCTCGCAAGCCGGAAGAGTTGAGGCTGATGCTGATTGACCCCAAGATTGTTGAATTTTCAAATTACAACCATCTGCCACACCTCGTTGTGCCCGTTATTACGGATGCCAAAAAAGTTGGACTCGGTTTCCGCTGGGTGATCAACGAGATGGAGAAACGCTATAAATTGTTTAACAGAGCCGGTGTGCGCAATATCAAGGCGTTTAATAATCGTCCCATCATAAAACAGACAGACATGTTTGAAGATGCACAGAATGAAGGCAAGAAGGATATTCCCGGCAGAGTTCCTTATATCGTGGTTGTGGTGGACGAGCTTGCCGATCTAATGTCGGTTGCGCAGGCCGAGATAGAGAACTCTATCGCCCGTCTTGCGCAACTTAGCCGTGCGGTCGGCATTCACATGATTTTGGCCACTCAGCGTCCGTCGGTCAATATCATCACCGGCACAATCAAGGCCAATTTTCCCGCGAGAATCGCGTTTCAGGTGGCACAGAAGGTTGACAGTCGCACAATTCTTGACACAGTCGGTGCCGACAAACTGCTCGGGAAAGGCGATCTGTTATACTCGCCGCCCGGATCAAGCAAGTTGATTCGTTCGCAAGGTGCGTTTGCGAATGATGACGAGATAAACCGCGTGATCGCGTTTTTGAAAGAGCAGGGCAAGCCGAAGTATGAGTCGGAGGTGAAAGACAAGATCGAAGGGAAAACGGTTGATCTCCCCGAATTGAACGCGGATGACGAACTACTCCCATCTGCCGTCGAGATTGTCCGTCAGACACGCAGAGCATCCACTTCATCCCTGCAGCGGCGGTTGAGAATAGGCTATACGCGTGCTGCCCGGCTTATGGATATATTGGAGGAAAAGGGAATCGTTGGCCCGCCAAACGGTTCAGAGCCGCGTGAAATATTGATTGATCTGGACGGGGATATTCCGGAGAATCCGGATGAATCTGAAGTTGTCGATGACGAGAACCAAACAGACGAGGAGAGCTGATGCAGTCACTGGGAGATAAAATGAGAGCTGCGCGTATAGAGAAGGGGGTAACCACTTCCGAGGCGGCCAAAGACACGAAGATGAAGATACAGCAGATAATCGCGCTGGAGAAAGAAGATTTTGACAAAATGGTGGCTCCTGTTTATGTGAAAGGGTTTATCCGTCTATACGGCAAATATCTTGGACTGAAGCCCGAAGAGCTGGTGGAGCAGTACCTTGCCGTCACTAAGCCACCAACCCCTGCGGAATTTGCGGCGGATCATAACAAAAAGAAGAGTGCTCACAAACAGATACTGAAGCTGAAGAAACCGAAAGAGGATTTGAAAACAGACGACAAGAGTGGGAATGCCGGTGACGGGCAAAAAAGCTCGCCACCGAAAGAAGGGGGCGGCAATACGGCGATATCATTTATTGTTGCCAACTGGATACGTATGCTTACAGTGGCGGGTGCGCTTCTGGTGTTGTTGCTCATTATATCGACTTTGCGGAACTGCGGGAATCAGAGGGCTGAACGGGCTGGCAAAGAGAATGCGCGGGATATTGGAATGATCGAGAATCTGCCGGAACCCTATCTGGACACTAACCTGCCAATTGAATAAAGCTGGAGATATTGAGAATGAGAATGAATATTCCGAACATGCTGACGGTGAGTCGTCTTTTTATGGCGGCGGTGCTTGTGGCATTGCTGACAATTCCTTTTCGGTTCAGTTATACGTTGGCACTTCTAGTTTTCATTGTGGCGGCGATAACAGACGTGCTTGATGGGCATTTGGCTCGCAATGTTTACGGTGTCACAGATTTTGGCAAGCTGATGGATCCGCTCGCCGACAAGGTGATTGTGTCGGCCGCGTTCATCTGCTTTGTCGGGATGCGGTTACCGTCGCAGAATACTGCACTGGTACCGGCGTGGATGGTTGTGCTCATCCTCTCCCGTGAATTTCTGATAACCGGACTGCGACTGCTGGCTGCCGGTAAAGGTCGTGTCATCTCCGCCGGGAACTGGGGGAAACACAAGACCACATGGCAGATTATCGTTATCATAGCTATTCTTCTCGGTCTGGCATTTTTGCATGATTTTTTCCCTGGTGGCGTGCAATTACGCGAAACCTATGAACATTATTTAAATATTGCCGCCTACATTGCTGTTATGAGTGTCGCTTTACTGACAATACTTTCCGGTCTGGTTTATTTCAAAAACCATGCGGACGTGATTGAGATGGAGTAGCAGGATTGCGCCCGCTATGCATAAACACGGGAGACGGCTCCCGTTGTCAGGATGACGCAGAAGAGTCCCAGCATTGAGAGCAGAACGCTGAGTTTGCGCATCCATCCGCCCATTGAAGCTTTGAACTCAATTGTCATTTCGGTGTTGGGATTGATCTGCACACTGCGGGTGAAATCGAGCTTTTCTCCGCTGGCGGGCAATGTCAGGCGGATGGCGGGAGCTTCTGTGCGTGACGCGGCCTGCTGGTCCAGAATGCGCTCGGCGACATCATTGAGGGATGCATTGTCTTTCACCGTTAGTGATTGGGTGATCTGATCCTGATACTCAATACTCCAGTTCCCGCCGTTAAATCCCTTAATCTGCGCAGACTGCTTTTCGTCTTGAATGTTGATGGATTTCTTCAGTTTGTTGCGGCGATTTACGAGTCCGACAATGGCCTGATTTTTAGCGACATTACGATATTGAATACGTGCGTCGGCGTTAAAGTCAAAATCACCTTGTGAGTAGTTCATCGCCTGCTCAAACGCTTGTTTCGCCTGTATTTGCTGTCCTGCCTGTGCATACCTCTCGCCTTGTTGCAAAACCTCTTCGGCTTTCTGTATATTGATGCTGGCTTCGTGCTGGACAGCGGATTTGTACTGTTGCGCGTTGTACTTCACTATAACCGGAGCACCGGAGGTCTCCTTGTGATTCATTGTGCCGTCGAATTTGTGATATCTGAAGTTTGGAGGCATATACATGGACCATTGTATATTGTTAAGTGGCAAATTCATCCTGGGCCCGTTTATTTTATAGTTGTGTCGCAGGCCTCCTGCCGCTAAATTTCCGCCGTAGATCACTTCCAGCTCGGTGGATTGCTCCCCGGTTGCAGTGTCGAGAGGAATCAAATATGCGTCCCCTTTCAACAGAGGTCGGGTTGATTTGCCGTTGACGTAAACAGACCAGACTTTACTGCCTTCTGGAAGCCACATTTTCAGGAGGCGCATATCGCCGGTTAGCATCTCCAGTCTCATGCGCGTCACAATCTGGCGATCGGCGGACACAACAGAGTCCATATTCACGTTTTTTACTGTTGCAGGAAGAACTGTGGCGGAGCTGTGGCGGATAACCGAAATGTCCAGCGTGTAATCCGTGGCGGTGACGCTGTAGCAGAAGATGGCATCTGAGAGGTCGCCGGCACCGAAATTTCCGGGAATGCTCCGTGAGTTCTCTTCGCGCAGTCCATTTGGAATCTCGCCGTGTTGGATTTGAAGCCGGCCGCCGGACATAATGGCTAAATAGCCCTTTTGCGCCGCAACATTTTTGGCCAGCAAGGGTTCAATTTTTGTCTTGCCCGCTTTTGGATCGAACGAGATCTGATAGCTCGCCTCAAGAGTGTATTCCCGTTCAACCTTGTTGTGAAGATCAATTCGCCATATCCCGTTCTCCTCATCAATGCATTGAATCCGCGCAATATCGTTGCCGAGTATGCTCAAGTTGACACCCGGACGTGGCGATTTAAGGAAGAACTGTTTGCACCCGGCATTGTCGATTGTGTGGCGGATATAACAGTGACCAGTAAGGACACCCTCGTTCAGGTCGATGCGTTGTAGTATATTGACCTTGATTACCGGATCGAGAATGTCAGCCTTGAGATTGATAGTCCAGTTCGAACGCAATATGCGAAAGGCCAGGTAACCGGGCATTTTGATTCCCAGTTCGCGTGGATTCAGTTCGCTTACACCCTGGCGATCAACTGTCGTCAGCCGCACCCCGCGTTCTCCCGAAACAGTTAATATCCCTTTGTGTTTCATGGCTCCTCGCACTCCAATACGTGGGACGGAGACGTTTTCATCAATATTTTTTTCTGCTCGCATAAGTACAAGATTTAGCATTCGCGATCCCAGTACCTGCCTTTTGAAGTGAACAATCACGCCTGCGAACGGGGTACTCACTTCATCCCAGTGGCTTAAGTCCTGTCCTGTCAGTGATTCGATTTCATATCCATTCGGCAACTCCAGTTCGGCGGTGAAGACACCGGCTTTTGCGATTGAGAGGTTGAGTTTGGACGAGAGGACGATGCGTTCATCAGAGATGTCCAGACTCGCGGTTTCCTCCACTCTTATCTCGGGTAACACCTTCTCTGCGTGGAGTGTTGCGTTAACTGGTAGTTGATGATAACGGAACGCCCGCTTAACGCTTGTGGTGCGAATTCCCGCGTTTTTGGATTGCGGGTGGTACTGAAAATCGCTGATATTCATAGAATGAAGTCCGGTGCTTTTGGAGATACGCACCTGCACATTGTCTGGCGATGCCACTGCGAGAGTTCCACGTTGATATGCGGCTCCCTCCACATGCGGCAAGGTTATTTCAACATCATAAGGTAAGCGTTCACGCGCAATTTGCGTGATGATTGTCAGCACAAAACTCCCGCTGACCGGTTTTCCGAGCATCGCTTCAAGTCGGTGTGTTTCGGGATCAAACCGCCAGGTACTTAATCCTTCAGCATTCACCGAAGTCACGCTCATCCCTTTGGGAATATCAACTTCAAGCGATTGGATTTCGCCCCGGGCGACCTGATAGTGAATACGATTACTGAGATTGACAACCCCGCTTTCGCAAAGAACCTCTGTTTGAGTGTGCGAGAAGAAGACAACCTTTTCCAGTTTGGCTTTCCGTACCTGCGGTTTCCATGAGAAGGCTATGTTCCGGGCATCGCCAAATACAGCACTGGTCAGGCTTCCGGTGCCAGCCTCTTCAGTTTTAAGTAGTACCGCGTCCGCAGACTGCACGTTAAAACCCTGTTCAGGAATATTCAGGGACACCTTGTTTCTGAGGTTTGGCGGCAGATATAGGTCTAGCCGCCAGTCTCCTGATGCCTCTTTAACGGGCACGAGACAGGTGAGTTCCAGCGAATACTCGCCTTTGCGCTTAACAACCAGGAATGACCCGTCTTTGCGGTTGACGATAAACGCCTCTTTTTTGCTGCACGGATGCCAACCATTTGATTTCACATTAATATCAACAAGCACAGTCTTCGCCGACAGCAATTTTATGGTTTTCGCTTTTTCTGTTTCGAATTTATACTTCAATGAAACTTTGGCTGTCTTCTCCTCGTCATTAATTGTGCTGGGAGCATCTACGGTGATATCCACCGAACGCATAATTTGCTGATCGGAACGCACACTTTGCAATGATGGCGCACAATCCTCACCCAGCATGTCGATTTGTATTCCGGGCATATTTATCTGTTGGTTCTCAGTGGCGGATATGCACTGTTTTTGAGGTGATTGAGAATTGATCTTTTCAGCCTTGAGTACCCCCGTTGACAGCAGAATAGTCAGTATGCCGGCGAGAGTGGCACCTCCAGCACTTAGCTTTTGCCGACTGATATCTTTTTCATTAGTGCTGTTCATGCCGCGCTCTTCCTCCTTTTTGTCTGTTTTGCTCTCTTTATCGTTATCATCAGCTGCCACCTCGTTGTTCGACGGTGGGGTGGTCGGCGAACTTTTCTGAGATTTGGCGTGGCGGACTCGTGGTGGTTTTGGATATTTGCGTCCTGTTCTGTAGCAGAGTGTCACCAGTGAGACGGCAATCGCCAGTGGCAGTAGCACCGTCAGTGTGGCGGAGACGATGGCAAGTGTGGTCGCCGTTTGTGTGAATCCCCACGTTAAAAGTGTCAGCCCCGCGCTGGAGAGTAGAAGCACCTTCCGCCTCTTCAAAAATGCCACCGTACACAGTCCGAGTCCTGCAATTGTTCCTCCGATAAGTCCGGCAAGTGAGCCGTTGCCGCCAATCCATGCCGCTACGATTCGGAGGTCGGTCTCCAGCCCGCTGCCTGCGAGACTGACGACCTTGGTTAAATGGAGTTCCCGTGCGGATGTCGCGGTGAGAAACCCTTTGTTCCAGGAGTCGGGCAGAAAATTCATGCCGGATATGTTGCCGGCTATAAATATCGAAATAACTAATGCCGGAACGCAGAGCGTTGACGGAATAATCGCTTTAGCACCGCGTCCGCGCTGGAACGCTATCAGGCAGATAAAGAAGACCAGCGTCATATCGGGAATCATCCAGCCCCATATATCGCGGTAAGCCGTCGCCATATTATACAGCAGACCGAGTGCTCCCGGTGTCCCCGCCACTTCGACGTTCATCATATTTCCGCCGTGTTCCGCCAGCGAATAATCCTCCGGCACAGTGAAGTGCCATTTAGAGAAGACCGATTGCGCTGCGCAGACAGGAGCGGAAAACTTCATGCCACCCAGCCATTTGAGAGGTTTGCGACTTTCGGCATACTCAATTTTAACGCGCAGAGGTTTGTTCGGGTCGAGGTTTCGCTCAAGCGGAATAAGTATTTTGCTTTTGCTGTCCGCTGATTTCAGTGCCTGAACAGTTTTGCCGTCCACTTGCACCGACCACAAGCGTGCGTCTTTCGGCAACTCTACTCCGAGATATTGGCTCGATGTGTTTTTAATGAAGTAGGTGGCGGTGGTGACAGCCTCACCCTCATCGCTGATGCGTGTACTCAGTGTTGTGTGATCGGCGACTTGTCCCAGCAGAGACTGAGTCGCATAGCGGTTGAGATCGAGTTTCACTGTGTGAGGGGTTCCGATATATTTATAGGCACGCAACACAGGGTCGTTGATTAGCAGCTCATACTCTTCTGGAATTTCAGAGTGATCTATGGCGATAATCGAGGAATCCACGACAAGTTCGTTTTCAACGCTTAGACTTGCGCGTCCCGCCAGGGCGATAAACCCAGTCTCTCCGCAAATGCCGGATGTGCCCACTCCGCCCAGAAGGATCTCTCCGCCATCATAGGAGAACTGTTGATCATAAGTCACAAGCAGTGTGAAGTCGCCCATAATCTTCTCCTGCAGTGTTATGGTCCATATCCCGTCTTTCTCCTCGCGATTGCGTATATCGCGACCGGTGAACTCAACATGCTGATACTCTTTTGGGAGCTTGATGAGCAGTGTTCTCACGGGTGCGTCGCCAATGTGATAGGTCAGTGATGAGCTACCGTAGAGCACGCTCTCGCCCAGAGAGACGAGGTGAAATATCTCGCAGTATATGGATGCATCAGTCTGCTGTATTTTGACAGAGAGTTCCCAGCCCGCGTTTTTAAAACGGTAAGCGAGCACAGTGTCCCGCACCTGCAGGGTTGTCGATTTTGTGTGAATTTCGCGCAGATTTTTCATTTCTCCGGCTTCAAATCGCACCCCTTTCTCCGCACTCAAAACCAAGACCCCGCGTTCCGACTCGGCGTTGCGGACAGAGAAAGCGGGAAGTTTGAATGAGGACTCTTCATCACCAAGCGTTTTTTCCAGGCGTACATTAAAAAGCATCTTGCCCATGATCGCCTGCTTGAAAAAGATAGAGATAAAACGCCGTCCATTTTCGTCGCGTACTGTGTAGTCGCTCACATTGCCACCCTCAACATTGGCAACAATCCAGTCGGTGTCTGTCTTGATCTCAATATCACGGGCGGGCGCGTCGCGCACATCCAGCTCAACTGAGGCGGTCATCACCAGATCGTCATCCTGTTTGCGTAGAACTATCTGATCCTCGCTACTGTACGCGGTGACAATGTCGTCAGCACTCAGGTTCAGTAAAAACGGCATGTTTGCGTATTGATAGGAGAAAACTTTGGTGCGCGGTTGCCGGCGTGCCACGCCTTTCCGCATCAGTGCAGCAGGGAATGCGTCCAAGTCAATCTGCGTCAGTCCAGAGGCCTTGCCGACCAGCAGTTTGATGGCACTGTCCGTTCCAACCATCAGAAATCCGCTAGCGCGGATAACGTTGAGTGGCATCGGCATCGGCAACTTGAAGTTGCAGGGGAATTCTGACAGAACCAGTTCGCTTTTCACCTGTAATTTGTAATGTTGCTCCTGCCTGCGGTTAAGCTGCACGTTCAGCCGCCGTGTTCCGTCCTCAGTCTTGTCGATAGCCCATTGCAGTATATCGTTGCCGACAACTTCCGTGACGCTTAAATCGTCCGGCAACCGGAGGGAGAGCTTTTCGAGTGAACCCTGAGCCAGGCTGTAGGTGAAGACAGTGTCCTGGCGTAGAACTCCAACGCTCGCGCTGGCGATTGTGTTTGCCTCGCACGAAACAACCGTCTCGGCATCCAGCTTGCGCACTTCCGGTTTCCATGCGATCTGGAATGTGTCAGCGACTCCCAGATAGGCGGTGATCTCTGTCTCGCCAGCCAGATTTTGCGTGCGTGCGGTTTTCAACGCGCCCGGAAATTGAACCTCAAGATCCGGGCGGTCACATATCATTGTAACCTGCCTGATTGTCGATTGAGTGACTTTGAAAGATGTTGCACGCCAGTCGCCAGTCTTGACGGCGAGGCTGGCGAACGATAAATTTATGCGTTGTCTGCCTTTTTTCTCAAAGGTGATATAGAGTCGATTTCCGTCACGCGTAAACTTGTATTTTCGGCTCTCGAGATCGCCTTTTATAATTCCGACATTCCCCTCCAAGAGGAGTATTCGGGAGTCCTTTTTGCGTGCATCTGCATTGAAAGAGAGGCGGAATGTCACATTTTCACCTTCGATTCGACCGTTCAGGCTGAAATCCTCAATCTCCACCATCTGCTTTGGTATGGCGAAGCTCAAAGTAGTCAGCATTGCGGTCAAGGCGCACAAAAATATCTTTCTCATCTCTTTATCTCCATTGTCACGTTTATACTTTCAATAGGCAAAAATGTTTTATTTGCGAAACTGCGATGTCATAGTTATTATGATTATTCTGTTGAGCCTGCGGCGTGTATAATTCTTTGCAGTTCCTGTACGCGCTGGTCGAGATAGAGTTCCTGCGCGAGAGGTCGTGTTTTAGATAGAACATTGTCTAAACGACTACCGGCAGCGAACTGGCTGCCACGTAGTATTTCGGCCAACTCGGCGACAATCGCCGCCAGTCTAAACCTTGCGCTGGCATCCTCGAAGCGTTTTGGCATGCCGAGCGTCGTGATGGGCGCGGAAATCTCTTCAACTCTGTTTGCAAGTGTATCGAACGCCCGCACCCGCACCATGCCGATCGGTTCGGCGATGTCGTCCGTCAGCTCTAGTTCGTAGAGCGCGGTTACCGACTGACCAGAGCCGACTTCGCCAGCATCAACGGAGTCATTGCGGAAATCCTGTTTGCGCAGACGACGATTCTCATAGCCGATCTGGCGGTAGCGTTTCACACGTTTCGGGTTGAACTCAACCTGTATTTTGGCATCGCGGGCGATTGTCTGTAGCGTTGCATCCAGTTCTTTCACAAAGACCCGATCGACCTCTTCCTCGGAATCTATGAAGCGATATATTCCGTCTCCCTTGTCCGCCAGAGTCTCCAGTATCTCGTCGTTGTAGCTCCCTGTTCCAAAACCGAATACGGAGCAGAATATGCCCTGTTTGCGGTATTGTTCTATCTGTGCCAGCATCTGAACTGCATCGTCACTGCCCATATTTGCCTTGCCGTCAGAGAGTAGAATAACACGGTTCATCGCGCCGCTCACAAAGTGGCGTGCAGCCTGCTGATATGCGAGTACAAGCCCTTTTTCCAGATGGGTGGAGCCGGATATCTGCAATCGGTCGATTGCCGTGAGTATCGTATCTTTATTGATGACGGCGGTGTGCTCCAGCAGTAGATGGGCGGATGGACCATAGGTGACGATTCCCACCTGATCTCTTTCGCTGAGCTGTCCCAGAAGCTTTCGCAATGCGGTTCGCACCAGACCGATGCGGTCTGGTGTATTCATTGAACCAGAGGTGTCGATCACAAATGTCAGAACGGATGCTCGCCGTTGATCACGTCCCAGCCTTCGTCCTTTTACTCCGATATTGAGTAGATGCAGTCCGCGTCCGTACGGGCTTTGTGCGCATTCGGTGTAGACTGCGAATGTCTGGCTGTGCGGGGCAGGGTAGTGGTAGTCGAAAAAGTTCACAAACTCCTCGGTTCTTACTGTGTCCGGCGGAGGTCGTTCTCCCCGCAGAAGATAGTGGCGTGCCAGTGTGTAGGATGCGGTGTCGCAGTCTATGGCAAAGGTGGAGAATGCATTCGCGGTTGTCTCTATAAATGGATTTACCCCGTAAGCGCGTGCGTGCGTTTCGTGCTCTTTGGTTTCGTCGTCATCAATATCCTCCTGCGTGGCTATCCTTTTTCTCTTAATTTGAGATGTCTTGAAATGAGCGTTCTTCTTTGTCTTTTTCTCCAGATTAACGTTGCGCTCTGAAGCACTCTTGGCTGGTCTGGATTCTCCTTCGTGTTTGGACTGGCCAGGAATGGGGGGGGCGACAATAATTGGAATATCGGCATCCTCAAGTTTGTCCGTCATTTTTAACAGTTTAATTCCCTTTTTGTCGTTAAGTGGTGAAGGTTCTCCATTCGGGACCAGATTTTCGCCACCTAATCCGCTTTTCCTTGCGGCTTTTCTGGGAAGCATAAGTCCCGCACTTCCCTCCCACGCCTCATTGAGGGATTCGACAGGTTTGCCGTTTTTTACGTTCAATCTTTTTGATTCTGATATGCTCTCCCTCCTGTCACCGGAATAAGAAGAACCCGCGCCATTGCCGATTACTTTTCTCGGACGACTGGCTTCCGGCCGTTTTGACAAAGCGCCGTTCACGTCTGATAAAAATCCGGAATCGTTGTAGTGGTAAGCACTCATATCTTTTTCATCATCATTCATGGCGTATTCTGATGCGCTGAAATCCATTTTCTCTGTTGCGCGTTGAATTCCTCCGAGTGGGGTGAGGCGTTGATAGTAATCGGCTATTTTGTCTCTGCCGAAACACGGGGCAGGCTTTTTTGCCCGCTCTTTATTGTCGCCCGAAACAGTCGCCACGCCGGCTCTCCCTGCAACGTGAGCAACTCCGTCTCCGTCTTCGTCGGCGCATATTTCAGTGTTGACGAATGGCGTTACAGTCAAAAGCTCTTCGCCGGGAGCGTTCACGTCCAGACTCCCGACCACACTCATCTGTTTTGGCAGAGGCTGGTGAGCTGGAGGAGTTTCGGGTCTTGGTGTTCCCTTGAAAATGGGATCGGGAGAATCAACTGGGAGCAGAATCAGTTTCTTTTTGAAACTCGCGTTCAATTCTAATCCTTCTGATTCTTCCTCCATATTGAAGGAAGATTTGTCGGGGCAGGCTTTTGTGCATAGAGGCGCAGTAAACTCGTAACTATCGCGCATGTTTTCAGACATCGCCAACTCAAACCGACCACCAGCCGCCTTTCCACGCGGTGCGTTTAATGTCTGCAACATTATCGTCAGGCTCACCGAGAGCAATACCAGTGCCGCCGCCTGCAGGAAGATTCTCGATCCGGCTGACAGTGCGGTTGTTTTTGCCTGTTTTTTCGGGGCGAACACCGCTTTGCGGTGTTCATCGTCCAGACGTTTCGGGGTGTCGAAGGACACCGCCAGGGCGTTGCGCATCAGATCGAGAGTCGGCTCAATTTCATCAACGCAACCCTGGCAGTGTTCACAGCTGTTGACGTGCTCCTCGACTTCCGCCGAGGTGTTGGCGGGCAGATCGCCGAGTAACCACGACGTGATCAATTTTTCTGTTTTATGGCATCTCATAATTCCGTAACTCCCGCCTTCTTCAGGCTCGCTGAAAGTTTACTCACAGCGTCATGCAGAATACAGCCGATATTTCCCTCTGACCGTTCCGTTATCTCCGCGATTTCACGGTACGATTTTCCATCCTGCAACCGTAGCAGTAGCACCTGCTGTTCTTGTGGCTTCAGGATGCACATATGTTTCAACGCCAGCTCCATTCGCTCTCTGTTTGTCATTTTTCCGCAGTCTGTTTCGTTGTTTCGAATCTTTGTATCCTCCATATTTTTATGGTGCAGAATGCGTATGCGGTTCTCATGGCGTATATAATCGACTGCGTTGTTGTGGGTCACGCGGTAGAGCCAGCTCGAAACGTTTCCCGTCTGCGCTCTGCCCGCTTCCCAGTGACGGTAGAGTTTTATAAACGTGTTTTGCACCACATCCTGCGCTGCATCCGGATCATTCAGTATCCGTGTCGCGTAGCGCAGCAGTCCACCCTCATGCTCTGTCATCAGTGCTTCCATCGCCTTCACCTTGTCGGGCGGCAATCCGCCCGTGATTATGTTTTTTTTAGCCATCGCGACTCTCGTTTAGCGTTATTTTAACAGTTAGACGTTTCTTGTGCCCGATATCTTCAAATAAAAGCGAAGAAACCACGCTTTTTCAGCAAACACCGTTTTTATTGCGAACGGTTGGCGGGAACGTGTGAATTTTTATGATGCAGTTAGCGTACGCAACGGAATCCGAAGGATGCGCTTGAAGATTCAGGGAAAGACTGGAATCGGTATGCGGCGCGACACTCATTTGCCGTGTTAAGCCAGCATCCTCCGCGCAAAACGCGATTGGCACCTCCGTCTCCGCCCCAGCTGGTTCCATCCGTCGGTGCTCCTGTATATGACCAGTGCCAGTCATCCTGACACCATTCATTCACATTTCCGCTCATGTCGAATATTCCGAGTTCATTGGCTGTTTTTGTTCCCACCGCGTGAGGGTTGCCACCACTGCCGCTTTTGTACCACGCCACGAGTAAAGGATTGTTGCTGCCACTGTATTCGGTGTTAGTTCCGTTTTTCCCTCCCTTGGCGGCGTACTCCCATTCGGCCTCAGTCGGAAGTCGATATCCTTTTTTGTCATGATCGCATGACCAATTGCTCAGATTATAGCAGAGCGGAAGGCGTTCCTTCTCGCTCCTGTAGTTGCAGTACGCCGCCGCGCCGTACCATGTGACTCCCCCGCAGGGATAATTCTCATAACCGCTGGCGACAACAAATGATGTTCCGTTCCATGTCAGACGGGTCGACGAGAAAAGCCTCTTTGTGGTTCCTTGAGCGTTTTGAACGCCACGGTGGTCGATGGTCAGTTTGCCGTGATCGTATGCCCATTGCATGACATCTCGCATCTCTTCGTTGCTGATTTCGTGACAGCTTATGAAGAATGAACTCAGCGTCACTGAGTGCGTTGGCAGTTCCTGGGTGTTGGAAGTGCCCCAGATATTGCCCATGACAAATGTGCCGCCATCAACACTGACCATGCCAGCGGGAATATAAACACTGTAAATTAATCCGAATTTTTCCCAAAGTCCGCTTTTCATCCCCAGACACCACTGTGTGTTGTCTTCGAACCAGTGCCAGCTTGCGGTGTCGATTGAGTACGAATAGGGCCAGTTGTGATAGTTCCAGCCGCTGGCATCTGTCAGCATGTCCCACTGCCCTGTACCGAGGTTGACCCGCCATTGCGTATCAGCAGTGTTGAAGTAGAACCACTCATTGTCTGCAATGGAATAGGCGTACGTTCCGGTGTGATAAACCCAGCCGTTTGGACGCCAAGCTAGTGCAGAGGTGCTGAACAACGCGGATGATAACGCCACGACTAATGCGATTCTCACTTTTCTCATCTCAATCTCCTCCATTTTTTAAGTCAGTAACTCTTTTCAACTGTTAATCCTGATAGTCCGAACCTTGGATAATTATTTCAACTGTTTATCCGAACCTTGGAACTTCCTCCGCAGATGCACGCTCCGCGAAAACCTCTAAACATAAAACACTATTCATTTCACAAAGTCAATTTCCTGTCTGAATTATTCATCGATGCCGAGGAAAAAGCAGAGGGAGCCGTTGTGTCGCGTGGATGTTGCGGGAGACCTCAGCCCGTAAGTAGTCGGTATCCGACCCACATAACGGCGAGGTCTATTATCATGTGTGAGAGCCACGCACCGACAATTGTACGCTGTCTGTCCAGCAACAAACTCCACATCGCCCCGCCAGCGGCTACGAGTCCGCCGAGCGCGAATCCCCATGGAAGCGGAAAATACTGGGCGGTCACCACCACGTGATGTGATCCGAAGGCGATCGCGGACAGCACCAGCGCGAAGGAGGGGTTGATAATCTTGCGTAGATGTCCGTACACGAACCAGCGCCAGTAGTACTCTTCAATCAGCGAATGCAGAATAGAGAGGAAGAGCGCGAACGCCAGGTAATGCTTCAGAAATCCAAGTTGTTCCGCCTTGTTGCGCATTTCGGGTGCCGCAGTCTCGAGCATTGTATGCAGCGTTGGTATCTTCACCAGCAGAAAAAGGAGTCCGGCAACCGCGACACCCGACAAAAGCCCCGGCAACAGAGCATTCAGATGACGAGGATCTTTCAAATCTAACTTGATTTTGTCACGAAAGATCAGAAGCACGACCACCGCCGGCCAGGCCACAGTGAACAGTTTGGTCGCAAAATAGAGCGTGGCGGCAAGGGGATGGTCGCTGAACCAGACGAAATAGAACAGCGACGCGATAAGCGGCACCACCAACGCTGGCAGAACAGTCCATAATATTTTTCTCTTCATGCGTGAAAATATAAAGTGTGACTGTTGTTTTGTCAATAAAGCGTGTCAAAGAAAAGGTTTAGTATTGAACATGCGGACTGAAGGAGGTGGTGCGAGCCTGGTGCTTTGGTGTTTTCCAGAAAAGCATCTTTTTTTTCTGTCTTTTTCCCGATCTTTATGTATATTCCCCCATCTTAAGTTAAAATCAAAAAGCGTGAATATAAACCGGGAGAGACAGTTGTGCCTAATTTTTATACAGACAACAAGGATTTGAAGTTTATCGTTGAGCAGATGCTTGACTGGAGTGCAATTATTGAGGGCAGAGAGGATTTTAATTCCGAGGACTGTCTGTACGAAAATGCCGAAGAGGCATTCGCGACATACAAGGAGTTGCTCGAAGATCCTATCGGTGAAATGGCGGCCAACAAGTTTGCCGCGCGCGCCGAAGAGGTCGATTCCACTGGTTGTAAATGTGTGGATGGCGAAGTTATCTTCCCAGAGGGGTTGAAGCGTAACCTTAAGGATTTGTGTGATGCTCAGGTCATGGGGTTGACAATTCCAATGGAGTATGGTGGACTGGGAATGCCAGAGACCGCATATGCGGCGGCGATTGAAATGGTCTCACAGGCAGATGCCTCGCTGATGAACTTTTTCGGACTGCAAGGGGGGATAGCCGAGACTATTTCTAAATTCGCATCCGACGCGCTCAAAGAGAAATATCTGCCGTTGATGAGTTCCGGGGAATACACCGGTGCTATGGCTCTGACGGAGGCTGATGCCGGCAGTGATCTGGCTGTTGTTCAGACCCGTGCGACATTGCGTGATGGCGAAGATCCCGATTCCGGTGTTTGGAGCATAAACGGAACCAAGCGTTTCATCACCAACGGATGCGGTGAGGTCATTCTGGTTTTGGCACGCAGCGAAGATCCTGAAAAGCGCGGAGGGGGACGCGGATTGAGCTTTTTTCTCGTAGAAAAGAGCGACCTGGTGCAGGTCCGCCGAATTGAGAATAAGATGGGAATTCACGGCTCGCCTACCTGTGAGATATATTTCAATGACGCGCCTGGTTATCTGATCGGTAAACGCGGAATGGGGTTGGCACGCTACACGGCGTGGCTGATGCTCACCGCCCGTCTGGCGATAGGTGCTCAGGCGCAGGGGATATCAGAGGCCGCCCTGCAAGAGGCGGTTAAGTATGCCAAAGAGCGGGAGCAGTTTGGTCAGCCAATTGAGGAGTTTCCTCAGGTTGCGGACATGCTCACCAAGATGCGCATCGCCACCGAGGCATCGCGTGCGCTGTTGTACGCCGCCGCCGAGTATGTTGATCTGCACGAGTCCGCCGAGGAGCATGGTCCGAAGGATATGGCACGCAAATATAAAAACCTCACCAACGCATTGACTCCGATGGCTAAATACTACACAACCGAGACGGCAAACAAGATGTGCTATGAAGCCATTGCAGTCTTCGGCGGAAACGGATTTATGCGTGATTATCCGGTTGAGCGGCTGTATCGCGATGCCCGTATCACCAATATATATGAAGGGACTTCGCAGATTCAGGTGGCATGGGCGATTTCAAGACTCGTGCGTGGCGACCTCGATGAACTGCTTGACGAATACATTGTTCGTGAAGATGACAGCGATGAGCTGGCGGCATTGAGGCAGAAGGTGAACGCAGCCCGCGAGGTGCTGAATGAGTGTATCGAATTTCTGAAAGGGGAGCATATTGATCGTCGCAACCTAGTCGCGGCGGAAGCGACCGATATCTTCATCGATATCTATGTCAGCTACATCTTCCTGGAACAGGCAAAAAAATGGGATTACAAGCTGACCGTAGCCAAACGTTTTATCTCCGACATGTTGCCGCGTGTGACGATGAACCGCGAATATGTGCTCAATAAGGAGTTGCTCAAACTCGACCCGGATGCGTGAAGTAAAAAAAGGGGGGGCGCAAGAGGGAGGATATCTCCCGCCGCGCTCCTGGCTTTTCCTCTGAGGTTGGTATTGGATTCCCCGGGACGACCGAATCGAAATCGGCTTCTATTACTCTGTGGTGTGCGAGCAATGATGGGGGCGGGGAGAGCACCCGCCAGACGGGGGTGAGGCATACACGGTTGGCGTGTTCGCTTTCAATCAGGTAACCGAGCGGGAGAAGGTTGTACGCAGAGGATTGAGAGGGAAACGTTTCCTGAGGGGAGATACAATTCAGCACACCCCGGCAAATTATGACAGTTCCAAGTCATATAGTTATGATACGAGTTCCACGCACGACTATCACCCCGCCTGCGACGATGCCAGTCCGTACACCAGTACGGTGGGAGAGTTTACCGCAAACGGATACGGGTTATATGATATGGCGGGCAATGTGTGGGAGTAGTGTAGCGATTGGTATGGCACTTATAGTTCCGCTTCATAGATAAATCCCAAAGGTCTGACATTGGGTTTAATCCGCATGTATCGCGGTGGCAGTTGGGATAGCTTTGCGTTCTACTGTTGTGTTGCCACTCGCGGCTACTCCAGCCTGGACTGCATCTCCGCCGACATGGGTTTCCGGGCTTGTTTGGTGTCAGGTTGACGGTGAGCCGGGCAAGAGCGTCCGTTCGCGCTGTGGGTGAGGGGCGAACACCGACCAGATGGCGAAGTTGAAATATCGATGCGCAGTGATGGAACATTGCAGCATAAAGTGTCATAAATAAAGATTGCATTTGTGTGTTGAGAGGTGTCTTACTGGGGTTAACGAATAGATGCCGCCTTGAAATGTGACGAACTTCCATGCTTGGGATAAGCGACAGGAACGGTCATCTATGATCATGGCAATGTCAGTTGTGAAAATGAGAACATAAACCCGAACATAGCGGAGACGGAGATGAAGAGAAGTGTAGTAATATTATGTGTAATAGCGGTATTGATGTTGGTTGGAGGTTCGGCACTGGCATGGCAACCGGCGGGCTGGGTTTATCATACGGGGGACTACGCCTATTCTATGGGAGATGCGGAATGGTACTACTTCAATGCAGCCGACACCCAGTGGCGGGTAAATCTTGTTTCCACAGTGTGGGACGAACTGGCC
>CAYTQP010000023.1:0-13516 GCA_964440175.1 uncultured Verrucomicrobiota bacterium
AACCTAGCAAAAAAACGACCACTGCTATATATGATATAATTTTCATGTTTTTGCTACCAACAGAGTGATAAGGCTCTGAGCTGTTATTTTTCGGGGTTCATCTGAGTGAGCGACACCTTGGTGCGGGAGAGGTCTTGAAGTATTTTCACGTCGCTATCCGCACGCAACTTTTTGATATATTTAGTGAGGAATTTTTCTTTTTTCTGCATTGTCAAAAACTCTTTCAGCTTATCTGATACCTCTTCAAACGGGATCACTTCCGCCTTATCGCGCTTTTCCACGAGAATCAGATGGTATCCAAAGCGAGTTTCAACCGGTTTGCTCACCTCGCCAATCGGCAATGTGAAAGCGACCTCGTCAAAATCCTTCACCATCTGTCCGCGCCTGAAAGTTCCCAGGCTTCCGCCCTGCGCGGATGAAGGGCAGGATGAGTATTTTTTCGCAAGCTCTGAAAAATCGGCGTTGTTTTCGACTATTTGAGTTCGCAGCTCATTAATTTTCTCCAGCTTACCCTTTTTCGCCGCTGCGTCATCGTCTTTTGTGAAGCCGATGAGTATATGCTTCGCAGTTGCAGTTTCGGGTTTGATGAATCGTGTGTTATTGGCTTTGTAATATTTTTCAGCATCTTCATCTGTTGCCTCCGCAACTTCAGCGGTCTTCAGATCAATCAATTTTTTTGTGCGCATATTTTTGGCGAGATCATTGCGGAACTCTTCAATGGTGACACCGCGCTTGCTCAACGCGTCGATGAGTTTTTCGTCATTTGGTGCACTGGCGGCGATCTGCCGCAACTCTTTCTCAACATCGGAATCGGCAACGGAGATATTCTCGTCGCTGACCGCCTTCTCCATCAGAAGGCTGTCTATGCGGTTTTGAACGGCTTGCGACAGAATTTTCGGGAGTTGTTGCTGAAGTGCCTGGTTTGGTTGCGCATTCATGCGGGCGAACATACTGCGCATATCATTTTGAATGTCGGAAAAGAGGATGTTGGTACCGTTGACGATTGCGATAACAGTAGTGGGTTCAAGAGGTTTTTTAGATTCGACTGCGGTTGCGGGGTTGCCATCGAAGATGTCGGTGGCCTTGGATAGATCGGTATCCCTGGATATCTCCGATACTGTTTTTCCTTTATCGCAACCGGTAGCAACTGCCAATAGCACTGCGACAGCAATCACCGCGATGGTGGTGGCAGAATTTTTTAAAACGCTATTCTTCATAACTCTGTTGTCCTTTCATTGTTCTGTATTAAAACAAACGGGGACTTTCTACAAATTACGCGCATTTGTCAAGCGCGAAGAACGATGTGTTTATTAAAAACGAGTGAATACGGCGTGTGCGCTGAAGTCGCAAAATAGATTCCCTTTGAACTTTTATGAATGGGTTAATCTTGTTATAAGGGTTGCAAGTTAGAGGACGCGAGTTTTGTGTCATTGCGGATTACCGGACTCTCTGGAATTTGAACTGATTATGTGAAAATTGAGGCTTGTTATGGAAACACTTGATATTAATGAGATTATGAAAGTTTTACCGCACCGCTATCCGTTTTTGATGGTGGACAGAGTTATTGAGATTGATTTTGAGAAAAAAAATATTATCGGGCTGAAGAATCTTGCTATGAATGAGCCTTTCTTCCAAGGTCATTTTCCGGGTGAGCCGGTTATGCCCGGTGTACTGCAACTTGAGGCTATGGCGCAGGTTGGCGGAATTTTGATGAATAAGCTGATGAATAATGAAGGGGTGGTCGCGTATTTCCTGGCGGTTGACAATGCCCGGTTCAGAAAGATGGCGAAGCCCGGCGATCAATTGCGGATAGAGGTGACGCTTAAGAAGTTGCGGTTGGGGATGGCGAAAGTTCACGGAGTTATCGATGTTGACGGAGAGCTGATTGTTGAGGCCGATCTGATGTTTGGCGGCGCAAAGTAATTTTGAACTGCGGCTCAATTACAAGGAAGTGTGAAATTAAGTTATGAGTGAGATACATTCAACAGCGGTGATTGACCCAAAAGCGGAGATTGGTGCCGACGTTGATATTGGGCCGTATTGCGTTATCGGTCCGAAAGCTCGCGTTGAAAATGGTTGCCGGCTGATCTCGCACGTGAATATAGCGGGAAACACCGTTCTCGGAGAGAGTTGTGAAGTCTATCCTTTCGCCAGTATCGGCATGAAAACCCAGGATATGAAGTATGCCGGTGGCGATCCGGGAGTGAGAATTGGTGGTAAAACGACAATACGCGAATATGTTACGATTAATGCGGCCACTTATGATGGCGATTTTACCCGGATTGGCTCAGGATGCCTGTTGATGGCTTACGCGCATGTGGCACACGACTGCCAGATTGAGGAGGATGTGATCATGGCGAACTGCGCCACGCTTGCAGGGCACATTATTGTTGAGAGTCAGGTCATTATCGGAGGGTTGGCGGGTGTTCATCAGTTTGTCCGGCTTGGACGCATGTCTATTGTGGGCGGTTGTTCGAAGGTTGTTAAGGATGTCCCCCCGTATATGATGGCGGATGGTCATCCGCTGGAGATTAAGGGTTTGAACAATATTGGGTTAAAACGGCGCAACGTCTCTCTGGAACACCGCAAGACAGTAAAAGAGGCTTATAAGATTTTATATCGTCAGAATTTGACCACAAGTCTGGCGGTGGAGAAGATAAAGAGTGAAGTCGAACGCATACCTGAAGTGGCGCATATTCTGGAGTTTATCGAAAAATCGGAAAGGGGTATAACAAAATGAGAGCGCCGAAAATTTCCGTTCGGAGTGGATGCCGGCGGGGGTCTGTTCATCTGCGTAGCATATCCCTTACGCTTTGCTTGCTGATGCTCCTTCTTCAAATTGCCTTTGTAGGCGGGGTGTCGGCGCAGGACTCTGCCGATGGATACGTTAATTTCAATTTTGAACGCGTGGATATTCGGTTGCTGGTCAAAATTGTCGGTGAGATGACCGGGAAGCGGTTTATCATTGACGATAAGGTCAAGGGAAGCGTCTCTGTGGTTACTCCGTCTAAAGTGCCGAGATCCGAGGTCTATCCGCTCTTCCTCTCCATCCTTGAATCCAGCGGATATTCGGTGTTGAGAAAGGGTGGGGCGTATAATGTTGTGCCGCTTCCAGTGTCGGTGTTGCCCGTGGCACCGCTACGCGGAGACATAAACGCGGAAGAGGGCGTTGTGACGGTTGTTCTCACACTGGAAAATATCAGCGCGGTTGATGTGGCGAAGGTGATTATGCCGATGATTCGTGGCGGCAAGGATGGCGCGGTCTCCGCCTTCGGTCCGACCAATCACCTCATCATTACCGATACGCTCTCCTCCATTAAGCGGGTTGAGACGATCATTCGGCAGATGGATAAACCCGGTTCATCGCGGTCTATCGAGGTCGTCGCCCTTAAGTACGCTTCTGCGAAGGAGGTTTCTGCTCAACTAATGATGGCCGTCAAGGGATCGCTCACCGCGAGATCAAGCGTCTCCAAACACCTCCATCAAATGGCGACGGGCGGGGAGTCGCTACCCGTTGATGCGCTTGCTATTCCTGCGCCTCAGGCAAATAGTGTTATTATTGTGGGAACGCCCATGAGTATAGCCGAGATGAAACGCATTGTCACGTTGCTTGATATAGAGCCGACGAAGGGTGGGGGTCGCTTGCACTCCATCTTCCTTAAGTATATGTCGGCGGTGGAAGGAGCCAAGGTGTTGACATCCCTGCTCGAAAAAAGCGTGGCGGAGGGGACTAAAAGCGAGATTTCAATTGAGGCGGATTCAGGTAGCAACGCCTTGCTTGTCATTGCGCCCGCGCATGAGTTTAAGTGGTTGAAAGAGCTGGTGGAGAAGATCGACAAGGCACCGCAACAGGTTATGGTTGAGGTGCTTATTATAGAGGTGAACGAGGGTAAAAGGCTGGATATGGGGGTGGAATGGTCTGCGGTTGACTCGGCGGCTGAGGGGCGAACTACTGTTATGGGTCGCGCCCGTATGGCAGAGACGGATATTTTGCAAAACGCGATTCAGAAAGGAATATATCCACAGGGATTGGCAGTGGGTATCGCCACAGGACTTGCCGCTGACGGAACCCCTCTTATACCATTTCTGCTGCATGCCCTTGGAACAGACAGCGATATAAAAATCCTCTCAAAAGTCCCCATTTGGGCGCAGGATAACAAGGAGGCGAGCGTCAGTGTTGTGGAAAATATTCCAATTCTGACATCAACCATCGAAGGCGGTGCGGGTACTTCCCGGGATGTGATTCAGAATATAGACCGCATGGATGTGGGTATAAAACTTGAACTCACACCGCATGTGAATCCCAATAAAGAGATTACCCTCAAGTTACATCCAAGCATCGAGGCCATCATTAATGAGGGTCCGGCGGATAAGCCGTTCACTCCGACAATAGCCAAACGCGAGGTCTCCACCACAGTGACAGTGCCGGACGGCAACACCATAATCATCAGCGGGCTTGTCCGCGAAGACAAGATTAAGACGATTCGCAAGATTCCGCTACTAGGGGATATCCCCATTCTTGGAGCACTCTTTCGATACAAATCTGAGAATGCTAGACGTACCAACCTTCTCATTTTTGTGACGCCTCATCTGGTGACGGATATGCAGAACGCCTTGCAGCAGAAGAAAAAATGGGAGCAGGCAACAGGTCTTTCCGAATCGGTGGCGGAGGAGGAACTCCAGCCCGGCAAAGAGGAGTGATGTGATGCGTCTGGCAAAGTTCCTGGTCGAAATGGGTCTTGTGGAGCGTTCTCTCATTGATTCGCTTCTCGCCGACAACCCGGAACATACCCCGCGCTCTCTGGGCGAGCTTCTGCTGAGTGAAGGTGCTGTCTCCGCAGAGAATCTCATGCGGGCGACGGGTCGCGTGTTTGCATTGGATTTTCTCCCGAAAATAACCGATAATCTCCTCGACCCGCAACTGGTGGAAAAATTACCCATTGCCTGGGCACGTGAGCACTGTGTTCTGCCGGTACGATGTCAAGGTGAGTTGTCAATGCTGACTGCCGACCCTGAAACGGCGGATGAAGAGGCTTATCTATCTCTGCTTTTGCGCGAAGAGATCGTTCCACTCCTCTGCCCAAGGGAGGAGATATTGCGCGGTATTGAGCGGTGCTACGTAAGTAAAGACGCTGGGGGTGATCAGCTTATTAAGGACTTGGAAACAGATGCGGATTCGTCGAAGATGGAATCCTCCACTTCGGGTACTGATCTCCTCAGTGTGGTCGAAGGTGCACCAGTGACACAGTTCGTTAATTTCATGCTCCTCGAAGCGGTGAAAGCCAATGCGTCGGACATACATATTGAGCCATGTGAGAACCACATTCAGATACGCTACAGAATTGATGGCACGCTCTATGAACAGTCCGCCCCCCCGAAAAGGCTTCAGGATGCGCTTGTCTCGCGCCTCAAGGTGATGGCTCGCCTCGATATAGCCGAGAAACGTCTTCCCCAGGACGGTATGGCGAAAGTGCGGGTGGGGGAGCGAGAGATAGATGTCCGCGTCTCGTCAGTGCCGGTCACAGAGGGAGAAAGGCTGGTTCTGAGAATTCTTAGTCGGCAATCAGCTCTCATGCCGTTGAGCGATCTGGGTATGTCGGAGAACCTGCTTGAGGTGTTTGGGGAACTGTTGCGTGAGCCTCAGGGAATCATTCTCGTCACAGGTCCGACAGGAAGTGGTAAAACAACATCGCTCTATGCGGGACTCCAGAGGCTTGACACGCAACACGCTAACGTCATTACTATCGAGGATCCCGTCGAATATCAGTTGCAGGGAATCAGTCAGATACAGGTTAAACCTAGAATCGGGCTTACGTTTGCCGGTGGTCTGCGTCATATTTTAAGACAGGATCCCGATGTTATCCTAATAGGAGAAATCCGTGATACAGAGACTGCAGAGATAGCGATACGTTCCTCGCTGACCGGGCATCTTGTGCTTTCAACTCTCCATACAAACGATGCTGCCAGTACGCCCATGCGCATTATCGATATGGGAATTAAGCCATATCTGCTTTCAGAATCACTGCGAGCGGTGATCGCCCAGCGACTGGTGCGTAAACTCTGTTCGAGTTGCAAAATCGAATCCGATTGGACGGATGATGAGCTTCGACAGACGGGCATGACCGCGTCTACGAAACATTATCGTGCGTCTGGGTGCGATGCCTGTCGCGATGGCTACACTGGAAGAATAGGATTGTTCGAATATCTGCTCGTGAATGATGAGGTTAAGGATGCTATCCGTGTCGAACAGGAGTTGAGGATATTGCATGAACTCACGGCGAAATATTCTATGGATACTCTTTGGAATGACGGTATGCGAAAGGTGCGGAACGGCGTGACAAGTTTGTCGGAAGTGCGGCGTGTGCTGGGAGGCGGACAGGCGGAGCGCGAACTTTGAAAACTTTTGAATATAAGGGTTTTGATCAAAACGGAAAATCAATGCGCGGACTTATTGAAGCTCTCGATATTCGCGCTGCCCGCGAAAAACTTTCATGGCGTGGCATTCTCGCGGAGAACATTGCTCCCGCTGGTGTCGTGGCGGGGCGGCGTGGCAGGAAGAAAAAATTTAAGACCTCCAGTCGCGACGTTTTCTATCACGAGACCAGCACGCTTCTTGATGCGGGGATACCGTTGACACGTGCGCTGGACGTGCTGATTGAGTCGCCGGAGACCGAGGAACTGGGTCCGTTGATCGCCGGTGTTCGCGATAGTATAAAAGATGGTGGTTCTTTCAGTGCGGCACTGGAATCATCCGGTGCGTATTTCTCACCTTTTGAACTGGCCGCCATCAATGCGGGTGAACAGTCAGGGGCGCTGGCGGATGTCTGTCTGCGCCTTGGTGGTTTTTTCGCACGCCGCCATCGCATTATGGAAAGCCTGCGGACGGCTATGATATATCCGATTATTGTTCTAATCTTCTGTTTTGTGGTGGCGGAGGGGATGCTCGGTTTTATGCTCACAAAATTTGAACAGGTCTGGATTGATGCAGGAATAGAACTCCCGAAACTGACATCGCTTGTCATGTGGATTGGACGTTGGGGGGTGATAATTATTCCGCTTCTGCTGGTGCTCGCAGTGCTCGCGTTCCTCCGGCTGCGTCGCCGGATCGAGACATCAGAAGAGGTGCGGGTGCGTTGGCATCGCCGTTTCTTTAAAGTCCCTCTTATGAAAAAGGTTTACACTGCGCTCGTGAATTTGCGTTTTGCAGGCACATTGTCTCTTTTGATCAAGGGTGGCGTTCAAATTGCAGATGCCATTCCTGTTGCCGGACGCGCAACTGGTAACGCCTGGGTGGAGCAGATGCTAAACGAAAAATGCGAACTTATTCGTCATGGCATAACACTTGCCGATGCAATTCGCCAGATCCCCCCGCTTGCCGGTGCGTTGCCCGGCTGGATACGCGCCGGCGAGGAGAGCGGCGATATGGTGAATATGCTGGAGAAGGCTGACCAGCGCTATGAACTCCAGTTTGAGCAGTCTCTCGAACGTGCGTTGAGAGTGGTGGAGCCGATGATACTGCTCTTTGTGGGACTCATTGTCTTCATTATCGCCATCGCAATCCTGCTTCCTGTCTTGACAGTTAATCGTGGAGTGGTTGGCTAGAGAAACGAGCAACAACGACAATAATTAGAATATACACCTCAGCATATAAACAACACGCTGAAGCCAGCATTCGGATTTAATGGGAGATTAAGTGGCAAAGGAAGATATGGTGTTCCCGCATTTTCACGCCGCCACGCTCACTCATCAATCGGCACCGTCAACAAACCCTTTAAGTTTACCCATTCTGGTCGGATGTCTCATTTTGCGGAGTGCCTTGGCCTCGATCTGGCGGATGCGCTCTCGCGTCACCTTGAACTTGTGCCCAACCTCTTCCAGTGTCTGCGGCGAACCGTCCTCCAGCCCGAAGCGGAGCACGAGAACCTCCTGTTCGCGCTCGGTCAATGTGCCTATGACATCTCCTAAGCGTTCTTTCAAGAGCATATATTGAGTTTGCTCAGAGGGGTTCTCGGCATTTTTGTCTTCGACAAAATCACCAAAACTAGTGTCTTCGCTGTCACCGATGGGGCTCTGAAGAGAGACTGGCTGCTGTGAAATTTTCAGGATTGCACGCACACGCTCAACCGGGAAGTTTATCTCGTCGGCAATCTCTTCCGGTTGAGGTTCGCGACCAAGCTCCTGGATGAGTCTTTTTTGAAGACGCATCAATTTGTTGATCGTTTCGATCATGTGAACAGGGATGCGAATGGTGCGAGCCTGATCTGCGATCGAACGCGTGATCGCTTGACGAATCCACCAAGTCGAGTAGGTGCTGAATTTATATCCGCGCCGATACTCAAACTTTTCAACAGCCTTCATCAGCCCCATGTTTCCCTCTTGAATCAAGTCCAGGAAAGAGAGTCCGCGATTGGTGTATTTTTTTGCAATGCTTATGACGAGTCGCAGGTTGGCTTCCACCATTTCGGTTTTGGCCTGATGTCCCTTGTGGAGCCAGTTTCTCATATTGAAGTAGGTGGTCTTGAAGTTGTCCCTATCCATGAAGAACTCTTTCTCCATATTGCGCAGTTTGCCCTTTAGCGCACGCGCTTCCTTGATGGTCTCATCGCTGTCGGGACGATCTGAAATGCTTTTTAATTTACGGGTCGCACGCTGAAGATCGCGATAGTAATCGTCGGTGACCGTGATTATTTGCTCAACAGCCTTCTGTTTGAAATGGAGTTTTTTGTAATACTCGACAAGTTTTTTGCAACTCCTCTCAAACTCCTTGACTTTCTTGGCGCGCTCCTTCTGACTTAAACGCACCTTTGAAGAATCCATGTATTTCTTTTCGGTTTTTTGATGTGCCCTGATTATGGCATTCTGGAGGCGTGGCAATTTTTTAAAATAGTCTTCGCGATTCAGTACATGTTTGTCACTAATCACGCGGTCAAAACGTTCTTCTCCGCGTTCAAGTTGCGCAATTTTGTCGAAATAGGCATTCATGGCGAAACCGAACTTGTCGAATATCTCGCGGGAATGAATCTCCGCTTCCTCAATGCGTTTAGAAATTTCGACCTCCTGATCTCGAGTGAGCAGGGGAACCTGACCCATCTGCTTCAGGTACATCCGGACTGGATCGTCGAGAACATTCATCTTTGCCCGCTGGCGTGTGGTCGCATCCTTCTCCATCTTTGCTTTAAATTTTTCGACCTCGGACTTCTTGATTACATCGATCTCCATCCCCTTGAGGAGAATTAGAACGCTCTCAAGCTCGTCGCTACTACGCATGTCGTCAGGCAGTTCCTTGTTGATATTATCATAAGTGATGTATCCCTGTTTTTGTGAGATTGTTATCAGCGTTCTGATATTGCGATTTCGTTTCTGTCTGTCAACAGTCGACTTTTTGGGGACAGTTGGAGCCTTCTCCGCCAGAGCGGCAATCTTTTCCAGATCCTTCTGAGACAGCTCGGCCTTCTTGCGTTTTCTCCCTTTGCTGGTACTCTTTTTTGTCACAGCCGTTTTCTTTGCGACCGTTTTTTTTGTGGTCGCCTTCTTTGCTTTTGCTGGTTCCGACACCGTCTTTTTTACCGTAGTTTTGGCGGAGTCCCCGCTTTTTGTGGAAGGATCCTTTCGGGGGAGTTTTTTATTTACGGTTTTACGATTCGCTTTGGTTTTAACAGTCTTTTTATTGTCAGTCATAAGTGATTCTCTATAAGTATGTTGCGTCAAATAAAGTCTATTTGGAGGCACACCCCCACCATTATATAAAAAAGTAACAGAACAATGTATCGGAAAAGCGGTGTATTGTCAAGTTGAGGAATGCAGTTTTAGGAGGAGGGCGGCTTTTCTCCAGTCCCTGCTGTGCATAAAAATTCTCAAGCTGGACATCCAGTGGATCAAATCACGCTGACACTCCTTGTCTTTTGAGGTTGGATTGTCCAGTTGCTGAAGAGTTTCGCGCTCTCGCTTCATTGCGTTGTAGCGCAGACGCATGATTATGTCTTTGAAGGCATCTTCGGGGCTGTATTCGCTGTCGATTTGTATGACTGGTTCGGCATCGAGTTGCGCGGCGAGTTTGATTGTGTCGGAATCTGAGCTGTCAAGCGTTCGGGAGAGGCCATCTTTGATTAGAATGCCTTTTTTCGTTATATGGCTGAATAACTGTTGGCATGTCGGTGAGGTGAAGGATGATACGGAGAGGAATTCACAGGCTGCTTCGAGAACCTGCGGATAGTTGCAGAGATAGCGCAGTGCGGCAAGCTCGTCGGACGGGTATATTATTTTGGGCTTTTGCCGGGGTGGGGCGACATCATGTATCGTGGTCTTGCTGAATCCGTTCAGTTCCTGGATCAGTGCCGATTCGGAGAGGTTGAGGCGTTTTGCGATCTGGCGCAGGAGCTGGTCGCGCTGTATAGCACTGTCGCACTGGGCGGTCATTCGTAGCGCGGCACGTGCGACGCGCATGACGCTGGCGTTGTCGTTCATGTCGGTGTTCGCGGAGAGGAAATCTATTTGAAAGAGCACCGCCGATTGAGCTTGGTTGAGCACCGACTGCAGAGCTTCAATTCCATTTTCGCGAATTAGGGTGTCGGGATCGGATCCGTTGGGCAAAACAGCGACATTCACGCTCAAACCCTCGGCAAACATTATCTCCGCCGATCGCACCGCCGCTTTCCGTCCGGCTTCGTCGGGGTCGAACATGAGCGTTACGGCATCGGCCGATCTCTTTATAATTCTGGCTTGCTCGGCGGTTAGGGCGGTTCCCTGCGGAGCGACAGAATTTTCGAATCCTGACATTTGACAGCGGATACAGTCGAGCTGTCCCTCGCAGACGAGTGCGCGGCGTGCGTCGATGATGGGTTTGCGTGCGCGATGCAGTCCGTAGAGTACCCTGCTTTTCTTGAAAATCAGAGTCTCCGGGCTGTTCATATATTTGGCGGGTGATCGCTCTTTGTGCAAGATGCGCCCGCTGAAACCGATGATGCGCCCCAATGCGTCGCAGATCGGGAACATGATTCGACCGCGAAAACGGTCATAACTACCATCTTTATTTTGAACTATCACCCCGGCGTTGATGAGCTGAGTGCGCGTGAAGTCGTTCTTTTCAGCCCAGTTAATCAGTGTGTTCCTGTCGGGGGCATAGCCCAGATTAAACACATTGATCATCTCTTCGGTTATGTCTCGATTTTTAAGATATTTGAGTGCCTCCGCGCCATCGTTGTGTTCTTTGAGAATTCGGGCGTAGAAACTGGCAAGCTGCTCGTGTATTTTGTAGAGGGCATCTTTGTCGGAGCGTTTCTGGCTGTTCTCATGTCTCATTTGAATTTTTATTCCAGCACGATCGGCCAGCATCTGCATGGAGGTCGGGAAATCCACGCCCTCGCGCTCCATGACAAACCGGAATACGTCGCCGCCGGCATTGCACCCGAAGCAATGATAACTCTGCCGGTGTTGATTTATAACGAATGAGGGGGTCTTCTCCTGATGAAACGGGCAGAGAGCCTTGAATGCGGAGCCGGCACGCTTGACGGTGATGTAAGAGCCGATGACATCCACAATATCATTGGCGGCGCGTATAGACTCTTTTGTGTTTTCCGTTGAAATGTCCATGGTTGCCCGTGCTGCTTAATTTTGCCCGTCCGCCGATTCCGATTCCTCTTCGGGATGTTCCGGCGCGGTTGCCTCGTCTGTGCTCATATCGGGCTTGATTATGGAGGGAATGTTGTTTGTTAAACTTTTTTGAAAATCGACTACCGACGGGTAGCGTTCCGATATCTCTGCGTACAGACGCGGATATTGCTTTGTAATCCAGTGTCCGGTTATAGAGTCTTCCCTCACGGTTTTGCGGACTTTATCGTGGGGCCAGAGGCTTATCAGCAACACCAGAATCGTAGCGAAGATGGCTCCCTTGATCAGTCCCGACAAAAAACCGCCGATTTTTTCCAGCCCGCTCTTGAATGCGAAGTGCATAAATTTGCTGAGCAACAGGTGAATTAGGCTCAGGATTATAAAGGACACAATCAAAATCAGAAAGTAGGCGGCAATATGAGCCGCGCTCTCCGATAAACGCGTATGATCAAAGAGCCATTTTCCGCCAGCCGCGCAGAAGAATGATGCCAGCAGTATCGCGCCGGCAATGCGTGCAAGATCGGCCAGCTCACGCGACAGACCGCGTAGTAGTCCGCGAACAGCACTCAGCGCGACAATTGCTAAAAAAATAATATCAATCACACTTGCTTGCATACTCTTTTGACCATCTTTTTTTAAGTTTCCAGACAGTTATCACGGAGATCAGGACAATAATAGCGGCTAGTCCCAATTGAAAGAAAGAAATATTAAAAGATTCTTTTCCGAGGCTGCTTCCGGAGAGAGTCGCGACGAGGGCCCCGGGGATGAATCCCAGCAGAGAGCCGAGAATGAATGTACTGTGTCTGACGGAGGAGAGGCTGAAGAGGAGATTGATGATAACGTTTGTGATTGGCAACTGCCGACACAAAAAAACTGTTGAGACCGACTGGTTTTGCATAAGAAAACTGATTCGTCGGCTTTTGCCCGCCACCTTTTCCGCCCAGCTCTGTCCGCACCAGCGTGCGACACAGAAAGTCGAATATGAGCCGGCGAGAGTACTCCCCAGTGCCAGTGGCAGTCCAATCTTGAAGCCGAACAGCATTCCCGCCGCCAGAGTCAGTCCCAGGCGCGGAATTCCGATTGCGGCGAGGAGCGTGCTGGCGGCAAAGAAGATAAGCGGTGCGAACGCGCCAGTTGCCCGCATCTTCTCTTTGAGCACCCCGATATTTGTGAGCAACTCCTCCGCCGGCGAAAAGTGTAGAACAACAAGGCATATTCCAATGGCAAGCAACAGAGCAATGAACTTGCGTGCGCCATGCGCCATTGAGTCGCCTGCTTTTTGCTCAAGTGCCGAAAGAGAGCAACCTTTCGCATCTACATTCAGTTGTCCTGTTTGATTCATATATCCCCACAATTGTAGACAATTGATGCACACTTGACAACCGGATTAAGACTAAAATTCACAGCCATCCCTCAACCCTGCGGGAATTCGCAGGGACACACCCTCTGAAAATTTTAAACCACAGATAACCACAAACGCATTCGCGGGGACAAATGCGTGGGGACAGGTGAAATTAAAAACTTGAATGGAGGCGGGCATTGAATTGCGAATAGATGCGAATAAAACGAGGCGTTTCAACAGTTGTCCAACGTTCGGACAATCGTATGAAAAAATTATCCAGGCGTAGGAATGTCCGGTGATGGTGAAATAAATGAATTCGCAGGGACACACCCTCTGAAAATTTTAAACCACAGATAACCACAAACGCATTCGCGGGGACAAATGCGTGGGGACAGGTGAAATTAAAAACTTGAATGGAGGCGGGCATTGAATTGCGAATAGATGCGAATAAAACGAGGCGTTTCAACAGTTGTCCAACGTTCGGACAATCGTATGAAAAAATTATCCAGGCGTAGGAATGTCCGGTGATGGTGAAATAAATAAATTCGCAGGGAAATAATTCACAGG
>CAYTQP010000023.1:13616-28758 GCA_964440175.1 uncultured Verrucomicrobiota bacterium
AATTCACAGGGACACACCCTCTGAAAAGAGGAATCTGTTGAACCGCGAAATGGATAATAATATTATTTTCACAGCCATCCCTCAACCCTGCGGAATTGATCGTAAACGCCTGATTTTAAAGGGTTGCTTATTTTTTAATAAACGGTAATGAGTAAGCTGAATCTAACGATATTCTTTTTAGCCGTTGAGAGGGTGGTATGGCGGAATAATAGATATAAATAGATCAGGTTAGACAAAATCAGCGGGCAACCACATCTTTTTTAAAAACTCTACTGGATGGCTGTGGCTAAAAGCCGTATACGACCGAAAGAAGTGTGGCACGCTCGCAGGCACGCTGACCGGGGAGCATTTGAAACTGGTCGTTCCAGAGGTTCTCGATCGACACATTAAAGCTCAATTGCTGGATTGTGGATGGCGACCATTGCGCGGCAATACGTGCCGGTACGCTGAAATCTCCTCCGTCGCGTTCAGCGTTGTCCGTCTGCCATCGGAAGCCTTGATTTACGGTAAGCCGCAGTGTGGATGTTGCCCGCCAGACAGCGGTCAACTGAAAGAGATGGCGGGCATAATCGAGGGCGTAGCGGCTGGCATGGGGATCAACCGCGTGACTCTTGCTGATGTATGCGTAATAAAGATCTAAAAAGAGGCGATTGTTGTCACTTGAAAATCCGAGTTCGCCTTCAATGCCTGCCGTTTCAAGGGTTCCGAGGTTGGCGGCCGTCCAGCGGTCACTGGCGTTAATCTTCAGCCAGTCCACCGTGTCGTCACTGCGGCGGTAAAAGATGGTCGTGCGGAGGTTTAAATTTTCAGAGATGCGGGATCGCAAACCGGTTTCACTGTTTTCAGACTCTTGCCGCACCAGTCCCGCGTTGCCGAGACTCCCCGGTGATTCGTAATTCAGCTCTGTGAAGGATGGCTGTTTGACCGTTTTTGTGTACGATGCGTAAAGCCATGTTTTGTCAGAGAGTTCGAACTCCAGTCCGGTCTGTGGCAACCAGGCGGGGCGGTCATCGCTGAACACCTCCAGGCGCACTCCGGTTGTCAGACGCAGATGTCCCGAGGTATGGCTCGGCAGAAAGGATATATCCGCGTGCTCGCGCCAGTGCTCGCCGAGTGATGAGCTGTCGATCTCCTCCTTGTCTCCGTTCATAATCCAGTCCAGATTGAAACCGGAACCCAGTGGATGATGAGCGGTTATTCCCGCTTTCTTTATTGTCGATTTATGTTCGTTGTGGTAGAGGAAGTCTGGTAGCCAGAGCTTGTAGTCATCGTCGAGTTCACGCCACATGGCGTTTATTTGCAGTGTTGCATCGGACTCAAAATCTATGCGGGTTGATGCCAGGGCCAGCGTGTCGCGAAGCTCCTCTTTGGCGCGGAAATCTGGAGATACTCCGTAATATCCGCGTGTGCCGAAGGTTTTTTTCTGTCGAGCGAAGACAAAGTCCGTTTGCGAGTTTCCCGTGCGGTATTGCATGTGTCCACCGAAATTGTACAGTTCGAGATTGTTGTCGTCGTAGTCGCGTCCGTTTGATTCATCGCGTCGTCCGAAGACGCCTGCGCCATATACGGTTTCGTCGTCGGGCTTTGTGAATGTTTTCTCGTACATAAACGATTGGAGGTTGCGTTCATGAGTTCCGACCCCTAGCTGAAGATGCCCCCCATCGCGCATCGGCTTGAAAGCAAAATCGATGCTGCCGACAATGTTGCCGGGTGAGCGGCGTGCCTGTTCAAGCCCCGTTAGCGTTTGAGGAGCGCGAAAGAGTGCCATGGGCAGTGGAAGTTCAGCGTTAAAATGTTCTGTTTGCGGGTTTTTCAGTGTCAATCCGTTCACGGCGAATCCAGACTCGCTGAAGCTTCCGCCGCGGATGCTGATATCGTTTTGGCGTTCTGCCCCTCCTTGACTGTTCAGTAGCAGCGATGGGGTAAGATGCAGGTGTTCGAGTACCGCTGGAGCGGAGGAAAACTGCCTGTTCTCCTTCTCTGTCTTCACGGTAATCTCTGTCAGCATTGGCAAGTGCTCTGCTGTCTGTGCGATATTTGCGGTGAAGAGGGATATGATTGTCAATAAAACGGGAGGAAGTGACAATCTATTCCAGAATGACATTTTCCCCGCCTTCCTCAATAACTCCGATAAGATTCGGGCGTGTCCGGAAGCTTCTCAAAATTTTCATGGAAGCCTCTAGGTCTTTTGCTCGAACAATAACGGTATAGCCGACCCCCATATTGAACACCCTGTACATTTCGTCGGGATCAACCCCGCCAACCTCGCGCATAAATTTAAAAACAGAGGGAACTTGCCATGAGGTGCGCCGAATCCGTGCGCAAAGTCCGTCTGGCAGGACTCTTGGGATATTATCGACAAGTCCGCCGCCAGTGATATGAGCCATGCCGGTAATCGTTAGCACCTCCATTAGAGCGTTGATTGGCTTTAGGAAGCTGGCATGAACTGCGAGAAGTGTCTGCGCGACAGTTTGTTTTGTTCCTGGAAGAAGATCATCAATTTTAAGTCCCGCCTTTTCAAAAATAATCTTACGCGCCAGTGAATAGCCGTTGGTTTGCAGGCCGGTGGATGCCAAACCGATTATCTGATCGCCCGGACGTATTTTCTCCCCGGTCACAACCTTTTTGCGTGACACTGTTCCGACAATCGCGCCGACCAAATCGTATTCGCCTTTGGGATAAAGACCCGGCATCTCCGCCGTCTCTCCGCTGATAAGTGCGCATCCATTCTGACAGCACGCCTTGCTCAGTCCCTTAATGACCTCCACAAAGACATCCGGTTGCAGTTTGGCGGTTCCCACATAATCGAGAAAGACCAGTGGGCGTGCTCCCTGAACCAGAATATCGTTGGTGCAATGGTTGACCAGATCTTGTCCAACAGTGTCATGACGTCCAGCCATGGCGGCAACCTTAAGTTTGGTTCCGACTCCGTCGATGCTCGTCACCAGCAGTTCCCCTCGTCCTGGAGACTTGTGCAGTCCGCCGAACGAACCGATATCGCTCACGACATCAGGGGTCATTGTCTTCTTAATATATCTCTTTGCTTTGCTCAGCACCTTATCCATAACATCGATATCAACACCGGCGGAAGCGTATGCGGATTTACTCATTTTTTCACCTGTTCTTAATTATTCGCTATTTTTTAAATGAGCGCGTAATTTCGCAGATAGCTACCGCGATCGCAATAAAAAAATGGCGTACAAAGCGCGGTGTTCCGTGAGGTCTGCGCAGATAAATTGCCAGGAAGTTCAGTGGCGGGAATGTTTTGTGCGATGCATTCCCGCATGTGATCATCCGTTCTTTGGTTCTCTTTGTCTTTTCCCGTTAATTTTCATTTTGTTATTGTCCAGGACAAAACGCTTGAAATGGATACAGGATGGCGCATCTTCAGGCGGTTTTCCGTGCCATGAAAATACGAAGGAAGGAGGGCATGTGTCAAAATTTTCCCGCAGTACTGAAAAGCACTGAGAGACAGTATCGTAAAGTATGAAATATTTATGAATAAATCAGGTTTACCCCGTCTCTTGCCTGCGCACGCGCACACTGGGTTAAGCTTTGTGGCTAAGTGTGTTTGGGATTAATGTGGTGCGAAGATTGGAACTTTTCTCTTTGATACTTTGGCGAAAAGGGCTAATCTGCGGGTATGTCTGAGAGAAAGAGATATTTTGGTGTTGTGCGGAGGGATGATGACCCGGAGATTGTGATGATGATCTGCACGGCGGGTCATGTGGATCATGGTAAGACGCGACTGGTAAAACTGCTTACTGGCTGTTCGACGGATCGCCTGAAGGCTGAGCAGGAGCGTGGATTGACAATTGAGCTGGGGTTTGCACCATGTATGTTGCGAGGCAATCTCGCCATTGGCATTGTAGACGTGCCGGGGCATGAGAAATTCGTCCGCAACATGGTTGCCGGGGTGTCGGGAATTGAGCTATCCATTCTGGTTATTGCCGCTGATGACGGGATTATGCCGCAAACTGTTGAACATTTTCAGATTATGAGGCTACTGGGTGTGCGTTACGGGATGGTGGCACTCACCAAAATTGATCTCGTGGATAAAGAGTTGCGTCAGCGGCGTGTTGTGGAGATACGGGAGTTCCTCGACGAAAGTTTTATGTGCGATGCCCCCATATGTCCGCTCTCATCGGAGACAGGTGAGGGATTTGCGGAGTTCTATGACACGTTGATTGAGCAGGTGTCGAAGATTCGGAAAATAGAAAAGGTGGGCATATTCAGAATGCCGATTGAGAGGGTTTTTATACGTCCGGGATTTGGCGTGGTTCTTACCGGTATTCCTGTGAGCGGAACGGTGAGGGTGGGGGATAGTGTTGAGGTTATGCCCGGAAATCTGCGCGGTAAAGTGCGCGGTATCCAGTGTTTCCTGCGCGACACGTCGTCGGGTGCACGCGGGCGTTGTCTGGCACTGAATATCCCTGACCTCGACAAGGGTGATATTAGGCGTGGACAGGTGCTGGCGGCACCGGGATATTTGCGGCACTCAAAAATGTTTCACTTACGGATTGACGCAGTGCATAATCTCGACCGTCCCATTCGCAATGCGGAGGAAATAAAATTTCACACCGGCACGGCGGAGGAGCCTGGCAAGGTGTACCTGCTGGAGGGGAAGACGTTGGATTCAGGTAAGAGCGCGTTTGCTACAGTGGTGCTTGCCCACCCGATAGCGGCAGCGGAGCACGACCAGTTTATACTGAGACGCTCATCACCGTCAATCACAGTAGGCGGAGGAGCGATTCGTCAGGTTTCGTATGAGTCGAGTCGTCCGCGCAGACAGAAAATCCTCGCTTTTTTGCAAGACAGGGAGGAGCCTTGGAACAGATGCAATCCGACAACTCTGGAAGGGGTAGAGTGCTTGATCGAGCTTGCGATGTGCTCAGAGTATTCAAACGGTGGAACGCTGGACGATATTGCAACCATGGTTTTGTTGCCTGTTTCGCTTGTCGGCGACGGTATGCGGAGGCTTGAGGCGCGGGGCGTTGTGTTTGCGTTGAGGTCGGATTACTTTATCTGCACAAAAACATACAACGCCCACTTGAGGGCGGTTGAGGAGTACATAGGGAACGTCTCCAAAAACGAGAAGCTCCTCCACTTTCCCCTGAATCAGTTGCGGGTCGAATTTGAATTGCCGGACGTTATCTGGGAACGTATTCAAAGGGATCTTGCACGGGACAATGGTGTTGAAATCAGGGGTAGCACAGTGATACTTCACGACGCAGTTGACGCTCTTTCCGATGAAGATCGCCGACTGATGACTATGATAATTGAACTTTATGAGGATCGCAGATTTAACACTCCGCGTCCGGATGAACTGCCGGAATTGCTTGGCATGTCGCAGGTACGCACAGAATCTATGCTTCGCCATTTGCTGGAGACAGGGCGGCTTGTGCGGGTGTCGCCCAAGGTCGTGATTGAGTTGCGGCATTTGCGGGCGGCGCAGACACTGACGATTGACACAATAGAGAGGGATGGCAGTTTGATTAGCGGGGAATTCAAAGAAAAGATTGATTCAACCCGTAAATATGCTTTGGCAATTCTTGAGTTTTTTGATAAAAGGCACATAACGACGCGTAATGATAACTACAGGAAACTCATTCCCGGCTATCAGAAAAGATTGATATAGAGATGAACAGAATAGTTAGAAAAATATTAGCGACACTGTGCTTGATTGGCGCGATAGCGTTTATAGTTGTGGGTGTGTTTACGAAACACGACGTGAGAGCGGGTGAAAAAACTGTTAAACTGAGTGATCGCGAGCTTGTTTCACAGGCCAGTTTCAGCGGTGTGCTGAAGAAAAACGGACAGTTGGAGACTGTCGGCGGCGGGGCGGTGGATAAGAGCGGCGAAAAGGCGTGCCCCACATGATAGATTTCTTTCGTTGCCCGGTTCGGGTGGCATCGCAGTTTTAAGGATTAACACCGTTCATAAGGGTTGGGGGTTCAAACCGAAATCCAGAGCGGAAGAGAGATGAGAGTGAATAGATTTGAAAATATTGCGCCGTGGCATCTTCGTTTGGAGTCGCGTTGTTGTTCTGCCAGAGAAAAGCAGATATCATGAATGGTGGACTGTGAGATAGTGATGAATTTGCTGTACAGTGCGCGGCGGCGTATCGCGCAGACGGTGTCGTTGTTGCTTCTCAACAGTGGTTGGTGGCCAGGGTTGAAGCTCAACTGGATATGCACTCCGGTTATGCAGTGCCATGCGTGTCCTTTGTCGTGGTTTGCTTGCCCGATCGGCATTTTTATTCATTATTCCAGTTATCGCATCTTTCCCTTTCTGGCTGTTGGGATGGTGTTGCTTGTCGGCAGTCTGCTCGGACGATTGTTGTGCGGGTGGGTTTGTCCAATAGGGTTTTTGCAGGATATGCTTTATAAGATTCCGTCGCCGAAGATTTTTCTGCCAAAGTGGACCAAAAATTTCAAATACCTTTTCCTGCTACTCTTTGTGATTATTCTGCCATGGTTATTCGGGCCGGAGGGCTGGGCTTCGTTCTGCAGGATATGCCCAACCGCAGCGATTGAATCAACACTGCCTGCGCTGATTGCTGGTACGCGCACAATGGATACGGCAACCATTGTTAAACTCGCGATTCTTGTCGTGGTTCTGATAATGGCGGTACTCAGTAGCCGATCCTTCTGTAATCTTATGTGCCCCATCGGTGCGCTACTGGCACCGCTTAATTTTGTGAGCTATTGGATTGTTAAGCGACCGGTAAGCAAGTGTATCGCCTGTACGGTCTGTGAGGATAAATGTCCCACTGCTGACGACCCGATGGATAGAATAATCAAAGATATCCCCGTGAACCGTTCCCTTGACTGCATCGTCTGCCATGACTGTCAGAGCAACTGCAAGCTCGGACAGAGGGAGAAGAAACAACGAAAGGCAATGAAAAAAGGAAGCTCTGTCTTTGCGGATTAATTGCGAACGTTTCAGGAAAAAGAATTGATAGCGTCTCTGCCGAATGATAGAAAGCGATGTTGTATTGCAACAAGAAAGGATTATCTGTGGGCATTGGGATAATAAGAGAGATAGCAGACAGTTCGACGATATGCCTGACCCGTAAAATTGCGGAAGGGGGTATGAGCGTGGTTTACGAGGGCGAACTGCGTGGTTGTGAGGGTTTTCGCAAGAAGGTGGCAGTGAAGATGTTGCGACCCCAATGGACTAGTGAGAAACATTTTATGGACCTCTTCCTGGATGAGGCACGGTTGGTGTCGGATCTGGTGCATGAGAACATTGTCCAGATATATCAGCTCAACAATGCTGGTGATTCCGAATATTATATTGTGATGGAGCTTGTGAATGGATTGCCACTGCACGATTTCATCGGCTATCATCGGGAGAACAAACTGCATGTTCCTGAACCGCTGGCCGTGCATATCGCCAGCAGAATTGCACGCGGACTGGCATACGCCCATGAATTTACGGACAGGGAAGGGTGTCCGTTGCGGATTGTCCATCGCGATGTTTGTCCGCGCAACATTCTTATAACCACCGAGGGTCTCTCAAAACTCACAGATTTTGGTATTGCCAAGGCGTTGAACAACACGGTGATAGGTGATGGATGGCTGACTGGGAAGGTGCGCTATATGTCGCCAGAGCAGGCGGCATGTCAGCAACTCACGCCGCTGACCGACATTTACTCGCTTGGAGCGGTACTCTTTGAGACCCTTTCGGGGGTCTCAATACGACCTGGCACAGCCGATCCTGACAAGGGAGATTTTGCGATGCATGAAATCCAGTGGAACGTGCTGCCGAACGACACCGGTGAAGAGCTGGTCGCCATCCTTCGGCGTATGTTGCAATCTGATCCGGCGAAGAGGTTTCAGAGCGCGACCGACGTAGCCCGTGCGCTGGAGGAGTACATCTACAGGGATGGATATGGACCGACAATCAACACAGTTGAGGGATATATGCGGCTACACTTTCCATATCTCTATCTCTATGGTGATAATCAGTGCCCCCCGTCTTTCTGCACGGATGATACAGTGATAATGCCCGATGAAGATTGAAATTGTTGCGGAAGTGTGCATAATCATGCCATGATTTTCACAATATTACTGGTTTTGTTTATTGTTGTGCCACTCGCGGAGCTAGCACTTCTGCTGGAGGCAGGTAAGGTGCTGGGGCTATGGGGAACACTGACACTAGTGGTGCTCACCGGCGTTCTGGGTGCCGCGCTCGCACGGATGGAGGGCTTTAAACTGCTCTTCGATATCCGCAACGATATGAGTATGGGTCGTATGCCGACACCGCGTCTGGTTGATGGCATGCTGATTCTGTCCGCTGGTATTCTGCTGGTCACTCCGGGGCTGTTGACCGATAGTGCTGGCTTTCTTTTACTGATTCCGCCGTTCAGAAATTACTTGAAACGGGTGGTTGGCGGTGTGTTGCGTAAAAAAATTAGTAAAGGTGTTATTGAAGTCGACTGCGAAGAATGGTAAAAGGCGCGCGTTGATTTTTAACCGTTAACCAGTCAATTAAGGATATATATTATGAGAGCGTATAATTTTTTCGCAGGTCCGGCAGCGTTGCCACTTGAAGTTCTGGAGGAAGCCGCCACGGAACTCGTGGATTACCAGGGTATTGGATATTCTATCATGGAGGCCAGTCACCGTGGCAAGGCCTATGATGACATTCACAGTGAAGCCACCGCCAACATCAAGGAGTTGCTGAACATCTCCGACGACTACAGTGTGCTCTTCATGGCCGGCGGAGCCAGCACACAGTTTGCGCTGATTCCGATGAACCTGCGCGGCGCGGGGCAGACCGCAGACTACGTGAACAGTGGTGCCTGGGCGGGCAAAGCCGTCACAGAAGCGAAAATTCAGGGCGAAACCAATATCGCCGCCGACACAGCGAACGCCAGTCCTGCACGCATGCCCTCCGCTGATGAACTGAAACTGAGTGCTAACGCAGCGTATCTGCACATAACATCCAATGAGACAATCGCCGGTACGCAGTGGAAAGAGTTTCCCGCTTCGAACGCTCCACTAATCTGTGATATGTCCTCGGACATTCTGAGCCGTTCGCTGGATGTCAGTAAGTTTGGGCTGATCTACGCCGGAGCGCAGAAGAATCTCGGTCCTGCTGGCGTGGCAGTTGTTATTATTCGCAACGATCTCGCGGAACGCGTCTCCGACTCTGTTCCGACAATAATGCGCTACTCGACGCATATCTCCAAAAACTCGCTATTCAACACACCTCCGACATTTCCGATATATATGCTGACGCTGGTGACACGCTGGATTAAGAAGAATGGTGGTCTGAATGCCATGGAGTTAAGAAACGCCGCCAAGGCGAAGGTGCTCTACGACGCAATTGACGGAACGGACTTCTATCAGGGGACAGCGGCGCGGGAGCATCGATCGTTGATGAATGTTACGTGGCGTCTTCCGAGCGAAGAGTTGGAGGCGAAGTTCGTCGCCGAGGCGACAGCACTGAATATGGTAGGACTAAAGGGACACCGTAGTGTCGGAGGCATACGTGCGTCGATCTACAACTCCTGCCCCCCCGCTGGTGTTGACGCACTGGTCGAGTTTATGAAGGAGTTTGAGGTCAAAAACGGTTAAATTTAACCGCGCCCGTGGTTCAATGGATAGAGCGCCAGCCTCCGGAGCTGGAAATTCGGGTTCGAGTCCCGACGGGCGTACCATGATCAAAATATGTTGTTAATACAGCATTTAAATATATAAATTGGAAAATGACTCTGATATACCCCGTGGCATAAAAACAAAAGCCGCACGAAACTTAAGTTCAGCGCGATAAAAATTATTACAAATTAAAGCCGTTGATATGGTTTTTAAACACGGATATACGCAACGAGCCGTTGCAAAGGCTCTTGATGTTTCTCGAATCAATATGAATCGACTGTATAAAGCTTTTGAAGAGGGGGGATGAGGCTCTTATTTGGTTGCAGAGGGATGCCTCCCAAGAAAAGCAGTAGACCGTGAAGGGACTGACTGAAGTCAAGCTCCCGGACGTGTTTATGACGCTCTGCATTGTTAATGCTCTTGTATCATATTCTAACCATCGTACACGAAAAATGTTGTATCTGGCGATGTGCTGTCGGTATATTTTTATTCATTATTCGAAAATACCGAAATAATACTTTTTCTTAAACGCAAGGATTGCCATGGCAACGCCCGGAACTTACACAATTTCCCCGTTTTAATCCGTTGAAAGAGAGTATGCCGTTCAAAATAAAAATGGAAAACCGTCATATTAAATCTCTTGCATCCAACGTGAGACGTGTGTACGTCAGACCTTTTATGAAGAATTCAGGTTATGTGGTTACACATTGAAGAGGAAGTGGCAGATATTGCCGTCTTCCATTGTGTAGTCTTTGCCCCGGGTTTGCATTTTGCCGTCTTGCTTAACGGTTTGCTCTGAGCCTAGTTCTATCAGGTCGTCGTATTTGATCACCTCGACTCTGATGAAGCCGCGTTGTATATCGGTGTGTATCTTGCCGCCGGCGACCGGAGCACTGGAGCCTTTGCGAATGGTCCATGCCCGGCACTCATCTTTGCCGACGGTGTAGAAGGACATCAGTCCCAGTGCATCGTAAGCCTTGGCGTTCACACGATCCAGCCCTGACGAGGTGATTCCCAGTGCGTCCATATACTCCGCCTGTTCACCAGGGGACTCTATCTCCGCAATCTCCTGTTCTATCTGACATGAGACGGTCAGGGAACCACCGCCCGTATCGACGGAGAGATTATCTTCGGAGACGTTGTAGAGGCAGATGCGCGGTTTATTGGTGACAAGGTTGAGATTCAGCAGGGAGGCGATTTCGTTCGGCTCCAAATTTGCCTCGCTGATACAGTGTTCCTCATTCAGAACACTTTGGCATTTCAGCAGTGTCTGCTGTTCAAGTTTTTGAACAGGGGAGAGACCGGCACGCGACTCTTTTTCTATACGCGCCAAACGTTTCTCGACAATCTCCAGATCGGAGAGCAGAAGTTCATCCTCCAGGTTTTTGCGGTCGCGTTCGGCATCCACAGAGCCGGATGGATGATAGACATTATCTGACTCGAATGCACGGAGTACAATGCAGAGCAGATCACATTTGGCCGCAGCAGTGAGCCAGGCGTGGCTTGCTCCGCTTATATCGGCATCAGGGCAGAGAACGAAGTGGTTCTCCGCGTAAACTATCGATTTCGGTTTATAAAGCTCGGCGAGCTTGTCGACGCGCGGATCGTGGATTGGCGCAATCCCCTCGGGGATCTCACCCGGCTTGCGGTCGGGCGGAACGGGGCGCGATGTCAGCAGTGTAAACAATGTTCTCTTTCCTGCCTGCGGTAGTCCTATTAGTGCAATATTCATAATGAGCTGGTTGATAGCATTTTGAGAGCGGAGGAGCAAGCATTAGTCATGAGTTTGTTGTTTATCAGGAGCAACGGGCAATGAGTGCTTTGCGCTGTGGTTAAAAGGGGAAAGCGATTTCACTGATATTGAAAACCTTATAAAAGAATGTTAAACTTATTGTTATGGTGAATATAATTGAGAGTGTATTTGGACGCGTGGCGGTGTTATGGTTGATGTTGAGTGGAGCGAGAGAGGAGTTTTCTCTCGCCGTTTTCTGCGTGAATGTTTGCGCCCCGTTTTGCCGGTTGGTGTTACGAACGGCGTATACGATACCGCACAGGGAGGCGCGTTCATACCGTGGTATTGCAAGCCCAGGCGAAAAATCTGCATGCGACGCGCCAATAAAGCGGATATTGCTTGAGTGTGAAGGAGTAAAGAAGAGATGAGAAAGATGGAAAAGAGCGTGAGGGATATCTATGACGGGCTTGCGGAAAGTTATGACAAAAACCGTGGGTTTTTTGATATGAGTGAGGTTTTTAACTCTTTTTATGGGCGACTGAATCGCGAAACCGGCGATTTGCTCGATCTCGGTTGCGGAGCAGGTGAACCCTTTGACAGGATGTTTGCCGACCACGGTTGGCGTATCACTGGCGTGGACGTGTCTGAAAGAATGCTTGCACTGGCATCGAGATACGTTCCAGAAATGAATGCTGTTTGCGCCGATATGCGCCGGATCGAATTTGACGCTGGTATTTTTGACGCAGTTATCGCGGTTTACAGTCTTTTCCATATACCGGGCAGTGAGCATGCAGCCATGTTTTCAAAGATTCACCACTGGCTCCGTCCAAACGGCAGGGCGTTGTTCACCTACGCGACAAAAGAGTATACGGGCAACGATGAGTTTGACGGTTATAAAGAGTTTATGGGACAGAAACTCTTCTACAGTCACAAAAGACCCGATGAGCTGTATTCCATTCTGAAGAAGATTGGATTTACCGTGGAGTCCGCAGATTATCTGAATATTGGCGGTGAGGTGTTTCTGTGGGTCACTGTTATCCGTTGATATGTGGGTTATAAGTGAATGTTGAGTGCGGGTGGTATTGAGCTTGCTGGTGAAGTCGGGGGGATGCCCCCGCGCTTTCTCCGTCTCGTGGTGTGGGAACAGCGAAGTTTATGAATAGTTTTAAAGGAGGATGAGCTGTTTCTCGTCCGGTTTCTTGCGTTTCGTTCGGTGTTTGGCGAGCGTTGGCATACCGCTGTCGGCGAGTTCGTTGTCTTCGAGGTTGGCGAGAATTTCGTTGGCGCGTTTGACGACCTCTTGTGGAAGCCCCGCGAGTTGTCCGACGTGAATTCCGTAGCTTTTATCGGCACTGCCTGGAGCTATCCTGCGAAGGAAGGCTATTTTGTCGCCTTGTTCTTTCACGAGGATGTTGTAGTTTTTGACACCGTCCATTGTCAGCGCGAGTTCAGTTAGCTCATGGTAGTGGGTGGCAAAAAGTGTTTTAGCCTTGATGTGCGGGGTGTCGTGAAGATATTCGGCGACCGCCCAGGCGATGCTTATGCCGTCGAAGGTGCTTGTGCCGCGACCGATCTCGTCGAGAATTATCAGGCTCTTGTTGGTGGCGTTGTTCAGGATGTTTGCCGTCTCCTGCATCTCGACCATGAAAGTGCTGCGTCCACGGGCGAGATCGTCGCTGGCTCCGACGCGGGTGAAGACGCGGTCGACGACCCCGATTTCGGCTTCAGTGGCGGGAACAAAAGAACCCATTTGAGCCATAATCACTATGAGCGCGACTTGGCGGATATAGGTTGATTTTCCCGCCATATTCGGACCGGTGATGATTATGAGCTGGTTTTTTACGCCATCGAGAAGTGTGTCGTTGGGGACAAAGGAGGGAGCCTTGGGAATCTGTTCTATCACAGGATGCCTGCCGTTGACGATGGATATTTTGTCGCCGTTGTTCATCGTGGGGCGTGAATAGCGCAGATGCAGAGCGCGGTCAGCGAATGTCGTGAGTGCGTCAAGGGCGGCTATGGCTCGGGCTGTTTTCTGTATATCGGCTGTTTTTTCAACGACAGCGGCGCGAATCTCTGTGAAGAGCTTGTACTCCAGTTCGATGGCTCGATCCTGTGCTCCGAGAATCCGGTTCTCATACTCTTTCAGCTCCGGGGTTATAAAGCGCTCGGCGTTCACGAGGGTCTGTTTGCGTGTATAGTTGTCGGGGACGTTTGGGATGTTGGCTTTTGAGACTTCGATGTAGTATCCGAAGATTTTGTTGTGTCGTATTTTGAGGGATTTTATACCCGTGCGCGTTTGTTCGTCGACCTGGAACGAGGCCAGCCATTCCCGACCCTTTGCGGCGGACTCACGCAGTTCATCGAGTTCGCGGTGATGGTTCTTTCGGATCACTCCGCCGTCTTTGATTGTGACAGGGGGTTCGTCCACAAGTGTTTCGTCAACCCGTCTGACGAGATCCGCTTGCGGAAGCATAGCTCTCTCTATTTGGGCGAGCAGTTGAACGGAGTTGTCGGCGAGCATCTTTTTGAGGGGGGCTATCTGTTTGAGTGACTGGGTGACGTTACGGAGGTCGCGGGCGTTTCCACTCCCGGCACCGAGACGTGCGATGATGCGTTCGATGTCGCTGATCTCGCCGAGGATCTTGCGCACATCTTTCAGCAGTGCGCGGTTCATGTGGAAGGCATCGACGGCATCGTGACGGGCGTTGATTTCATCGAGACGGATGAGCGGACGCAACATCCACTCGCGCATCATGCGCCCACCCATAGGTGTCTGGGCAGCACCGAACACCTTTATGAGTGACGGCGCGGAAGTAGCGTTGCCACGCATCAGTTCAAGGTTGGCGACGGTTGTTTCGTCGAGGAGCATATAGCTTTCGGATGATTTTGTCTGCAGGGTTTTGATGTGACCGACCTCGCGGCGCAGTTCTTTGGAGACGTAGTGTAGAATTGCACCGGCTGCGCATATTTCTGCCTCACAGTTTTCGCACCCGAATCCGCAGAGAGAGTGGATTTTGAAGTGGCGTGTAAGAAAATCGCGGGCGGTGTCGTGTTCAAATGTCCAGTCTTCGCAGGGGGTTAGCATGATATCGGAGTCAGGGCGGATGAGACTGGTGATTTGGTCGGAGTGGCGGAGTGATTCGGGAACGATGCACTCGGATGGTGCGATTTTCGCCAGCAACCCAGCGGCATCGTCGGTGTTGTTTGCCCGTTCGACCCAGAAAGTGCCAGTTGAGATGTCCAGCACAGCCACCCCGAACGATTCGCCGGAGACCGCGAGTCCACACAGATAGTTGTTGCGGTTGGCATCGAGGATGTTCTCTTCCAGGATGGTTCCTGAGGTTATGATGCGGGTCACTTCGCGTTTAACTATGCCTTTGGCTGTGGCTGCGTCTTCGACCTGATCACAGATGGCGACCTTTTTGCCGGCGGTAACGAGTTTTGTGAGATAGGTGGTGACGTTATGCCATGGCACACCACACATAGGGATGTTGTTACGTTTTGTGAGCGCAATGTCCATGATGGGTGCCGCTTCGAGGGCATCGTCAAAAAACATTTCAAAGAAATCGCCCAAACGGAAAAAGAGGATAGTATCTTCCGGCAGTGTATTGCGTATCCGGCAATACTGCTCCATCATTGGCGTTCTTTTAGGAGCCATGCAACACCAGTTCTTGTTTGCTAGAAGTCGTCATTGTTATCATCATCATTTAAATCTTCTGGTGGCAACAGCTCGCTCTCTTCCATCAGGCGGTCAATCTCGTCGTCATCTTCCTCTATCAGGTCCTCGTAGTCGGTAAGGTCT
>CAYTQP010000024.1:0-15084 GCA_964440175.1 uncultured Verrucomicrobiota bacterium
GATCTCGGTCAAAGCTTGCAAGGTCTGCCTGTCACGACGGGCATGGCACAGGCGGAAAATATAATACCGTTTCTATCTCAACCCGAGAAGTGTAACGTTAAATGTCGCACAAGGTTACAAAAAGGTGTTCTATTCAATAATTCACTGCTTTTGGTTTTGCAGAATAGATCAGCATCACAATAGATTTATGTTAATGCATGGATTTAAAACGCACGTTACTATCCACGGTGAATACTGTCGTGACCGAAGCGTGAGTTTATCTCATCGACAGCTTGGCTGAGACGTTTTCGTTTTTCGTTGGTGTTGTCAAAAAGGTAGAGTTGTTCTTCTTTCGGCTTTTCAAAACGGCTGACTCCGAAACCGATCAAACGCACGGGTTGCGGGAATTTTTCTCGCACGAAAAGGGCGGTTGATGCCTCGCGTAGTGTGTCGGTGTCATCTGCGGGTGGGGTTAAAGTCTTTTGACGGGTTATGGTAGAGTAGTCGCTCCATCGCAATTTAAGCCGCACGGTTTTGGCGGAGAGTCCACTTTTACGCAAACTCATAGCGACCTCGTCCACAAGTCGCATCAGCGTCCGGCGAACACGTTCGCGGTCGTTGCAATCTTCCAGAAACGTGCATTCGCGCGAGATGCTCTTCTCTTCATATCCGATTTCGACAGACCGCCCGTCCTCACCGTGCGCCAAGTTTTGAAGATGGAGTGCAGAATGTCGCCCCAGCAGAGCAGCCAGTTTTCCTGATTGAGCGGACTGGAGATCGCCGATGCGCCGAATGCCGGCCTGATGCAGAATCTCCTGCGTTGCCTTGCCGACACCCCAGAGTCGACCAACTGGCAAGGGGGCGAGAAATGTCAGGATTTCTCGGGTGCTTGCGGGTACAACGGTCAGCCCGTCGGGTTTATCCATGTCGCTGGCGAGCTTTGCCAGAAACTTGTTGGATGCCACTCCCACCGACACGGTTAGTCCGGTTTCGCTCAGCACCGCATCCTTTATTTTTCGTGCGATTTGGCTGGGTGTACCGAAGAGTTTTTGCACACCGCTCACATCGAGGAATGCCTCGTCGATGGACAACTGCTCCACCAGTGGGGTGAAGCGATGGAAAATTGCGATTATTTTGAGGGAGACCTCTTTGTAGCGCGTCATATTAACGGGTAGAAAAATGGCGGCAGGACAGCGTTTCGCTACAGTGCGGGAGGGCATTGCGGAGTGGATTCCGTATCTCCTGGCTTCGTAGGATGCTGCTGATATCACGCCTCGTTGGTTCGGGGGCGCGCCCACCACGACAGGGCGGTCTTTCAATTCGGGATGGTCATGTTGCTCTACAGAGGCAAAAAAAGCGTCCATGTCTGCATGGAGTATGGCTCGCCCGGCTTCCATGAACGCCTTTTTAATTCAGTGGAGGGAGGACTCCCTCGTCAACCAGTTTCTGATCCATTTCGGGCGTAAGTGGTATGGGCAACGGTGGCTTACCGGTGCGGATGGCATCCATCTGCACCGCCTGTAGCCGCGCTTTCAGTTCTTCGCCGGTGTATTTCGGTTTTTTGGGAGGGGGGCGTTTAATAGGTGCACGCCGCGCTTTGCGACGTTCAATGTAAGATTGATGCTGTGACATCCTGCTCTGACTCTGCGATTGGTGGGTGGAACTGTTGGAGGGAGAGGATTTTCCATTACTTTTCTGCAGGGTTAGTGTGGCGTTTTCGGAGCCCATACGCAGGACGATCTCTTCTTTCTGATAATCTGCCGAGACCAGCTCTCCCAGATCATCTACACTGTCGCCAACGGCGAGCGTATAGCTTTGCTTGCTCTTTGCGTCGATGATTCCGGCATAGACCCCGACGCCGTCAATCTCCCAAAGTCCTGTTAAGCGCAAATTACGGGCGAAAGACTCGCGTGCCGATTTTGCCACAGTTTGTTTAGGCGGGGGTGCAGGTGGCGGCTCACCGAACGGCTTCCGGTCCAGTATGATTTGGTAATAATCGAAATCTCTCGCCTCCCACACGGCAGACACGCTACCGGCTGAAAGTGTCAGAATCAAAATAACAAATACGTATAAACAGTAAGTTTTCACAGTTTCACCGTTGTTTTGTTTGAGTTTACCGCCATATCTCAATATTCCTAAATCGTTTTATTCCCAACGCCTCATGCCTCGCAGGGTAGCACACACATCTCATGAATAGACAGAAATGCTCCGGCAATGTTCACCATTTTGCGAGTTTAATATGTTCGCATAAACCTGACGATTCATTACAATGCCGTTTAACATATACTTTTATTGCGGTGCGGGTCAAGTAAGGTTTACAGATGAAGATAACAAGTTTACAAAACAGTCAGGTGAAGCAGATTGTGAAATTGCGTGTTCGTGCGCACCGCGACGCTTGCAAAACGCTTGTGATAGAGGGGTTGCGTCCGCTTAGGCGTGCCTTTGCCGCTGGCTGGCGAATCGACGAACTCTATTTTTGTCCCGCTCTTTTCGCGGATGAACGTGAATGGATGTTGCTGAAGGAGTTCAACGTTGCCGGGGTGAAAGGTATTGAATGCAGTGAGTCGGTTCTTCGTAAGATATCCTACCGCAGGCATCCGGAAGGAGTTCTGGCGTTGGCGGAACAGGCGGGAATTCCCTTCGCTGAACTGAAAGTCGGGCCGAACCCGTTGCTTCTGGTGGCGGAGGGTGTGGAGAAGCCAGGCAATCTTGGTGCCATGTTGCGTGTTGCCGACGGAGCCGGTGTTGAGGCGGTGATACTGTGTGACGGTGTTACCGATATTAACAACCCCAATGTTGTTCGCTCTAGCGTCGGGGCACTCTTCTCTGTGCCGGTTGTTGAGGCATCTTCGCTGGAAACTTTCGAATGGCTCAAAGAGCATGGTATTCGCAGTCTCGCCGCCACGCCCGGTGTCGAAAGCGAATACACGCGCCTCAACCTCACTGGAGGACTGGCGGTTGTTGTCGGTGCTGAGAAGCCGGGGTTGTCAGATTTTTGGTTGCGGTCTGCTGATATTCGAGCGCGGATTCCCATGCTTGGTCGGGGCGACTCGCTCAACGTCTCCATCTCCGCCGCCGTCCTGCTCTATGAGGCTGTTCGGCAGAGGGCAGATGATCTGCTGGTGACATAGGCGGTGTTTCTGGAAATCTTGATGTTGGGACGGACTCTGTGCTTAAAAACTGTGTCTTCCCGGTGGCGTGTCTGAAACATGATACATCGATCTCCTGCGTTACGATTTTTGTTCAAGTTTTTCTGTTTTTTCCTCTTGAAACAGAACTGCGGTTCTGTATTATAGGGTGTGTGTGTAATAAATGAGATTGCGAGGTGTGATATGCCGAGAGATATGAAAATCAGGGAGAAGACGGCGAGGATGCGGTCGTTTTATCGGAGTGAGCATAGGGTTCCAACTTACAATGAGATGCTGGAGATGTTTGACTACAGCTCGAAGAATTCGGTTTTCGAACTACTGAAAAAGCTTGAGGAGCAGGGTTATGTTGAGAAGGGGCAGGGTGGTAAGCTCTCTTTTACCAGCAAGCTCACCGGCTCGATTCGGATGTTGGGTACAATTCAGGCGGGTTTTCCGTCGCCTGCGGAGGAGCAACTGGCGGAGACGGTGACGCTGGACGAGTTTTTGGTGGAGCGTCCAGAGGAGACCTATATGCTACGGGTCATAGGCGATTCGATGTTGGATGCAGGAATACATCCCGGCGATATAGTGCTGGTGGAGAAGGGGCGTGAACCGCACAGAAATGATATTGTCATTGCGCGTGTGGATGAGGAATGGACGTTGAAATACTTCATCCGCGACGACCGGGGCGTGAGTCTTGAGCCTGCGAACAAGAAATACCGCACAATTCGTCCGCAAAACTCACTGGAGGTTGCTGGCATTGTCCGTGCGGTTATCAGGAAATATTCGTGAGGGTATGCAAATTGGATTGACATGCGGTGAGTGAGGGTGTAAACGTGACCTTGGTGAGGCGGGGAGGTGTGTGTGGCGAGGTGTTGTGGCTGGACTGGACGTTGTTGTGTGTTCTTTGTGCATGCTGTTTACAGAAAGACTGTTTGAAATGAGAAATGGAGAGAAGAGATGAGAACTAAAAATATTATATTGGTACTGGTTGCGGTTTGTTTGGTTTCGGCGGGGTTGTCGTGCAGCAGAAAACCGTCTCCGAAAGAGACTCCGCCGGCATCTCCGAAAGAGCAGGCTGTAGAGAAGACAGAAACGCAAATTATGTTTGACAGCGTTGTCGATCATCTTGATGTTGGCGGTGACGCGCTTATTTACTTTAATTTTTCGGGCATGATCAAAGAGAGTGTTGGTCAGCTTAAGGCACTTATCCCGCCATCTGCCGCGCAGGACGTGCCGTTTGATCCCATCGAGATTTTTAATCGGATTGATCGCTTTTTAGAGAACATAGGACTCTACGATGCGGAGGCTTATGGATTCAGTTCAATGCCGATAAATGAATCAAATGATCGGTTTCAAGTGAAAAGTTTTTTGAAGGTGAAAGAGCGGGATTCGACACCGCTCTTGTGGAAGATTATGGGTGAGCCAGCTACGGTTGACGCATTAAACTATATGGGCGATGACACCGTTCTTATGGTTGGCATGCGTTTCAATTCAGATGTGTTGCTGGCGTTAGTTATGAAAGGGGTGGTGGAGATTGGTGGTGCGGAAGCCGCGCAGACTTTCGACCAGACTATGGCGGAGATGCGTCGTTCAGCCGGAATAGATCCGGTATCTCTCTTAGATATGCTTGGCGATGAATGGATGGTGGGTATTCAGTTGTCGAAAACCGAAAATATCGATATCCCTGTTAAGTCTGGCGAATCCATTTCCATTCCGAAACCGTCGTTTTTGCTGGCGTTTAAGACTCAAGGGAAACTGCTGATTGATGAAGTACTTGAGTTTGGAAAGAAGAATGGGGTAAAGTTCGAGGAGATTACGATTGAAGGGGCTACCGCCTATACGTTACCTCCCGTTACTTCCGCGCCGTTTCCTCTGTCGATCTGTCTCTTTCAGCATGGGGATCAGTTTATGATCGCCTCTGACGCGGGGGCGTTGAAGCGGGCACTGGAGGTTGCGAAAAGCGGTGGTGGCATCATGCAAAGCGAAGAGATTAAGTCCGTTTTGAAAGATATGCCTGCCGAGTACAGCTCGCTGACTTATCTAAGCAAACGCTATATGCGCACCGTTTTTGATCTCCAGAAACAGAGCATGGAGATGAGTGGAGAGCAGGCTTTGACGGCAACCATGAAAGAGATGTACGGTATATTTTCGGAAGGCGATATTGTGGAGGTTGGGGTGGTCACGCCCGGCGGAATGTATTCGGTTGGGCAGATGCCTTACGGTGGTCGTGATGTGATGAAGTCTGTGATGATCGCGCCGATTGGCGTAATGGCGGCGTGGGCATTGCCCAGCTCTATCAAAGCCCGCAACGCATCACAGAAGAATATGATAATAAACACTTTGCGTCAGATTGATGCAGCCAAAGAACAGTGCGCGATAGAGAAAGGTATGAAAGAGGGTGATGTGATCTCCAGGCAGAAGGTTGGCGAATATATCAAGGGCGGATTTCCAACTTTTCCCGAGGGTGTCCGATATGAAGTGAACGCGATTGGTGAAGCACCCTCCGCAGTTATGCCGAATGGAGTCATGATCACTTTGTGATTCCGCCTGGGAGTTGGGACAGGATGTCGGGAGAGTATGCATCGGTTTACGAGAGTCGTGCCGGACGATTGAATGTGGCGGGATGGAGAGTGACGCGGTGTGAGTTTATGAAGGCGTCCTGTTCCGCGCTCATTGGAATCTGTTCGGGCGCAGTGCTTGCCCGCGCTGAAGAGACGCGGGGCGAGGTGGTGCTGAGTTTCGGGATTGTGACAGATTCACATTACGCGGATACGGCGCGGCGGGGAAAGCGCTGTTACCGCGAGTCGGTGAAGAAGATGAACGAGTGCGTTGCGTTGATGAACGAGAAGAGGGTCGATTTTCTGATCGAGCTTGGTGATTTCAAAGATGAGTGTCGACCTGTCGATGAGAAGGAGACCTTGAGATATCTGGACACCATTGAAGCCGCCTTTGGGAAGTTTAATGGTCCTCGCTATCACGCCATTGGCAATCACGATGTTGATAGCATATCAAAGGAGCAGTTTCTGGCGCATATTGAGAACACGGGTGTTGCGAAGGGGTCGAAATACTACTCTTTCGATTCAAAAGGGGTGCATTTTATTGTTCTGGACGCCAATTTTACAGAAGATGGGGTGGATCACGATCACGGCGAATTTGACTGGGCGAAGCCGTATATTCCCGACGTGGAGCTGGGCTGGCTTAGAAAGGATTTGTCCGCAACATCTCTGCCAGTGATTGTGTTTGTTCACCAGCAGCTTGATGGTAGCGATCATAACTGTGTAAGAAACGCGGCGCAGATACGCAAAGTATTGCAGGAAAGAGGGACAGTTCTGGCGGTTTTCCATGGGCATAATCACGCGGGTCATTACAGTTGTGTTGAGGGCATTCACTACTACACGCTGAAGGCCATGGTTGAAGAGAGCGGGGAGAAGAACAGTTCGTACGCCGTGGTGGAGGTGTGCGCTGATAGTGGTGGTGTTGTTACTGGTTACCGTCGGGCGGTAAGTATGGAGATGCAGAAGGCGTAGTGTCCAAAAACGGGAACGACCTTGATGTTGAATCTGAAAACATGGGAAAACAAGAGAGATTTATATGATAACGATTATACCGGCGATAGATTTGAAGGGTGGGAAGTGTGTCCGTTTGCGGCAGGGTCTGGAGGACGAAGTGACCGAGTATTCGGATGACCCCGTCGCGATGGCGCGGCACTGGGTGGAGCAGGGGGGAGGGTATCTGCACGTGGTTGATTTGGATGGCGCGTTTGCCGGGCATCCGGTTCACACCGATGTTCTGCGGCGTATCACGGCGGCCGTTGACATTCCGGTTGAGATTGGCGGAGGACTGCGCACGGATGAGGATATTGATGCCGTTCTTGATGCCGGAGTGGCGCGAGCAATTCTGGGAACGCGTGCCTGTGAGCATCCAGAGGAATTGAGTCGTCTTGTAGCGCATTTTGGCGGAGAAAGGATAGCGGTGGGCATTGATGCCCGTGACGGGATGGTGCAGACAAAAGGCTGGATTGAGACGACCGGAGTGGCGGCCACTGATCTGGCGGTGAATGTGGAGCTGGCGGGCGTGAAAACAATAATTTACACGGACACCAGTCGGGACGGAATGATGCGTGGGGTGAACGCTGAGCAGGTGTCCGCAATTTGCAAGGTGGTCGGTTGTGATGTTGTGGCCTCTGGCGGGGTATCTGCAGTTGACGATGTTCGCCGCCTCATGGAGGTGGAGTGCGGGAATCTGATCGGTGCGATTGTGGGCAAGGCTCTCTACGACGAGAGCGTGACGATTGCCGAGCTGGAAAGTGCCGTTTTGGCGCGGATATAGAGAGGAATTGTTTTGCAACTATTGATTTTGATTGGAATTGTGTTTGTTCTGTTCACGCTGGCTCTTGCAGGGCTGGGTCTAAGTTCGTTCGTCGGGCGGCGAGATCGTCCGGGATACTGCGCTCATGATCCACGCGAAGAGCATGAGCCAGGGCAGGTGGGATGCTCGGTATGCGGGGGAAATGCCGACAAGTGTTGCCGCAATGCAGAATAGTCAGTGCAAAAAGATTATTTATTAAATCTTGACGACAGTGAATGTTTGTTGCAAAATGACCGTTCATTAATATAAAAAGCAGGATTTGTATATGTTTAGTAAGATTTTTGGATATTTTTCCAGTGATATTGGCATTGATTTGGGAACGGCCAACACGCTGGTCTACGTTAAGGAGAGAGGAATAGTATTAAGAGAGCCATCGGTGGTTGCTATTCAGGCGGGATCCAACAGGGTTCTGGCTGTTGGTGAAGAGGCAAAGAAGATGCTGGGGCGCACACCTGGAAGCATTGTGGCCATTCGTCCACTGAAGTCGGGGGTGATTGCCGATTTTGAGATTACCGAAGCGATGTTGCGCTATTTCATACGTAAAGTGCATGACCGCAATAAGATGCTTCGCCCCCGTGTCATAGTTGCAGTTCCCAGTGGAATTACAGAAGTTGAGAAACGCGCGGTTAAGGATTCAGCTACCCATGCGGGTGCGCGCGAGGTCTATTTGATTGAAGAGCCAATGGCTGCGGCCATTGGTGTTGGACTTCCCGTGCAGGAGCCGGCCGGCAATATGATTGTTGATATCGGCGGTGGCACTACGGAGGTGGCGTTGATATCGCTGGCCGGAGTGGTGTTCAGCCGCAGTGTGAGAGTTGGCGGTGATGAGATGGATGAAGCTATCATTCATTATATGAAGCGCGTTTATAATTTAGCAATTGGAGAAAGAACAGCCGAGGAGATCAAGATTTCGATTGGATCCGCCCATGGTTGGGACGAAGAAGTCACAATGGAAGTTAAGGGCCGCGACCTTGTCGCGGGATTACCCAAGACATTGAGCGTTACATCAGAAGAGATACGCGAAGCTTTAGCAGAACCGGTATCGACCATTGTCGATACAATCAGAGTTACACTCGAACGTTGTCCGCCGGAATTGTCGGCGGATCTTGTTGACCGCGGTCTAATACTGGCCGGTGGCGGTGCTTTGTTGCACGGTCTGGACAAGTTGGTGGCGGAAGAGACGGGGTTGCCCGTTCACTTGGCGGATGATCCGTTGAGTGCTGTTGCCGAGGGTACTGGTGTGGTTCTGCATGAATTGAACTTCCTGAGAAAAGTGGCAAGTCCCGATCGCTTGTATTGATATGCGAGTTAAAAGCGGAACGATCTGTCTTCCCGGCAGTCCTGCTGTGTCATGAGGATATATGACGTGGCATTGACATTGTTGTGAGAGAGAGAAAAATTTTAGTTTGGATGTTGTTTGCGGTTGTTCTTATTGTCGTATTGAACCTTCCTCCGCCAGCAGAGCGCGGGGTTAAGACGGTGGCGAGAGAAGTGATTGCACCCATGCAGGAGACTGTGTCAGGGTTCGGAGCACGCCTGAAGGAGGCATCGTCGTCAATTCGCGGACTGGGCGGAATGGCCGCAAAGAATCGCGAAATGAGCAAGGAGCTTACGCGCTTGCGCAATGAGGTGCGTTTGGCGAATCGTTTTTCTGACGAGAATGTGCGACTTCGTTCGGCTTTACGTCTTCAGCGGGAACATCCTGAGAAACTGGTCGCCTGCGAGGTAATCGCGCGTGATGTTTGCGGTTGGTGGCGAACTGTGCGGGTCAGCAAGATCCGTGGCTCAAAAATCGCAATTGACAGCGCGGTAATTACGGCCGATGGTCTTGTTGGTAAGGTGGTTTCTGTCTCGCAGAATACGGCTGATATACTGCTACTTTCAGACCCAACCTGCCGGGTTTCTGTTCGTATTGAGAGACTGAGTTGCGCGGGGGTCCTTTACGGACGTCGCTCGTTAAAGAGTGGCAGGGCACTGTGCAGAATGGATTTCATAAACAAGGATGCCAAAGTGCGGGCGGGTGACGAGGTGTTCACTTCTGGTCTTGGCGGGCTTTTCCCGAAGAGTTTGCTTGTCGGTCGGATTACGAAGATATATGAGGGACCGTCAGGGTTGTATCAGTACGCTGATGTTGTGCCCTCCGCCGATCTTGGCAATTTGGGTTTGCTTTTTGTCGTCGTTTCCGATGATTTGCCTGATGAGTCCGCGACAAAGGAGACGGCGAGATGAGTGCTCTGCTTATAATATTTTCACTGTTGATTGCTGCGGGCATTCAGGCGTTGTTGCCGGGGTGGAGCGTAATGGGGCACGTGAAGTTGCCGTTGTTGCTGGGGGTGACAATCTATTTTTCGCTAACCCGCAAACGCTTTACGGCGATGATGGTGGCGTTGCTGGCTGGCTTTCTGCAGGACACTCAGAGTTTGATGCCACTGGGGTGTGCGGCTATATCGTTTTGCATAGTTGCCTTTACAATAAACAGATACCGCGATGAAGTATACATCCCGCATCCCATTACTCATGTGTTTTTTGGTGCTGTTACTGCGGCGATAGTTGACGTTATGGCGGCGTTGTTTTTGATTCTTTCGGTTAAAGGTGTGAATTTGGGGCTGTCGATTGTCCTGATGCGAATGCTTGGATCATTCCTGCTGGGGGCAATCAGTGCGCCGTTTGTGTATAAGATGGTCTGGAAGATGGATGTCGCTCTTGGGAATTTGAACAGGAGGGGTACGGCATGGCAATGAGAACCGCAACAGACAAAGAGATGATTCGGGTGCGCTTTCTGCAGGTTGTAATGCTCTTGATGCTTATGTTTGTCAGCGCAATGCTCTGGCGTCTTCAGGTGGCACACGGCGCACGTTATCAAAATGATGTTTCACGGCAGAGTATTCGACGGGTGCGTTTGCCGGGAACACGTGGATCGATATATGACCGGTATGGATGTCCGCTGGTTGAAAATAGACCGGGATATGAGATTGTACTTTATTTGGAGGAACTTCGTCAATCGGGACCATGGTCGAACACTATCAATCGGGTGCAACAGGTGATAGACGAGGTGTCGGCACGAGTGGGCGTGGGGTCTTCGATAACACGTGACGATATATGGAATCACATCAAGAAGCGTTTGCCGTTGCCGTTGCATGGCTGGTTGGATATGGACGATACGGCTCTGGCACGTTGGGCTGAACAGACGGCGGGCATACCAGCCATCGATATCTATACGCAGCCCGTGCGGGTTTATCCGTATGGTGACAGTGCTTCACATCTGCTGGGATATGTCGGGCGGGCAACACCTGTTATCGAAGATGAGGGATATGATTACTATCTGACCGAGTTCGAGGGTAAGAGTGGATTGGAGCGAAGTTTTGATCAGCAACTGAGGGGCACGTCCGGTGGTTATCTTATGCGCGTTGATGTTACGGGATACCGTTATGAAGACAAGGAGCTCGACAGCCGTCGACGTGAGCCGAAGATAGGCCATGATATTCATCTTGCGATTGATGTGCGTATGCAGATGGCAGCAGAAAAGGCACTTGGTGATGTCGTCGGCGCAATGGTGCTGATGGATCCGCGCAACGGAGATATTCTGGCAATGGCAAACTCTCCTCGTTACGATCCTAACAGTTTTGTCCCCAGCATCTCTTTCGCGACCTGGCAGCGATTGATGGACGATGTGCGCCATCCGCTTGTCAACCGTGCGACGATGGGCGGGTACGCTCCCGGCAGCACATTCAAACCGGTGATTGCGCTGGCCGCGCTGGAGAATAACCGTTCGACACTGGCGACACGTTTCAATTGTCCGGGATATTTTAAGCTGGGTAAATCGCGTTTCAACTGCTGGTATCATCCGGGGCATGGGGAGCTGGACGTGAAAGCTGCACTCAAGCATTCGTGCAATGTCTATTTCTATCATTTGGGTTTGCAGTGCGGGCATGAGTATATTTGCCACATGGCGCAAGCGATGGGGTTTGGGCAGCGAACAGGAATTGATATTGCGGAGAGTCGTGGTTTACTGCCCACAGCCGCATGGAAGCGTAATACGCTCCACGATTCATGGCGGAAGGGTGACACTTGCAACCTTTCGATCGGGCAGGGCGCGTTGCTCGTATCGCCGTTGCGAATGGCGGTGACGGTGTCCGCGATTGCCAACGGCGGAAAAATTTTGCGACCGCGACTGGTGCTGGGTGTCGGCACCCCCAACAGTTCCGACTACACGTCTGTACCGGTTGAGGTTATAAATGATATGCACTGGCGAGATGAGAATATTGAAGCCATCCGCGAGGGCATGCGTGAAGTTGTGATGTCGGCGCATGGCACAGGAAGACGTGCGCGGGTGCCGGGGGTGGAGATCGCAGGAAAGACCGGCACAGCTGAATATGGACCAGCCGCCGAGGGGAAGAAAAACACCTGGATGATAGCTTTCGCACCCTATGATCACCCGCGTTATGCGTTGGCGGCACTGGTTGAAGACGGTAAGTCGGGAGGATCCACAGTTGCACCCCGGGTTGCCGAGCTGTTTGACGCAATATTCAACCGCATAGAGATAGAAGGGGGGCGAAGCTGATGTTTCGTGTTGCGGATATTAAATACGCCGTCCGGCGAATGGACTGGTTTATGATGGCATCGGTCTTTATTTTGATTTGTGTGGGTATTTCGTTTATCTACAGTGCCGCCTTTCGCGGTGACAGCTCCACTGTGTATCCTTTTTATAAAAAGCAGATAGGCTGGGCACTGGTGGGGCTTGCCGTCTATCTGGGAGTTATGACGTTTGATTACGGTCTTTTGAGACGGTATGTGTGGGGTCTATACGGGATGGGCTTAGTCCTTCTTTTGCTGGTGTTTGTCGTTGGAACGCGGGTTCACGGGGCATACCGCTGGCTCAACGTGGGGGTGAATATCCAGCCCTCTGAACTTGCCAAGCTCTCCACAATTGTTGCGCTTGCTGCCTATCTTGGGCGTCCCGACCTGGATGTATACAGTCCGCGCAGTACAATTACTGCGCTTGTTATTGTGGGAGTCCCGTTCCTTCTCATCGCAATGGAGCCTGATCTTGGGACGGCGATGGTGTTGGTGCCTGTCACTCTGGTTATGCTTTTTATGGCTGGTGTGCCCTGGCGCATACTCGCTTTGATTCTGCTTGCAGGCGCAATGTTAATGCCACTCGCCTGGTTGGGGCTGGATGAATATCAACGTAACCGCATCATGGTGTTTTGGGATCCTGCCAGCGATCCGCTCGGTGTGGGCTGGAACAAGATACAGTCGGAAATAGCAGTCGGTTCCGGTGGACTTTTCGGAAAGGGTTTTCTCAATGGAACGCAGAACATTCTGGGGTTTCTTCCGAGAACAGTGGCCCCGACAGATTTTATTTTTTCAGTGATAGCGGAGGAGTGCGGCTTTGCAGGCAGCGTTGGTCTCCTCGCGCTGTATGGATGGCTTGTTGGGCGCGGGAGCAGTATCGCGCTTGTGGCCAGAGATCGTTTTGGACAACTGCTGGTGACGGGTATAGCCACAATGCTCTTCGCTCATATATTTGTAAACGTGGCGATGACAATAGGAATGATGCCGATCACGGGCTTGCCGCTCCCTCTGGTCAGTTATGGTGGTTCGTTTATGGTGAGTACTATGCTCGCCCTGGGCTTACTGCAAAGTGTTTACGTGCGGCGTTACCGATATTAAATTAAGGAAGTGTAAAATGGAGCCAAAAAAGAAAAACAAGGGAAAACAGATACTGATAAATTCAGAAAATCTGGAGACACGGGTAGTTGTTCTTCAGAATGGAGAGCTGGATAATTTTAAAATTGAGCGTGCATCAAAGGAGCATCTTGTCGGAAGTATTTTCAAGGGAAGAGTGCAGAATTTGGAAGATGGGTTGCAGGCGGCTTTTGTGGATATAGGCACAAAGAAGAACGCCTTTATTCACTACTGGGATATGATCCCCGAAGATGTTGCCCGACTTGAAGCGGAAGAGGGTGTGCCCGCTTCACGCAGAAGAACTAAAAAGAAGAAATGGGAACCCGGCGAGATGGAGAAGCGAATACCGGCGGGTTCGGATATAATTGTTCAGGTGACAAAGGGCGCAATCGGTACAAAAGGGCCACGCATAACCGCGAATATAAGTATGCCTGGACGTTTTCTTGTGATGTTGCCGGGTTGTCAGCTGAAAGGGATTTCGCGGAAAATAGAAAAGAAAAAAGAACGGCAACGTCTGAAAAAAGTACTTCGCAATCTTCCGCTTCCCGAAAACATGGGGCTGATTGTGCGAACCGCAGGAATAGGCGCACGAACCAGTAGCTTTATTCGCGATGTTGAAAGTCTGACGGATATATGGAAAGAGATAGAGGCAGGCGTCAAAGAGAAGCCTTCTCCCTGTTGCCTGTATCACGAGCCGGGTCTGGCTGAACGGACAGTACGAGATGCGTTGACAGAAGAGGTGAAGAGCATAATTCTCGATTCCCCCGAAGTTTATGAGCACGTCAAAGAGATTGTCGGTCGCCTGTCACGCAGAGCGAAGAACAAGGTTAAGCTCTACAGCGGAAGTAAACCGATTTTTGATTTTTACGGCGTTGAAAAGCATATAGAGAGCATCTTTCGCCGAAAAGTGACCCTGAATTGCGGGGGTTGCCTCATCTTTGATGAAACCGAAGCACTGGTTGCCGTTGATGTGAACACCGGTAAACACAAGGGTGCAAAGACGCAGGAGGAGTCGATCCGAAACGTCAATATGGATGCAGCCGAAGAGGTGGCACGTCAACTGCGTTTGCGTAATGTCGGCGGGTTGGTCGTTGTGGACTTCATCGATATGCGTTCGCGACGTGATCAGGCGGCGGTTTTGAAAAAACTTAAGGACGGACTGAAGAAAGATAAGGCTCGCACTAATGTGCTGGCGATTTCCCGTTTCGGACTTCTGGAGATGACGCGACAACGCGTTGCCGAAAGTGTGAGGGATGCAACCTATATGGATTGTCCCTATTGCAAGGGACGCGGCAAGGTGAAATCCGCGCTAAGTATGAGCGTTGCACTTCAACGCCACCTCTCGGAAATAATTCGCCGCAATAAAAAGGAGGAGGTCTCTCTCAAGATCATTATCAATCCGGCTGTTCTTAAACGTCTGCGCGATGAGGATGAAAAACAGCTTTTGATAATGGAGAAAGAGTATCATGCTCATCTCACATTCGTCTCCGATCATAATCGCCATATGGAGGAGTTCATTATTGAAGATGCGGAAACGGGGGATATTCTCTACAGCGAGGAGGAGCATTAATCTGCTCCGTCTCTGCTGCTTCATTGTTTTATTGCAGTGTAATTCTGCTGAAAAATAGAAATGATTTTACAATAAACTGAGAGGATTGTGCGTTGTCGGTTTGTGTTTGACTTAATGTCGGTGTCTCGCCGGCGACGCAGTGAGGTGCGGTTTTAACCTTAGTTTATTGAAGGGAGAATACGATGAAACGCAGGATTGTCATATTAGGCGCAACGGCACTAATTTTTATTTCAGCAGTTATTGGAGTGTCAGCGGAAGACACTGTGAAAAGCGGAAAACAACAGCAGATGCGCGGACAGCAGAGACGACCACAGGGGGGGCAGCCCGAATTTGCGCGTTTGCGTGCAG